>PWER01000102.1 GCA_003553565.1 Nitriliruptoria bacterium | reverse complement strand
GTCAACGCTGGCTGCGGGTTCGCCAGCACCGTGCACGCCAACTCCGCGCGCGACGCGCTCGAGGCGCTGGTCAACGCCGCGATCATGGCGGGCGAGAACGTCGCAGAGCCCGTGGTGCGCAAGGTGTTCTCCAGCGCCGTGGACCTGCTGGTCCACTGCGACCTCGAGGAGGGCGGTCCCGGCGAGGGCGTGCAGCGCCAGGTGCGGGAGATCCACGCGGTCGCCCCGGCGCTGCACGATGCGTTCACCACCGAGCCCCTGCTCGTGCGCGAGCGCATCGGCGAGCCGCTGCGCTGGACCGGGGCCGTGCCTCCCAGCGCGGCACGGCTCGAGCGAGCGCTGCCAGCCGGTCGCGATCTCCGCTCGGTGCTGGCCGGCGGTGCCACCGGGCCCGCCGCACCCCGCGCAGGAGCGGCCCGGTGACGGCGCTGGCGGCGGTGGCCAGCGGCGCGGTGGCCGCGTTGCTGGTGGCGGGGCTGCTGGGGCTGCTGCCCGGGAGGAGGGCGCGAGGTCGCCCTGCAGGCGCTGCGGCGCGGTCGGGCTCGGCTCGCGCGAAGCTGCGCGTCGCGCCGGCGGATCTGCGTGCGGCCGCGGCGGCGATGGCGCTCGGGCTGGTCACCTTCCTGCTGGTGGTCGCGCTGACCCAGACCGCGGCTGTGGCTGCGGTGCCTGCGCTCGCCGTGGCGCTGATCCCCCGGGCGCTGGCGGCACGGCGGCGCAGCGCTCGACTCACTGCGGTCCGCCAGGCCTGGCCCGACGCGCTGCGCGAGCTGTCCGCTTCTGTGGGCGCGGGGCGGTCGCTGACCCAGGCCCTGCACGAGCTGGCCACCGACGGTCCCGAGGCCTTGCGCGGTGCGTTCGCGCGGTTCCCGATCCTCGCCCGCACCGTGGGGGTGCCCGCCGCCTTGGAGGTGGTCCGCGACGAGCTGGCCGACCCCACCACCGACCGTGTGGTCGAGGTGCTGCTGCTGGCTCACGAGCAGGGCGGGAGCCTCGTCACCGAGCTGCTGCGCGACCTAGCCGAGGCCACCACGCGTGACCTGCACGTGGCTGAGGAGGTCGCCACCAACGCCCTGGAGCACACCATCAACGCGCGCGCGGTGTTCGTGCTGCCCTGGGCGGTGCTGGTGGTGCTGGTCACCCAGGCCGAACACATGCGCGGCTTCTACCAGTCGGCGGGCGGGCTGGTGGTGATCGCGGTGGGGGCCGCGGCCAGCGTGCTCGGCATGGGGCTGATCGGGCGCCTCGCTCGCCACCCGGTCGAGCCACGCGTGCTCGCCGGCTCCCGTGAGGGACGCCCGTGAGCGGCGCCATGCTGGCCGGGACGCTGCTGGCAGTCGCCTCGGCTGCCACCGCAGCCGGGGCCCTGGCGTGGCTGGTGGCTCGGCCCCGCCCCAGCCTGGCCAGCCGCCTGCGGCCCTACACGGTTCCTGCACGCACCATCCTTGGCGATCGGTCCGATCTGGTCGTGGCCGAGCGCGCCGAGGGCGGCTGGCTCGCGCGAGCGTCCAGCCAGCTGCGCCGGCGCCTGCAGCACCTGCTGGACCACACTGACGACGCGGAGCTCGCGTTGCGGCTGCGGCAGGCAGGCCTGCTCACCGAGCTGGGCGCAGGGCAGCGCACCCAGGCTCACCGCTCGCGCCAGCTTGCCCACACGGCGGTGGGCGCGGTGCTCGGCGGCGTGGTGGGCACCCTCGCGCTGGGTGGTGCAGCCGGCTCGCTGGCGGGGGTCGCGGTCGGCGCGCTCACCGGTGCCGCACGGGCGCGCGGCCGTGTGGACCGCGCCATCAGCGAGCGGCGCGAGCGGGCCCGCATCGAGCTGTACACCGTCAACCAGCTGCTGGCGCTGCACGCGCGGGCCGGGGGCGGGGTGGCACAGATGCTCCAGCGCGTCAGCGCCCGCACCAGCGGCGTGATCGCCGAGGAGATCGCCGACATCGTGGCCTCCCACCGCGGCGGGCGCCCCTTGGACGCAGCCCTGTCCCAGGGGGCTCGCACCAGCGTCGACCCTGCCGCAGCCCGCACCTACCGGGTGCTGGCCAGCGGCGCGACGCATGGCACCGACCTCGCCGAGGCGCTGCGAGCGCTGAGCGACGACATCCGCGAGCACCGAGCCGAGGCGCTGCGCCGGACTGCCGCGCGCCGTCGGGCCGCCATGCTCATCCCGACCATCCTGCTCCTGGCGCCGCTGATGCTGCTGTTCGTCGGCGCGCCGCTGCCCTCGATCATCTTCGAGACGCTCTCGTGAGCGCTGCACGCCCCTGATCCGACGAGACCCATGGGAGGAAGCCCATGTCCACTGACCCGCGCACCGGACACCCAGCCGCGCCCACCCGCGTCACGCGCGTGCCGCATGCGGATGAAGCGGGCTACTCGACCGCCGAGCTGCTGGGCAACGCCGCCCTTGCCATCGCCGCCCTGGTGGTGATCTGGGCGGCGATCGGGAACCTCGGCGGCGAGGTGATCGACTGGATCCAGGCCCAGATCGTCGGCTGAGCCCGCGAGCCATCCGACCCACGATGCGCACCGCACTGACGCCGAACCGTGGGCCTGGCGAGCCCCAGCGAGGCGATCGCGGCGAGGGCGGCTACCTGACCATCGAGATGCTCACCGCGGTAGCGGCGTCCCTGGTGCTGCTCGTGGTCGTGGTCAACCTGCTGGTCATGGCCTACGCCCACGGGGCGGTGCGTGCGGCGCTCGACGAGGGCGCCCGCGCCGGCGCTCGCCACGAGCAACCCGTTGCCGCCTGCCAGACGCGCGCCCAGCACGCCCTCGAGGGCCTGGTCGGCGCGCTGAGCGAGGAGATCGGAGAGGTCTCGTGCACCTCCGAGGGCTCTGTGATCGTGGCCTCGATCGACGGGGAGCTCGGCGGCTGGCTCCCGCTGGTGCCGACGCTGCCGGTCCAGGAGCGCGCCAGCAGCGCACAGGCACTCGCCCGCGACCCCGCCACCGAACCGTGAACGCGATCGCGCGGCGTCCTCGGGAGCGCGGCTCGGCCACGCTCGAGCTGGTCGCTGGCCTGGCGGTGCTGGTGCTGCCGGTCGTGGCGCTGATCGCCGTCCTGCCGAGCTGGGCGGAGGCAGCCACCGCCGCCGAGGCAGCTGCCGCCGAGGCCGGCCGCGTCGCGACCGCCGAGCCAGACCCCGCGGCAGGTGAGGCCGCCGGCGCCGACGCGGGCGAGCGGGTGCTGCGCAACCGCAACGTCGAGGGCTCGGTGCGCGTCGCGGTCGACACCGACGCCGACGGCGCGCCGGCGCGCAGAGGCGTGGCCACCGCCGAGGTCACGGTGCGCCTGCCGGCGCTGCAGCTGCCGACCCTGGGAGGCGTCGGCGGGATGGACGTCACCCGTGAGCACCACGAGCCACTGGACCGCTGGCGAGGGTTCGGCCCCGATGGCTGACCGGCTGCGGCGCCGCGGGACGGCGCACCCCAGTGGTCGCGGTCGGCGCGCCGACCGACCCTCCAGCGAGCGCGGCAGCATCACGCTGTGGCTGCTCGGGTTGTGCGTGGTGCTGCTGTTCGTGGGCGGGCTTGCCCTCGACCTGTGGCGCGCCCTCGCCGAGCGTCAGGCGCTGGCTGGTGCTGCTGACGCCGCGGTCGCCGCAGCCTCGGCCGAGCTGGACGAGGACGCCTTCCGCACTGATGGCACCGTCGTGCTCGACCCAGAGGCTGCTCGACGGCGCGCCCGCGAGGAGGCGGCCGAGCGGCTGTCAGACCCGCAAGGGCACGTGCTCGAGGCCAGCGCGACAGCCGAGCAGGTCCGCGTCCGGGTGGGCACCGAGCTGGACCTGACGCTGCTCATGCTGCTGCGGCCCACCGCGGATCCGCTGCGTGTCGAGGTTGATGCTGCCGCAGCTCCCGAGGCCCGTCGGTGAGGGCGCGGGCTCACCGAGTCGGGGCGCTCGCGACGATCCGGTGCGCCATACCTGCGCCGACGCGCGTCAAGCACCAGCGGCGAGCTCACGGAGATGCTCATGACCGCAGCGGGCGGCGCAGACATGCGTGACACGGCAGCACGGCCGGTCACTCCCGCGGCGGCAGCCGCACCGTCTCCCCGGGGTAGATGAGGTCGGGATCGCCGCTGACGAGGCGGTCGGTGTTGACGGCGATCACCTCACGCCAGTGGACCGCGATCTCGGCATCAGAGAGGTCGTCGGGTGAGCGCTGCTCGACCTCGGCCAGGTGGGCGGCGGCAAGACCCCACAGGTGGTCGCCAGTGCGCACGGTGACGGTGGTGGGGTGGTCCTGGTCATCCCCTGCCGCCTCGTCGTCGGCGCCCTGGCTGGCACCGCCGCTGGGTCGTGCCTCGCTCGGCTGTTGGGGATCGGCCTCATCCGGTGCTGGCTCGTCGTCAGGAGCGCTGCCGGCGTCGGGAGTCGCACCCCCAGCGTCGCGCTCGACCGGCTCGACCGTGGCCGGGCCCCCGTAGGGGGGTGGTGGCGGGGCTGCCAGCGCCGGCGCGGCGGAGCCGACCACGATGCCCGCGGCGAGGACGAGCGCGACCGCCTGGTCCGCCAGGCGGCGCACCAGCGGCGGGGTGAGCGGGCGCAGCAGCGCCCGCCCGCGCTCGACACGCAGCGCGGCGGCCGTGCTGTAGGCGATCGTGGAGGCGAGGACCCACCAGGTGGCCGCGAGCGCCAGCAGGCGCAGCAGCGCCATGACCGCATCCTCCGGCGGGGTGGACGCGAGCCAGGTCGGGACCTCGCCAGCGGTGGGCAGCTGCGCCCAGGAGGCATCGCCGAGGCGGTGGAGGGTCGCCAGCGCGCCAGTCAGCGCGGTCAGCACGAGCAGCACCGGGGCCAGCAAGCGGAGGCAGCGCATGGCCGCGACGGTACGCCAGCCGGGCTGCGGGTGGGCTGGGGGCGGCCTCGGGCTTGTGGACAGCGCGTCTGGGGCCAGCGCTCCGCTGACCGGCCGCGCCCCGCTGCGCGCGTGACAGCCGGCTAGTCAAGCGCGTGGCGCTCCAGCGCCTCCCGTGCCTGGCGCATGCGCACCGGCCGGGTGACGAGCAGCTCGGCCAGCGTGGCGCCGACCAGCACCGCCACGGCGATCACCACCGGGTCGGCGCCCAGCCAGGCCCCAACGGCCAGCCCGCCGACCAGCCCGAACGGCAGCGCGATCAGCAGCGGTCGCAGGGAGGCGCGCACGCTGTGAGCCAGGTGCCAGCGCGCCAGGCGCCCCAGCGCCTCGACCAGGCGCGGGTCCGACAGCTGCGCACCTCGGCCCAACGCCCGGCGTACCAGGCGCCGCTCGGCAGAGGTCAGATCGTCCAGCGGTGGCTCGCCCAGCATGCCGGCCAGCATCGCAGACGCTCTCGGTGCCGCGCGACGCGCGGCACCGACCTGCGCCAGGGCGACGTCGATCCGCAGCACGCCACTGCGCCATGGCGGTTCGATAGGCTGCCGGCGCAGTCGCCAGCGCCGCAGAGGGAGCAGGATCATGGCAGGCGTCGAGGGACGGGTCGTGGTGGTCACCGGCGCGGGCGGCGGGCTGGGGCGCCAGCACGCGCTGCTGCTGGCCAGCCAGGGCGCGAAGGTGGCCGTCAACGACGTGGGCGACGCGGACGCGGGCCCGTCCGGCTCGATGGCCGAGCAGGTCGCCGGTGAGATCCACGACGCGGGCGGCGGGGCGCTGGCCAACCACGACGACGTGGCCACATCGCAGGGTGGCCGGGCTCTGATCGAGCAGACGCTGTCGCGCTGGGGGAGGGTCGACGGCGTGGTCAACAACGCCGGGATCCTGCGTGATGTGACGCTGCACAAGATGACCGACGAGCAGTGGGACGCGGTGCTGAAGGTGCACGCCTACGGCACGTTCCACGTGACACGTGCCGCCTGGCCTCACCTGCGCGCGCAGCAGTTCGGGCGTGTGGTGGTCACCAGCTCGACCAGCGGCCTGTATGGCAACGTCGGTCAGGCCAACTACGCCACCGCCAAGATGGGGGTGCTGGGCCTGATGGCCGCGCTGGCCCGCGAGGGCGCCAGGCACCAGATCACCGCGAACGCGATCGTGCCGCTTGCCACCACGCGCATGACCGCCCCCCTGTTCGACGACGAGACCGCCGAGCGCCTCGACCCCGCCTACGTCAGCCCGGCGGTGGTGCACCTCGTCAGCGAGGACTGCACCGACAGCGGGATGGCGATTCTCGCGGCCGGTGGCAGCTACCGGCGGGTGGCGCTGTTCGAGAGCCCCGGCGCGTCCTTCGAGCACGTGCCCACCCCCGCCGAGGTCGCCGCCCGCTGGGACAGCATCACCGACCTCACCGGGGCGGCACCTGGCATCGCGCCCCTGTGACGATCCCATAGCGAGCGTGACCGGGGCGGCACCGAGCCGCGCGCCCCGGTGACTAGCGCACCGGGAGCGTCAGCGGTAGGCCACCGGGCGCTGCGCTGCGGCTGCCGCCACCTCGCGTGGCAGCAGCAGGCCCACCAGCGGTCCGATCGACAGGGCGATCGCCACCGAGCCGACTCCGAGCGCGCCGCCCAGGCTCCAGCCGAGCAGGCAGACCCCGACCTCGAGGGCGGTGCGGGTGCTGCGCAGCGGCAGGCCGCGGCGCATGAGGCCCAGCATGAGGATGTCCATGGCACCGGTCCCAAGCTGGCCGGAGACGATGAGCGTGACCCCCACGGCGATCAGCAGCACCGCGACCGCGAACTGCACCACCGCCACGGGTCCGTTGTCGAGCGAGGGCAGCAGCACGCTCCAGGCGTCCACCAGCGGCCCGACCGCCGCGAGGCTGATCAGCGATCCGGGTCCCACCCGCGCGCCCAGGCCCCAGCCGATGCCGATGGCCAGCACGCCCACGACGTAGCTGGCGATCCCGAACGTCAGGCCGAGCTGGTGGGCTGCCCCGTCGATCAGCACGTCATAGGGGCCGATGCCCAGGTCTGCGGCCAGCGCGGCGGCGATGCCCAGCGCCAGCACAGGGCAGCCCGCCAGCAGCACGGCCCAGCGCTGCCCGCCGCGGGGGGCGGGCAGCGCTCGGATCCGGCTGAAGAGGTTCACGGGTAGCTCGCGCGCTCCTGGGCGGTGACAGACCCCTGCGGGCAAACTAGGGCGTGGCCCGTCCTCGCGCAGTCGCCACGAGAACGGCCCCGGGGCGGGGCTTCCCGGGGCCGTCGGCGCTGCGCCCAGGGAGGGTGAGCGCACAGCGCGTCTCGTGCAACCGCGCTCTGATGATCAGCTCGGATCACCGAGGGCGATCGCTTGGTGCGCACTGTGCCCCCGACCCGCCGGCGTCAGCACCGGGCACCCGGCCCACCCTGTCGGGACGTTGGTCCCGTTGTGCGAGGGCTCGTCCGCCCGCAGGCGAGCCTGCCTCCGCCCGCGGGCGCGCATGCCAGCATCCGAGGGTGCGCGTGCCACCGTCCGAGCGCGTGCGTGCCACCATGTCGGCTCGCATGTCTGGGCCCTCGCCGCACTCCCGCCATCCCGCGCCGCGGGGGCGTGTGACGCGGCTGGCCCGAGCCCTCGCCTGGCGCCCCACCAGCCGGGTCGCACCCGGACGCCCGAGCAACCAGGCGGCGGCCAGGCGGCCCCGCAACAGCCTGGAGCAGTACGACGATCTCGCCGCGCACTGGTGGCGGCACGACGGGGAGTTCGCAGCACTGCACTGGCTGGCTCGCGCCCGTGGGGCGCTGCTGCCCCCCCCGCCCCGTCCCGGGGCGGCCCTGCTGGACGTGGGCTGTGGCGGTGGCCTGCTCGCACCGCACCAGCCGGGCTATCGCCACGTCGGCGTCGACCTCGTGGGCAGCGCCCTGCGGGTGGCGGCGCGTGCGGGCGTGGCCGGGGTGCATGCCGACAGCGCCCGCCTGCCCTTCCCCGACGGGGCGTTCGCGGCGGTAGCGGCCGGGGAGGTGCTGGAGCACGTCGACGATCTCGATGGGACGGTCGCCGAGGTGTGCCGCGTGCTGGCCCCGGGCGGCACGGTGGTGATCGACACGATCGCGGCGACGCGCTTCGCCAAGCTCGCCCTGGTCGACATCGCCGAGCGGCTGCCCGGCGGACCCCCGCTGCACTGCCACGATCCGCAGCGCTTCGTCGACCCTGCGGCGCTGCAGCGCCGGTTCGCCGCCGGCGGGGTGCGCCTGGCCGTACGCGGCCTCGAGCCCCACCCCTGGGACTACGTGCGCTTCGTGCTGGACCGCAACCGTGCGGTGCGGATGCGACCGGTCCCGCGGCTGGGCGGGGTCTACCAGGGCGTCGGCGTCAAGGCGCGCTGAGCTGGCGGCCGACAGCAGCGCGGGGCGGGGCTGGCGGTGGCCCCACCCACGCCCCGACCCCGATGCGCGTGCGTGGTGTGGCCGCGGCCTGTCAGCGCAGCCAGGGGAAGCGTCGCACGAGGCCCACGCGCTCCCAGACGCCGGCCACGCCCCAGGTCCGGCCGGCATCCAGCAGCGCGAACAGCGGGAACAGCAGCGCGTAGTACCAGTGGTCGGTGGTCAAGGGGTTGTTGGCCTCACCCGCCTCCAGCGGCAGCTGGCTGGCGTACAGGCTCACTGCCAGCAGGACGCCGGCCACCGCCGCGACCCGCAGGCCCGCGCCGGTGATGGCCGCCACACCCAGTCCGAGCAGGGCGAGCATGAACAGCAGGTCGACAACCGGGTTGCCGGCCAGCGCCTCCCACAACGGGCCGAACGTGCCGTCGCTGGCACCCCTCAGATAGCCCTCGGTCGGACTGGCGCCGGCGAGCCACGACTCCTCGGGCGCGGTGCTGTAGGACAGCCCGAACGTGGAGTCGAGGAACGACCACAGGAACGTGAAGCCGACCACGATCCGCAGCGCCGCCAGCACCTTGCGGCCGGCGGCGGAGCCGACGACGTGCCGGTCGGCGTCGTGCCGGGCACCGGCGTGTGCCGTCTGGTTCGCTGCTGCCATCACTTCGCTCCTTGCTCATCGATCGACGCAGTGCCCTTCTCCGGTACGGAAGGTTCCGCGGTGGGCGTGGCAACTCAGGGCCGTTCGTCCCCGTGATAAGGGGCCCCGAAGTCCCTCACGCGGGCGCCTACGCTGGCGCTGCGCGCGGCTCCGACTTGCGTGCCGATCCGGACCCGAAGGCAAGGACGCACTGATGAGCGACGCCCTGGCTGCGGCTGCCGATCTCGTCCCGCAGCTCGCCGCACGCGCCGAGGAGCACGATGCCGCCGGGGCGTTCCCGACCGCCGATGTGGCCGCGCTGTCCGAGGCGGGGCTGCTGGGCCTGATGGTCCCCGAGCGCCTCGGCGGCTTCGGGGCCGGGTTCGCCGACTACACCCGCGTGGCGCAGACGCTGGCGCGCGGGGCCGGCGCCACCGCGCTGGTGTTCAACATGCATGCCTCGGTCACCGGGGCGCTAGCCAGCGTCCCCGAGGACCTCGCCCGCCAGCTCGGTGCGGGTGAGGCGTTCTTCGCCCAGCGCGACCGGCTGCTGGCCGCCGCCGCACAGGGAGCGCTGTACGGCGTGGGGATCACCGAGCGCGGCGCGGGCTCGCGTCTGCACGCGCTGCGCACCACCTACGAGCCCGAGGGCGAGGGCTACCGCCTGCGCGGTCACAAGTCCACGTGCTCGGGCGCCGGCCATCTCGACGGCTACCTCGTCGCTGCCAAGGCCGCGCACGCTGTGGACGACCCCGACGGGCCGGTATCGCACTTCCTGGTGCCCGGCGAGGCGATCAGCGACGTCGAGGACACCTGGGACGTGCAGGGGATGCGCGCCACCGCCTCGAACGGGTTCTCGTTGGACTGCCACGTCGGCGCGGACACGCTGCTCGGGGGCATCGAGGGGGTCGCCGGGCTGCTCGCCTACGGCCTGCCCCAGTGGCTGGTGGCCTCCTACGCAGCGGTGTACGCCGGCGTGGCCCGCGCTGCGGTCGACGCGGGCGTCAGCCACGTCGCCGACCGCACCGTCGCGGGGCAGGCCGGCGGGCTCGGCCAGGTCGGCTGGGTGCGGGCGCGCCTGGGGCGCACCGACGCCCAGGCCGAGGCCGCCCGCCTGGTGCTCGAGGAGGCCGGCAGGCTGGTGGACCTCGCCCCGGGCGAGCCGACGACCAACGCGATGATCTACCGGGCCAAGCTGCTGGCCGGCGACGCCGCCCGCGACGCGGCCGACTCGGTCGCCGAGGCGTGTGGGCTGGCGGCGCTGCGTCGCGGTCATCCCCTGGAGCGGCTGGTGCGCGACGCGCGCAGCGGGCCGGTGATGCCGCCCTCCAGCGATCTGGCCGCCGACGTGCTGGCTACCCAGCACCTCGGGCTCGACCCGGTGCACGGCACCGACGTGCGGCCCTGGTGAGTCGCCGCCGGGCGGCTGCCGCTCGCGCCGCATGCGGGTGGGCCCGGAGCGTCAGGCGAGCGCGCCGACCCGCAGCACCGGATCCGGAGGGATGACCGGCCGCGCGGCGTCAGCCTCGCGCACGCGGCGCCGGGCGAGCTCGATGAGGTCGACCGCCTCGGCCTCCACGCGCAGCCCCGCACGCTCGCGCTCGATGCCGATCATGTTGCGGCCCTCGGCGATCGCTGCGACCACCAGGCTGCCGCTGCCGCAGGCGTTGTCCAGCACCACCTCGCCGGGGCGGGAGTAGGTGCGCACCAGCTCGCGGGCCAGCCCGACCGGCTTCTGCGTGGGATGCCACACCGGCCCCTCGCTCTCGGCGGTCTTGTGGTAGAGCACGTCGGTGGGGTAGCGCTCGCCTTCGGCGCTGGCGACCAGCGCCGGCGCGAACGCCCCGTAGGAGCCGGTGCGCTGATCCTTGCGCACGCCCTTGGAGTAGGGCTCGCCGGCACGCATCTGCGGGTGGTAGACCGGCGGGCGGCGATAGAACACGCACACGTCCTCGTGGGCGCGCAGCGGCTGGCGTCGCGCGTTGAGGAAGTTGGTGGGCTTGGACTTCACCCACACGAGCTTGTAGCGGAACCAGTCGGGCTGGGACAGGATGAGGCGCGCGGTGAAGGCGCCCTGGGCGTGCAGCACGATCGCTCCGTCGGGCTTGACCACGCGGGCGTAGTGGCGCCACAGCGCCTCGAGGTCGATGGCGCTGTCCCAGCCGTTGCGGGTGGTGCCAAAGGGCAGGTCGCACAGCACCAGGTCGATGGCGCCATCGGGCACCTGCGCGAGCACCTCCAGGCAGTCGCCGTGGGTCACGTCGTTGAGCAGGCCGATCTCGGCGAGACGGCGGGCCCCCTCGGGCACCTCGTCGGCCGTCCCCGCGGACGCGCCCTGGGCCATGTGCCGCGCCCCTTCTCGCTGGTCTGCTCCTCGCCGCGAGTCTAGGAGCGAGGCGCGCAGTCGATGCCTACGCTGGGATTCTCGCGCGCCGCGCGGGGAGGGGTCCACCGCGGACCAGCCAGCGGGGTGAGCATGGCCACCATCACCGGGATCGGCTCGGCGCTGCCGGCCGCCCCGAGCGACCAACGCGACCTGTGGGACGGGTTCTTCGCCGAGCACTTCCACCACGACCGGATGGCGGCTGCGGTGTGGCGCCACGCGGGCATCCGCTCGCGTCACGGGGTCGCTGACCCGCGCGACGAGGACCTCTCCACCTGGTCCACCGGCCAGCGCATGCGCCGCTTCGCCCAGGAGGCGCTGCCGCTGGGCAAGGAGGCGGTGGCCGCGTCGCTGCAGCAGGCCGGCCGCACCCCGTCGCAGATCGATGCGCTGGTGGCCGTCTCCTGCACCGGCTACACCACGCCGGGGATGGACGTGCTGCTGGGCCGCGACCTCGGCATGCCCTCCGACCTGCAGCGCCTCCACGTGGGGCACATGGGGTGCTACGCGGCGCTGCCGGCGCTGGCGACCGCCAGCGACGCGGTCACCGCGCGCGGACGCACCGCGGTGGTCATCAGCGTGGAGCTGACCAGCCTGCACGTGCAGCCCGCCGAGGAGGGGCGACCCGATCGCGAGCAGGTGGTGGCCCACGCGCTGTTCGCCGACGCCGCCGGCGCGGTGGTCATCGAGCCTGACGGAGCCGCCGACCGCACGGCGCGCTCCGCTGCTGACGGCTTTACCCTCGTGGACTTCGCCGCGCGCACCGACGCCCAGCACGCCGACCTGATGACCTGGGACATCACCGATGCCGGCTTCCGCATGGGGCTGTCACCCAAGGTCCCCGAGGTGCTGGCCGAGCACGTCCGCCCAAGCGTCGGCGATCTGCTCGCACGCCACGGCCTCGGCCTGGGCGACGTCGCTGCCTGGGCGGTGCATCCGGGCGGCCCGCGGATCGTGGACACCGTGGCCGAGGAGCTCGGCCTGGGCGAGGCCGACGTCGCCGAGTCGCGGGCGGTCCTGGCCGAGGTGGGCAACTGCTCCTCGGCCACGATCCTGTTGATCCTCGAGCGGCTGGCACGGCGCGGGCTGCCACGCGGCGCGCCGGTCGTGGCGCTGGCGTTCGGCCCCGGCCTGACGCTGCACGCCGCCCTGCTGCGCGCCGCCTAGCGCGCGGCACCGACCGCCGCGCCGGCGCCGCCCCGTCAGCGCCGGTGCTCGGTGCCCAGCAGGAAGCTCTCGATGAGGTGGTTCCAGCCGCAGACCAGGCAGCACTCCACCACGTAGGCGGTGAAGGAGGTGTGGGTCGCGGCGAGGTCGCCGAGCTCCGCCCGGTTCCACACCACCGCTCCGGAGCGCCGGCGCAGGGAGTCACCGAAGACGTAGATCACCTGGCGCAGCGCCACGTCGTCGCGGGCGACCTCGGCGCGATCGTCGGCCAGCTCGCAGATCGGGCAGTCCTGGTCCACCGCGGTGCCCACGTTGCGGGCCGCGCGCAGGAGCTCGGGATGCGCGTCGCACACGTCGCTGACGGGCCGCTGGCCCTCGCTGACCTCGCGGACCAGCGCCCGCTTGGCCATCCGGTAGTCGGTGAAGCCACGCATCGCACCGCAGTGTAGGTCCCCGGCCGAGCGCTCCGGGGACGGTGGCGCCGCCCGTCCCGAGCCGCCGCGCCGCCCGCGCCCGCCCGCGCCGCCCGCGCCGCCCGCGACCACGCCAGCACCGCCGATGTATCGGCGCGATACGTCAGCGCGCTGTAGTCTTGCCGGACGATCGATCCCTGGTCGGAGGATGCGATGCTCGAGCTTGCGGTGCTGGGCCTGCTGCATGAGCAGCCCCTGCACGGCTATGCGCTGCGCAAGCTGCTGACGCAGCGCCTCGGCGCCTTCTGGCGCGTGTCGTTCGGGTCGCTCTACCCGACGCTGCGCAAGCTGGAGCGCGCCGGGTTCATCGAGCGCAGCCGCGTCGAGGGGCCCGGGCGGCGACGCCGCCAGGTCTACCGCATCACCGACGTGGGACGCGAGCAGTTCATGGCGCTGTTGGAGGGCGATGCGGAGAGCCTCGAGGAGGAGCGGTTCCCGCTGCGGCTCGCCTTCTTCCGCCACCTGCGGCCCGAGAGCCGCATCCGCGTGCTGGAGCGTCGCCGTGCCGAGCTGGTGCAGCGACACGCCGAGCGCTCCGCCGAGCTCGAGCGGGTCGCGCACGACCCGTTCGCTGACGGCTACGTCGTCTCGCTGATGCGCCACGGGGTGGCGCGCATCGACGCCGACCTCGAGTGGCTCGACGGCCTCATCGCCGCCGAGCGGGGCCTGGCCGGAGAGCGGGACGCCGAGCACGTCGACGAGGACTAGCAGCACCACATCCAACCGTTGGCAGCAGGGGCAGACCAAGGAGCACGGCATGACCGGCAAGGTTCGCGTGGCCATCGCGGGCGTGGGCAACTGCGCGAGCTCGCTCGTGCAGGGTGTCCACTACTACGCGGATGCGGCGCCGGAGTCCGACGTCCCGGGCCTCATGCACGTCGCGCTGGCGGGCTACCACGTCGGCGACCTCGAGTTCGTGGCCGCCTTCGACGTGGACGCCAAGAAGGTGGGCCACGACCTGGCCGAGGCCGTGGTCGCCCCGCCGAACAACACGATCCAGTTCGCCGAGGTCCCGCCGCTGGGCGTGGAGGTCCTGCGTGGGCCCACGCTCGATGGGTTCGGCGCCTACTACCAGGAGCACTGCCAGGAGGCCGACGCCGACCCGGTCGACGTGGCCGCCGAGCTGCGCCGCAGCGGGGCGGACGTCCTGGTGTCCTACCTGCCGGTCGGCAGCGAGCAGGCGGCCAGGCACTATGCCGAGGCAGCCCTCGAGGCCGGGGTGGCGCTGGTCAACTGCCTGCCGGTGTTCATCGCCAGCGACCCCGCGTGGGGGCAGCGGTTCGCCGAGCGCGCCCTGCCGATCATCGGCGATGACATCAAGAGCCAGGTAGGCGCCACGATCACCCATCGCCTGCTCACGCGCCTGTTCGAGGAGCGCGGGGTGGCCGTGGACCGCACCTACCAGCTGAACTTCGGCGGGAACATGGACTTCATGAACATGCTCGAGCGCTCCCGCCTCGACTCGAAGAAGGTGTCCAAGACCCAGTCGGTGACCAGCCAGCTGGATCACCAGCTCTCCAGCGACCAGGTGCACGTCGGGCCGAGCGACCACGTCCCGTGGCTCGAGGACCGCAAGTGGGCCTACATCCGCATGGAGGGCCGCAACTTCGGTGACGTGCCGCTCAACGTCGAGCTCAAGCTCGAGGTCTGGGACTCCCCGAACTCGGCCGGCGTGGTCATCGACGCCGTGCGCTGCGCCAAGGTGGGCCTGGACCGCGGCATCGGCGGTCCGCTGATGGCCGCCTCGAGCTACTTCATGAAGTCCCCGCCCGAGCAGCTCCACGACGACGAGGCCCACCAGCAGGTCGAGGCCTTCATCGCCGGCCACCAGGCGCACTAGCACCCAGCGCAAGGCCGGCGCGCTCGCAGGACGGAGGCGCCGTGCCCGACGAGCAGCCCTCACCTCACCAGGCCGCTCTGCGTGCGAGCCTGCTGCGCCCCAGCGCCCGCACGGTGGTGACCGTGACCGGTTCCGGGGTGGTGATCGACGAGCGCGCCCTGACGTTCGGGCTGCTGGACGGCGGGACACGCGAGCACGTGGTCCCCCTCGATGAGATCCGCGAGGTGCGGGTGCGCCTGGCCGAGTCGGTGCCCCAGCTGCTGGTCGGCCTGGTGCTGATCGGCCTCGCCGCCCCGCTGTTCGGCGTGGCCGGTGCGTTGGGCGCGCTGTCGGGCGTGCTGGGCGCCGCGCTGGCGCTCACCTCGGCCGTGGCGCGCCTGCGGCTGGGCACCACCGCAGGAGCCCGACTGGTGGAGGTGCCAGCCACCGAGCTGGGGCGCCTGCGCGCCCTCGGTGCGCTCGTGCGGCGACGCTGCGGCCTGGAGGACCCCGACGACGAGGAGTGAGCCGCACCGGCGCGCTGCGCCGGCAGCGCGCTGCGGCGCCGTTGCACCTCGCGACCTGAACGCTTGACCCCACGGTCGTGGTCAAGGGTCACGGACGGCCGACACGAGGACCTCGGGGTCGGTGAGCACCGGCGGGCGGTCCGTGGGCGCGCCGGGCTCCCACCCCCACAGGCCCACCGCGGTGAAACCGGCCTCGGCGAGCAGGTCGCACAGGTGCGCCGGGCTGTAGCAGGCGCTCCAGTGGTCCAGCTGGTGGGGGCGGCCGTCGCGGTCGCGGACCTCGGCCGGGGCGTGCAGCAGCCCGCGGGGCAGGTCCAGCGCGTCCTCGGGGCCGAGGAAGCGCGCGGCGAAGGCCAGCGAGTAGGCGGTCAGCGCGAGGCCGCCGCCGGGTCGCACCACCCGCGCCAGCTCGGCGAGCAGCGCGCGGTCGGCGTCGCCTCCCAGCCCGAACGCGCCCTGGCACACGCTGATGGCGGCGTCCACGCTGCCTCGCGCCAGCGGCAGCAGGCCGGCGTCAGCGCGGACCCAGTCGATCCCCAGGCCCTCGCGGCGCGCCTGCCGGGCTCCTGCGGTGAGGACCGCATGCGACAGGTCCAGCGCCACGGGGAGGCAGCCGCGCGCCGCCAGCGCGCGGCTGTGGCGTCCGGTGGCCGCGCCCACATCCAGCACGCGGTCGCCCTCGGCGAGGTCAAGCCGGGTCCACAGCGCCTCGGTCTCGGCTGCGGTGCCCTGGGCGAAGGCGTTGCGCTCGTAGGCCTCGCCCTGCAGGTCGCCGATCGCCGAGAGCGCGGCAGCACCGGCCGGCTCGGGGCGCTGCACCGGTCGACCCTCGGCATCGGCCCACGCCGGCCCGGCCCGACCGGGCCCGGCCGCGGCCTGTGCCCTCGAGGTCAGCGCAGGCCCTTCTTCTCGGCCCATGCGTCGAGCAGCTCGGCGGCGCGCTCGGCCGACATCGGTCCCTCCTCGAGGCGCGCCTCGCGCAGCATGCTCCACGCCTCGCCGACCAGCGGGCCGGGCTCGAGGCCGAGGTGCTGCATGATCTGGTGGCCGTCCAGCGCCGGGCGGACCTGCTCGAGCTCCTCCTGCTCGCGCAGACGCGCGATGCGCTCCTCGAACTCGTCCATGGCCCGCTGCAGGCGCCGCGCCTTGGCACGGTTCTGGGTGGTGACATCGGCGCGGGTGAGCTGGTTGAGCCGGCGCAGCTGCTCGTCCCTGCCGCAGTCGTTGACGTAGCGACGCACCGCCGAGTCGGTCCAGTCGCCGTCGACGTAGCCGTGGAAGCGCAGATGCATGAACACCAGCTGGGTGACGTCCTCGACCACCTGCTTGGGGTAGCGCAGCGCCTTCAGGCGCGCCTTGGCCATGCGCGCCCCGACGACCTCGTGGTGGTGGAACGTCACGCGGCCGTCGTCGTGGAACTCGCGGGTGGCCGGCTTGCCGATGTCGTGCAGCAGCGCGGCCAGGCGCAGCGTCACGTCGTCGGCGGGGGTGCCCTGGACCACCGCCAGGGTGTGGCGGTAGACGTCCTTGTGGTGGTTGAGCGGGTCGCGCTCCATGCGCAGGGCCGGGATCTCGGGCAGGAAGCGGTCGGCCAGGCCGGCATCGCAGAGCAGGTCCCAGCCGGCGTGCTGGTCGGGCGCGCACACCAGGCGGTCGAGCTCGTCGCGGATGCGCTCGACGCTGATCTCGTCGAGCCGCGGTGCCAGCGCCTCGGCAGCCTTCAGCGTCGCCTTGTCGGGGGTGGCGCTCAGCTGGGCAGCGAACCGGCCGAGCCGCAGCATGCGCAGCGGGTCGTCGCCGAAGCTGGTGGCGGGATCGGTGGGGGTGCGCAGGATCCGATCCCGCAGGTCGCTCAAGCCGCCGAAGGGATCGACGAACCGCTGATCGGACAGGCGCACCGCCATCGCGTTGATCGTGAAGTCGCGGCGCACCAGATCGGCGTCGATGTCGTCGGCGAACGTCACGTCGGGGTGGCGCGACCCCTCCAGGTAGCGATCGGAGCGGAAGGTGGTGATCTCGAGCTGCCGACCGTCCTTGAGGGCGCTGACGGTGCCGAACCGCGCGCCGGTCAGCCACACGTGATCGGCCCAGCCGCGCAGCAGCCGCTCGGTCTCCTCCGGCGGCGCCGAGGTCGCGAAGTCGAGGTCGTGCTGGGTGCTGCCGAGCAGCGTGTCCCGCACGGTGCCGCCGACGAGGTAGAGCTCATGGCCGGCCGCGCCGATGCGCTCGGCCAGCTCCTCGGCCACCGGGTAGACGGCCACGAGCTGCCCGAGGGCGCGCTCCTGCTCGATCGTCAGCGTCACGTCAGCCATGGCAGGTCAACCGTAGACGAGTGGGCTGCCCCCGTCAGCGCCGGGGGCTGGCGGGGGCAGGGCGGATCGCGCTGACGCCCCGCGGGCGCCGGCGGGATCGCGCTGACGCCCCGCGGGCGGCGGCGGGTCCGGCCGCCAGACGGCTGGCGGGCGCGGCAGCGTCAGGCTGCCAGCCCTGCCGCGCGCACCGCGATGCGGAAGTCGTGCGGGCTGGTGGAGGCGCGCATCGCATCGCGCAGGGCCACGCGCCCCTCGCGGTACAGCTCGAGCAGGTGCTGATCGAAGCTCTGCATCCCGTAGTAGGACCCCTCGGCGATCGCGTCGGGGATCTGGTCGGTCTTGTCGGCGTCGATCAGGAACTCGCGCACCCGTGTGGTGGTGACCAGGGTCTCGACCGCGGGCACGCGACCCTCGCGCTGGCCGGGCAGCAGGCGCTGGGACACGACCCCGCGCAGCACGTTGGCCAGCGCCAGGCGCGCCTGGTGCTGCTGGTGGGGTGGATGCAGGTCGATGATGCGGTTCACGGTCTCGGTGGCGTCGTTGGTGTGCAGCGTGGACAGCACCAGGTGGCCGGTCTCCGCTGCTTGCAGGGCCGCGCCGACCGTCTCCAGGTCGCGCATCTCGCCGATGAAGATCACATCGGGGTCCTGGCGCGACACCGCCCGCAGCGCGGTGGCGAAGGTGTCGGTGTCGATGCCGACCTCGCGCTGGTCGATGAGCGCCTGGCGATCCTCGTGGAGGATCTCGATCGGATCCTCGATCGTGACGATGTGGCAGCGCCGCGTGCTGTTGATGTGGCCGAGCATGGCCGCGGTCGTGGTGGTCTTGCCCGAGCCGGTGGGGCCGGTGACCAGCACCAGGCCGCGCTGCTCCTCGGCCATCGCACGCACCGCGGGCGGCAGCCCCAGGCTGGGGATGTCGACGGTCTCGGGCTGGACGGCGCGCAGCACCATGCCGATCGCGCCGCGCTGGCGGAACACCGCCGCGCGGAACCGCCCGACCCCGCGCACGCTGACGGCGAAGTCGGCCTCGCCGCCGCGCACCACCCGATCGATGGCCGACTGCTCCATCACCTGCTCGGCGAAGCGAGCGGTGTCCTCGGCCTCGAGCGCCGGCAGCTCGGCGACCTCCTCGAGCTCGCCGGCCACGCGGATGAAGGCGGGCCCGCCGGCCTTGAGGTGCACGTCCGAGCCACCGCGGTCGACGAGGTGGCGGAGGTAGTCCCCGATGGATGCCATGGATCGTCTCTCGCGTCGACAGCGCCGTCACCTCTCGCGTCGGCACGTAGCCCCCGGACTTGACCGACTATCCTCGGAGGCCCGCACACCCGAGCACCCAGGGCTGTCGATCACCCCCGACAGACGAGCGCCGAGGACATGAGCCGCTACCCGACGCAACGCGCCGTCTCCGCGGGCGGCCTGGTGGTCCAGGACCGCGCGGACGGTCGATGGGGGCTGCTCATCGCGCGCCGCAGCGCCATGGGCAAGCTGCAGTGGACCCTGCCCAAGGGCGGCATCGAGCCCGGCGAGGCGGTGGAGGATGCCGCGGTCCGCGAGGTCCGCGAGGAGACCGGCATCCACGCGGCCATCATCGAGGGGCTGGGCGTGGTGGACTACTGGTTCCTGTGGCACCCCGACGGGGTGCGCTACCACAAGTACGTCCACTACTACGTCATGCGCCCGCTGCACGGGCACCTGCACGAGCGTGACGACGAGGCCGAGCACGTCGCCTGGCTGCCGCTCGGCCAGGCGCTCGAGCGCATGGCGCACCTCAACGAGCGCAAGCTCGTGGCGAGCGTGCGCGGGCGCGCCCTGCAAGCCAGCGCCGTCGCGCCGCCCGCGCGCGCCACGCCCTCGGATGCCGATGATCCCGCCGACGCCGCCGAGACCGAGCGCCCCGCCGGCGACGAGACGGAGGCGGCCGGCGACGCGGCCGAGGGTGCCCAGCGGCAGCAGGCCTGGCGGCGCGGCGCTGCCGGCTAGCACGATTGCCACGGACGAGCACCGCCCTGCTGCCCCGCTACCCTGCAAGCGTGCCCTCACCGACGCGAGCGCCTGCGCGCGCCAGCCTAGACTCCACAGCCTGCACCCGACCCGCGCATCCCGCCCGACGACGAGCCGCACGCACCGATCGAGCAGGGCGCTCCCCCGCATGACCGACTCGGCCGACGACACCGCCACCTGGGCGACCCCGCACCCCCCGCAGGCTCCGCCCGTGGAGGGTCCGCAGGGACGCGTGCTGTCGGGGCGCTACCGGCTGGATCAGCGCATCGCAGCGGGCGGCATGGCCACGGTGTGGCGTGGCTGGGATCAGGTGCTTGCCCGCACCGTGGCCATCAAGGTGCTCCACGAGCACCTGGCCGCCGACGAGGCGTTCCGCGAGCGCTTCCGTCGCGAGGCCATCAGCGCGGCCCGGCTCACCCACCCCAACGTGGTGAGCCTCTACGACACCGGGCGCCACGGCGAGCTGACCTACCTGGTCATGGAGCACGTCGAGGGCATCACCCTCAAGCACCGTCTGGTCGAGGGGCCCCTGCCGGCGGCGCACGTGTGCCGCGTCGGGGTCGCGGTCGCGCGGGCGCTGGACTACGCCCACAACCGCGGCCTCATCCACCGCGACATCAAGCCCGCCAACATCCTGCTGGGTCCCGAGGGCGTGGTGAAGGTCACCGACTTCGGCATCGCCAAGGCCGATCAGGCCGACGACCTCACGCGCACGGGCACCATGCTCGGCACCGCAGCCTACGTGGCGCCCGAGCAGATCCGCGGCGGCGAGGTCACCTCGGCCAGCGACCAGTACGCCCTCGGCGTGGTGCTCTACGAAGCGCTGGTCGGCGAGCCGCCGTTCCGCGCCGAGACCCCGCTGGCCACCGCGGCCCAGCGTCTGGAGCACGACCCCGAGCCGGTGCGTCGCCACGACCGCACCATCCCGCGCGGCGTCGAGCGCGCGGTGCAGCGCGCGCTGTCGCGGGAGCCACACCACCGCTTCCCCAACCTCACCGCCCTCGCCGAGGCGCTGCAGCACCACACCGGCGCCTTGGACGGCGGCCGCGACGCGCTGTCGCCGGGGCCACCCGATCCGCCCGCCGCGGAGTCGGCCGAAGCCGTCGCCGCGGAGGCGGCCGGGGAGGAGGCCGACGCGGCCCCGCCCCGGTGGCGCACACCCCGCATGCTCGTGGCCGCCGGCGCTGCGGCGGTGCTGCTGATAGCCGGTGTGGGCGGCTACCTCGCCGCCAGCGACGAGGTCTTCGGCGGCGCCCTGTTCGGCAGCGAGCCCGAGCCGGAGGTCATCGACCCGGAGTCGGTGCGGCTGTCGGTCCTCGACCCGGGTGGCGACACGGACCCTGACGACGAGGACCTCGACAACCTGCTCGACGGCGACGAGGACACGACGTGGCGCACCGAGCACTTCGACAGCGCCGATCTCGGTGAAGCCGACGAGGGCGGTGTTGGCATCATGATCGAGCTCACCGAGCCGATGTGGGTCGACGCCGTCGACGTGGCACCGGTGCTGGAGCCCGTCGACCTGCAGCTGCGCACCGCCGATCACGCCGCGACCACCATCCAGGACTGGACACCCGTCGCCGCGGTGGACGGCGGCAGCGAGTGGGTCGAGCTGGACCCCCCCTCCGAGATCCCCAACCGGCACTTCCTGGTGTGGATCACCGGGGAGCTGCCCCCCTCGCCGTACAGCTCCGGCCGGTTCGCCGCCGAGTTCTCGGAGCTCGAGATCCGTGCCCGCCCCGCCTCCTGAGCCACAGGCGCGCGGGGTCGGGGCACACGACGAGCCCGCGGACAGCCGGGACCAGCCCGCCCACAGCCGGGACCAGCCCGCCCACAGCCGGGACGAGGCGGCCCTCGTCGAGGCTGTGGCCGAGGGGGATGCTGGTGCGTTCGCCACGCTCGTGGAGCGGCACGCCGGACGCGTGCTGGCTGTGTGCCGCCGCGAGCTCGGCGCTGACGACGCCGAGGACGCAGCCCAGGAGGTGTTCGCGCGGCTGTGGCGTCACGCCGCCACCTTCCAGGGTCGGGCGAGCCTGGCGACATGGCTGCATCGCGTGGCGATCAACTGCTGCCGCGACGCCCAGCGCAAGGCTGCGCGGCGCCCGCGCCGCACCAGCACCGACGTCGCCGAGCTGGCCGAGTCGCTCGCCGACCCCGCCGCGCTGGAGGACGTGCTCGCCGGGCGCGGCATCGACGCCGGCCTGCGCGCGCACATCGAGGCGCTGCCTCGGCCCCAGCGCGAGGTCGTGGTGCTCGTCGACGTGTGCGATCTCCCGCTGGCCGAGGTGGCGGCGCGCCAGGGGGTCGCGGTGGGCACGGTGAAGTCCCGGCTGCACCGCGCGCACGCGCGACTGGCCGCGGCATGGGAACCTGACCCGCCTGCGCCGACGTCTCACGAGTGACGCACCCATGACCACCTCACGCCACCCTCCGCGCCACGACCCGGGCGATGACGACGCCCGGCTCATCGGCGCGTGGCTGGACGACGAGCTGGCCGACGAGGAGGCCAGCGCCTTCGAGGAGCGCCTGGCGGCCGAGCCCGCCCTGCGAGCCCGCCTCGAGCGGGTGCGCGCCGTGCGCGAGCAGCTCGCCGGGGCCGCGACGGTGGAGGTGCCAGAGGGCTTCGTGGCCGCGGTGCAGCGCCACGCTGGCGTGGACTCGGACGCCGAGGTCACGCCGCTGCGTCGCCGCACCCCCGCCTGGCTGCCGGCGGCTGCGGCGGCCGCGGTGCTGGTGGCGCTGCTGGTTGGAGGACCGCTGCTGCTCGCCCCGCTCGGGGACGACACGGGGCCCGAGGAAGCCGCGGAGGAGCCCGCGGAGATGGCTGACGACCCCGACGTCGACGCCGCCGACGAGCCGAACGACGCGCCCGCCGCAGCCGAGGAGGCCCCCGAGCCCGACGAGGCCGAGGACGCCGACGAGACCATCGAGCCCGAGACCGATCGGCCGCGCGACGACGACGCGCGCGAGGACGACGCCGAGCCGACGACCGAGGTCGCCTTCGAGCTCGGCGCTGTGCCCGACCTCGAGGCGCTCGTCGACCGCCTGCGCGACGCGCCAGCGGTCACCGACCTGCTGGGCATCGCAGCGCAGGAGGCCGACACGATCGACGCGGCGACCCGAGGGCTTCTGGAGGAGCGCACCCTGGACGGGGACCCGGCCGCGCGCTGCGTGGCCCCGGCACGCGACCGCGCCGAGGAGGCAGCGCAGGCGCCGGTCGCGCTGGCCGCCGTGGCCTGGGCGGAGGTGGACCAGCGAGCGGTGCTGGGTCACGTGTTCGTCTCGGGCCCCACCGGCCAGTCCCTCGACCGCACTGTCGTGGTCGTCACCGGCGCTGCGGCGGAGTGCCCGATCGCGCACGTGGTGGTCCACGCGCCCTGACCCCCGCCGCTGCGACGCGGCACCGCCGCGGAATAGGCTCGGCACGCGAGCCGTTGGCACGGGGTGAGCGGTGCGTGCGCTCTCGCTGTGACGCGTGCGCGCAGCACGCACTCCGACCGACCAGTGCGAGACGAGGATCATCCTGATGAGCCAGACCACCGAGACCGTTGCGATCATCGGCTCCGGCCCGGCCGCGCTGAGCGCGGCGCTCTACGCCGCGCGCGCTGACCTGCAGCCCGTGGTCTACGAGGGTCGCGAGGCTGGTGGGCAGCTGATGCTGACCACCGACGTCGAGAACTACCCCGGCTTTCCCGAGGGGATCCTCGGGCCGCAGCTGATCAGCGAGATGCGCAAGCAGGCCGAGCGCTTCGGCGCGCGCCCGATCAGCGCTGACGTGGAGTCCGTCGACTTCACCCAGGGCTCGCCGTTCTCGCTGACGGTGCGCGGCGAGGAGATCGCCGCACAGGCGGTCATCATCTCCACGGGTGCCACGGCACGCTGGCTCGGACTCGATAACGAGCAGCGGCTGCTCGGCCGCGGGGTGTCCAGCTGCGCCACCTGCGATGGGTTCTTCTTCCGCGACAAGGAGCTCGTGGTGGTGGGCGGCGGCGACTCGGCGATGGAGGAGGCCACGTTCCTCACCAAGTTCGCCTCCAAGGTCACGGTGGTTCACCGCCGCAAGGAGCTGCGGGCGTCCAAGATCATGCAGGACCGCGCGTTCGCCAACGACAAGATCGAGTTCGAGTGGAACGCCCAGGTGGTCGATGTGCTGGGTGAGGACAGCGTCGAGGGCGTGGTCCTCGCCGACACCGAGACCGACCAGCAGCGCACGCTGCGCACCGACGGGCTGTTCGTGGCCATCGGCCACGATCCCACCACGTCGCTGTTCTCGGGCCAGATCGAGCTCGACGAGCAGGGCTACATCCTGGTGGACGAGCCCCGCACCCACACCAACGTGCCGGGGGTCTTCGCTGCCGGTGACGTCGTCGACACGATCTACCGCCAAGCGGTCACCGCTGCGGGCACCGGCGCTCGCGCGGCGATCGACGCCGAGCGCTGGCTCGAGGAGCAGGCGGTCGCCGCCAGCTGAAGCACCGAAGGCCCAGCCCCCGCGCCAAGACGATGATGGAGGATCAGCGATGAGCCAGCCCGTGACGGTGACCGACGGCGACTGGGACGAGGAGGTCCTGCAGTCCGACGTGCCAGTGCTCGTGGACTTCTGGGCCGAGTGGTGCGGCCCCTGCCGCCAGGTCCACCCCGTCCTCGAGGAGATCGCGGCGGAGAAGTCCGGTGACCTGAAGGTCGCCAAGCTCAACGTCGACGAGAACCCCGAGACCGCGCGCAGCTACAAGGTCATGTCCATCCCCACGCTCATGGTCTTCCAGAAGGGCCGCGAGCAGAAGCGGATCGTGGGAGCGCGCGGCAAGGGCCAGCTGCTCGGGGAGCTCTCCGACATCGCGTGACGCGCGCAGCGACGCACGCCCGGCGAGGCGCCGATCGGGGCACCCCATGGCTGGCGCAGCAGGCGTAGACTGCGCCAGCCGTGAGCACTCCCACGATCGCGCGCGGGGACACCGGGGCCGGGGTCCGCGATGTCCAGCAACGGCTCGCGCGGCTGCTCGCGCTCACCATCCCGCTTGATGGCGTCTTCGGGCCCACCACCGAACGGGCCGTGCGATCCTTCCAACGGGAGCGGGGCCTGCTCGCCGACGGCATCGTCGGGCCCGAGACGTGGCGGACCCTGATCGAGGCCGGCTACCGGCTCGGTGACCGGCTCATCTGGCACGGCTCGCCGATGCTGCGCGGCGATGACGTCCGCGAGCTGCAGCACCGGCTGAACCAGCTGGGGTTCAACGCCGGGCCGGAGGACGGCATCTTCGGCCCGCTCGGGCACGCCGCGCTCGAGGAGTTCCAGCGCAACGTCGGGCTTCCCACCGACGGGGTGGCGGGCCCGCGGACGGTGGCAGCCCTCACACGGCTGCGGCGCGACCACCAGTCCGAGGGCGTGGGGATCCGGGCCCGCGAGCGGGAGTGGCTGCGCCAGGTCGCCGCGCGGGGCTTCAACGCAGCACGTGTGGTGGTCGACCCCGCGCACGGGCCTGACGATCCGGGCGCACTGGGCTCTCGCGGCGTGGCCGAGCATCGCATCACCTGGGAGATCGCACGGCGCCTGGCCGCCAGGGTGGCGGCCGCCGGAGCCGAGGCGGTCCTCGCCCGCGGCCCGGCCACGACCCCCTCGGCCAGTCAGCGCGCCCAGCTCGCCAACCGTCTCGGCGCTGACCTCGTGGTGGGGCTCGCGCTCGCCAGCCACCCCACGCCAGCGGCCTCGGGGCCGAGCAGCTTCTACTTCGGCGCCCCCAACTTCACCTCCGAGGCGGGACGGCAGCTCGCCGAGGAGCTGCAGCACGCGCTCGTGCGGGTCAGCGACGGCCCGGACGGTCGCAGCCATCCGGTCACCTGGACGCTGCTGCGCGAGACGCGCATGCCGGCGGTGGTGTGCGAGCCAGGGTTCCTGACCAACCCGCACGACGAGGGCTGGCTGCTAGACCCTGGGGGTCAGGAAGCGGTCGCCGACGCGCTCGCCACAGCGCTGGCGACGATGTTCGCGCGCCTGGGTCGCTAGCCGCTGGCCTCGCCGCGCGCCGCATCGGGGGGCTCGCGCGGGACCGTCCCGCTCCGGCGAGGCGCCGCGAGCGCCAGCATGGCACCGACTCCGACCCCCAGCGCGAGCCCGATGACGGCACGACGCAGCGGCGTGGGCCCGGGCTCCTCCTGGCGCATGGCCGCTCCCCAGCCGAATGGACGAACGGTCGTGGGTCGCGCCTCGATCGCACGCGGCACCCTGTCGACAGTAGGCTAGACGAACCTGACCAGAGCCTGTGGAGGACCACGTGTCCGAGGTCCGCGTCGACCCGAACCTTGCCCGCTACGCGTCGCGAGCGTCGGCCCTGCGCGCGTCCGAGATCCGCGCGCTGTTCTCGGTGGCCTCGCGGCCCGAGGTCGTCTCGCTCGCTGGTGGCATGCCCGACACCGCCGCGCTCGATCTCGACGCGGTCGGCAGCATGCTGCAGACCCTCATGGCCGAGGATGGCGCACGCGCGCTGCAGTACGGAGGTGGCCAGGGCGATCCCGAGCTGCGCGAGCAGCTCTGCGAGGTGATGGCCGCCGAGGGGATCGAGGCGCGCGCCGACGATCTCGTGGTCACCACCGGCGGTCAGCAGGCACTGGACCTGCTGGCGAAGATGCTGTGCGACCCGGGCGACACCGTCGTGGCAGAGGGCCCGTCCTACGTGGGGGCGCTCGGAGCGTTCCAGTCCTACGAGGCGCAGGTGGTTCACGTCCCGATGGACGCGGAGGGCATGGACCCCGGCCAGCTCGAGGACGTCCTCGCCCAGCTCCACCGCGAGGGGCGCGCACCCAAGATGCTCTACACCGTGCCGAGCCATCAGAACCCCGCGGGCGTGTCCCTGTCGCTGGAGCGCCGCGAGCAGGTCATCGCGCTGGCACAGCGCTGGGATGTCCTGGTGGTCGAGGACAACCCCTATGGCCTGCTGGACTTCAAGGGTGAGCATCACCCACCGCTCTACACCCTGGACCCCACTCGTGTGGTCTACGTCGGGACCCTGTCCAAGCTGTTCTCCCCGGGCATCCGCGTGGGCTGGGTGATGGCGCCGGGCGCGCTGCGCGACAAGCTGGTGCAGCTCAAAGAGTCCGCGGACCTGTGCCAGTCGAACCTCACCCAGGCCCTTGCGGCCAGGTGGTTGCGCGACCAGTCCTGGCACGACCAGATCGACCGGTTCCGCGAGCTGTACCGGAACCGTTGCCGTGCGCTCACCGATGCGCTCGCAGCGGAGATGCCGCCCGGCTGCGACTGGAGCCAGCCCACGGGCGGGCTCTTCGTCTGGGCGCGCGTGCCCGAGGGCATCGACACCGGCGAGCTGCTGGCCAAGGCGCTGACCGCGCGGGTGGCCTACGTGCCTGGCCGCGCCTTCTACGCCGATGGGAGCGGCGCACGAGAGCTGCGGCTCAACTTCTCCTTCTGCGACGAGGACCGCCTTCGCGAGGGCGTCCAGCGCCTGGCCGGGGTGGTCACCGAGGAGCTGGAGCTGCGCGCCGCCTTCGGCAGCCAGCTCGGTGAGGATGAGCGATGAGCAAGGTCGCGGTGCTCTCCGGTGGGCTCTCCCTGGAGCGGGAGATCAGCCTGCGCTCCGGCCAGCGCGTCGCCGGCGCCCTCGAGGATTCCGGCTACGACGTGGCACGGCTCGACCTCGACGAGCACCTGGTGCGCAGCCTCAGCGAACGTCAGTTCGAT
The DNA here is from genome assembly GCA_003553565.1 of Nitriliruptoria bacterium. Lineage (GTDB taxonomy): Bacteria > Actinomycetota > Nitriliruptoria > Euzebyales > Egibacteraceae > PUKE01. The sequence continues at coordinate 43,769 of PWER01000102.1, read as the reverse complement.
TCCGCCTTCATCTGCCTTCATGGTCAGGCGGGCGAGGACGGCACCATCCAGGGTCTCCTGGATCTCATCGCACTGCCCTACACCGGACCGTCCGCGGCGACCTCGGCCCTGGCGTGGGACAAGGCGGTCGCGAAGAGCCTGTGGGCGTCGAGCAACCTTGCCACGCCGCCCTGGGTCGTGCTCTCGGCCAGCGCCGTGCGTGACATGGGGGCAGCAGATGCCCTGGACCGCGTCGTGGAGCGGTTGGGCCTCCCGCTGATGGTCAAGCCGTCGCAAGGGGGTGCGGCGCTGGGCGTCAAGCGCGTCAGCGAAGCCAGGGCGCTGCCTGGCGCGCTGATGAGCGCCTTCAGCTATCACGACGTCGCGATCATCGAGCGACACATCGAGGGCACCGAGGTCGCGGTCACGGTCCTCGACGACGAGGTGCTGCCAGCCGTGGAGATCTCACCCCACGAGGGCGTCTACGACTACACCGCGCGCTACACCCACGGAGCGACCGCATTCCACGTGCCGGCCCGGCTCGACACCGCCACCACCGAAGCTGTCGACAAGGCGGCCCGCCACGCCGTGTCAACGCTTGGTGGGACCTCGCTGGTGCGCGCCGATCTCATCGTCGACGCCCAGGGGACCCCGTGGGTCCTTGAGCTGGACACCAGCCCGGGGATGACCGAGACCTCGCTGGTGCCCATGGCAGCCGAGGCCACGGGCATGTCGTTTGCCGCACTGTGCGACCGTCTGGTGCAGCGAGCGCTGCGCTGACGCGGTCGCCGAGAGCGAGCCCAGCCCGACCACGTGTCGCGCGGCGCTGCCACCGACCCGCCACGCTCAGTGCACGGGCGGCTCTTCCAACAGCTCCTCGCCTGTGCCGCGCTCCAGGATCTGGAGCAGTCGCTCGAGGTCTGCGGTGCCCGCGTAGTCGATCACCACGCGTCCACGACGCCGAGTCCCGCTGATGGTCACCTTGGTCGCCAGCGCGTCCGCAAGGCGTTGCTGGAGGTCCTCGTAGGGCGTCTGCTGGCGCCTGCGACCCCGTGAGGTCTGCCCCTCCGCCTCGCTGGTGAGGCGGCGGACGAGCTCCTCGGTCGCACGGACGCTGAGCCCGTCGTCACGGATGCGCACCGCGGCGTTCTCCTGGGAGCTCGCATCGTCCACAGCGAGCAGGGCCCGGGCGTGACCAGCGGTGATCTCGCGGTCGGCCAGCATCTGCTGCACGGCGGGCGCCAGCTGCAGCAGGCGCAGCGCATTGCTGATCGCCGTCCGGGACCGACCAAGGCGACTCGCCAGCTCCTCATGCGAGAAACCGAAGTCGGTGAGCAGCTGCTGGTAGGCGCTTGCCTCCTCGAGCGGGTTGAGGTCGGTGCGATGGATGTTCTCGACCAGGGCCTCGGTGAGCAGGTTCTCGTCGCCGGTGCGGCGCAAGATGGCGGGGATCGTGTCCAGACCCGCCCGCTCCGCGGCGCGGAGCCGGCGCTCTCCGGCCACCAGCTCGAAGTGGTGACCGTCCTCGGCGGGCCGCACCAGGATCGGCTGCAGCACGCCCACCTGCGCGATCGAGTCCGCCAGCTCCTCCAGGCTGCCCTCGTCGAAGCTGCCGCGGGGTTGCTGCGGGTTCGGTCGGATGGCGCCCAGCTGCAGCTCGAGCACGCCACTGCTGCTGGCATCCCCTTCGGGCAGCAGAGCGCTGAGACCACGTCCCAGTCCTCCGGGTCGACTCATGGTGTGGGCTCCGTTCTCACGAGGGGCGCTCACTGGGGATCGGTGACGGGCAAGCGACCAAGCATCTCCCTGGCCAGCGCCTGGTAGGCGACGGCTCCACGGGAGGTCGGATCGAACGCGGTGATCGGCTGGCCGAAGCCCGGGGCTTCGGCGAGGCGCACCGAGCGGGGGACGCTGGCCTCGAAGACCTTGTCACCGAAGTGCAAGCGGACCTCGTCGACCACCTGCTGGCTGAGGCGCGTTCGCGCGTCCAGCATCGTGAGCACGAACCCCAGGATCTCGAGCGAGGGGTTCAGGTGACTGCGCACCAGCTCGATGTTGCGACGCAGCGCCTCGAGCCCCTCAAGGGCGTAGTACTCGCACTGGATCGGCACGATGACCGCATCCGCGGCGACCATGGCGTTGATCGTGAGCAAACCGAGGCTGGGCGGGCAGTCGATGAGGATGATGTCCACGTCATCGGGCACGTGGGCGAGCTTGCTGCGCAGGCGCTGCTCACGCGTGAACGCGCTGACGAGCTCGACCTCTGCGCCGGCGAGGTCGATGGTCGAGGGCAGCAGGCGCAGGCCGTCGACGTCGGTGTCGAGCATCGCCTCGTTGACGTCGCCGTCCTCCATCAGCATCTCGTACACCGACGTCGGCACGGTGGCGTCGCGGAGTCCGAGACCCGACGTCGCGTTTGCCTGGGGATCGAGGTCGACCAGCAGGACGCGCTGTCCCTGTTGAGCCAGTGCCGCCGAGACACTGATCGCGGTGGTGGTCTTTCCGACCCCGCCCTTCTGGTTTGTGATGGCGAGCGTGGTGGGCACGCGATCCCCCTGGACTGGGCTGGCCTGCACCGGGACTGTGGTGTGGTGCTGCTGCGCTGCTGGTGGGCACGGCGTCGTCGTCCGACCCGAGTGTCGCTCGCTCCTCGACGCCGCTGCGATGCGGGCAAGGCGCCCGTCGTTGCCGGTGCCGAGTGGCGTCGGGACCACTGGTCACCGAGCCCCCGATGGGTCGCCTGGTGCTCGTGTGGGTCGCCTCGTGCTCGTGTGGGTCCGCGAGCGCTCCGGCAGCTGCGCGCAGAGCACATCGACCGGTGGGCTCGCCGTGGTCTCGCCACGCCTGGGACACGGGGACCATACCGCACACGGCTGCTACGTCATCCCTGCAACCCCGGGGGCTGTGGAGTTTCACGTGAAACGGAAGCCTGCGGAAGCGCCGGCGGGAAGGCGAGGCTCGGCGGGCACAACCACCGCCCTGCCCGAGACCTGCTCCCGCTACCATCGTCGCGTGCAGCAACAGACCCGTGGAGACCGCTCTCGATCAACCTGTGGCTCACGCTAGTTGGTGTGACGTCCTGCCGACCGCCGGCCGGTCAGCTGGCTCGTTCCCGGGCTTGCCCTGGGCTCGCCGAGCGCAAGGGATACGGCTGGGCTGCTGCGTCAGCGTGGAGCCATGGTTTCTGATCCGCGGACGGTGACCCTCGGTGCGCGCCCGGGCGCCAAGGTCGCACGCGCGCTCGCCACGAGGGTGCATGCCGGGCGGCGTGGCAATGCTTCGTCAGGCGCCGTCTTCCTGCTTACCGCGTGCGGTGGGCCAGATGAGCGACTGCCTCCGGTGGCGTCTCGTGGCTGTCAAACGTCTCACACACCAGGCCCGGACATCCCTGGCCAATGCCGGTCCACGCCGCGATCCCCACCCAAGCGGCCTCCTGGACCCCGCGGGTCCAGGGCAGTCGGGTCCTGGCCGAGCGCTCCATGGCGACTTGCTTTCAGCAGAGCATCGATCCGCCCCGTGCTTCTCCACGCCCTGCAACACCGCGATCGACCTGCCGTCTCGCACGGTTTCACGTGAAACACGTCCTGCCAGCTCGCGGAGCTAGCCGAACACACGCGATCTCGGTTACCGGGCGTCGCCTCGTCCGTCCGTTCCCGTACCGCTCACTTCGCCCCGGAGGCACGAACAGGGGTAGAGGATGCTCTCAGCGCCCCTGGTGCAACGGCCCCAGACAGTGAGCGACAGCACAGCACGCCGTTCCCGTCGACCACAGTGGCCACGGCCACCTCCGGTGGCGGTGGGGGAGAGGGCACCAAGGCCACCGAGCACCGATCGGTCGGCCCTCGATGCAGTGCACGAGCACCATCACTGCGCTGGCCCGCGTGCCGCCCGATCCCGCGAGCCGCTTCGGCAGCCTCGCTGCCTCTCAACGCCAGTCGCTCTCGCAGACCACCCACCGCCACGCTTCGGGGTGCCGGCTCCGACCGGCGGCTGGGTTCGCCCCTTCTCGACGCTCGCAAGCGCCCCCGGGGAGCCTGCCGTGTCCGCTCACAGGCCCCTCGGCAGCCTGTGACGCACCAACCATGCGCACCGCCCACCGATCATGGGGCGTGCGACGTCGCCCGGGCGATCCCCGGCCCGCCCATCACAGCGATGCGCATCCTGGTCCCAACGACTCGCTAGGCCGATCCCCAGGTCACACCACCCCGTCGACGATCCCCCTTGCGGCTGTGCACCTCCTGGTCCGCGCCCCATCCACGCGACTGGCGACACATATCGCCGGCTGTCCTGGCCACCCTGTGCTGCCGCTGGTGCGCGCTCGTGTCGGTCCTCGCATCAGGACTCACCGTGCGCCGCGACGGGCTGCATGGGCCTTGGCGTACGCACCACGTGAGGGGAGTTCCACACCTGTCACTCACGCAGTGGCTGGCGAGCGCCTCACACCGGCTGATGCTGTGCCTGCCCCATGGGCCGCGGCACCCACCCAGGCACCGGCCCGATGGCGCGCAGCACCAGCACCACGCCGCGTGGCAGGGAGGCAACGTCCTCGAGCTCCATGGCGACCGCGTCGAGCGCCGCCGCGGCCTCATCGACCTCGGCACGCCACCGCTCGCCCTTGACCGCGTACGCGCGCGCATCGTGGCCGAGGAAGGGGCGGGCGAGCTCGACCAGGCCCGGCAGGGGTGCGACGGCGCGTGCGACCAGCCCCTCATACGCCCCGCGATGCTGCGCCGTCCCGCCCAACGTCTCCGCCCGCTCTGCCGAGACCGTGCACGCGATGCCGAGCTCTGCGGCGAAGCGGCGCACCTCCGCCGCCTTCTTCCGTGTCGCGTCCACGAGGTGCCAGCTCGCCTGCGGGTGCGCCTGTGCGAGCACGAGGCCCGGCAAGCCACCTCCCGTGCCGAGGTCCATCCACCTGGACCCCGAAGACGGCATCAGGAGGCCGGCGAGCGCTTCCGCCTCGCGGATGTGGAGGCTGCGAACGGCTTCCCGATCGGCCTTGCCGACCAGGTTGTGCGGAGAGGTGGCGATGAGCTCAGCGAGATGGTCGAGGTCGACGGCGGCCATGAGGCGCTCCCACGCGGCTCGTGTCGCCGCTGGCTCACGCGTGCCAGGTCAGCTGTCGCTGCCGTCGCTCTCGGGCCGGATCACCACGCGACGGCGGGGATCGGAGCCCTCGCTGGCTGAGACCACACCGCCGCTCTGGGCAACCAGGCCGTGCATGACCTTGCGCTCGTAGGCGTCCATCGGCTCGAGGCGCACCGCCTCGCCGGTCTCGCGCACCTCGGCGATCGCATCGCGGCACTTGTCGCGCAGCTTCTCCAGCTGCCGCTCGCGATAGCCCTCCACGTCCACGCGTACGTGGGCGCGCTGCTCGGTCTGGCGCTGCACTGCACAGCGAGTGAGCTCCTGGAGGGCCTCCAGCGTCTGGCCTCGGCGGCCGATCAGCAGCCCCGTGCCCACCTCGTTGACGCGCACGAACGCCTGCTCCTCGGTCACCTCGATATCGATGTCACCAGGGAGATCCAGACGGTCCAGCAGCCCCTCGAGGAAGTCAGCAGCGACATCGGCCTCGTGATCCAGCTGGTCCAGCCACTCCTCGGTGGACAGCTCACGGGGCTCGCTGGTCTCCTCGGCCTGTTGTGCCTGCTGGTCGGCGGTCATGGGGGCGAGCTCCTCAAGATCACAGGGGGCTTGGTCAGCGGATGTCGGTGCGGCCCACGGCTCACGCCCTCGCGCTAGGCCTTGGCGGTCTGCTGCGTCGTGGAGGGCGTGCGGAACATGACGTACTGCTGGCCCATGGTCCACAGGTTCGTGGTCACCCAGTACAGCACAAGCCCGACAGGGAAGTTCATCGCGAAGATCGTCAGCATCACTGGCATCAGATACAGCATGATCTTCATCTGTGGGTTGTCTTGCGACGCAGGGTTGTTCGCCATCATCTGGCGCTGCGACAGGTACATCGTGGCGCCCATGGCGAGCACGAGGAACCATGCTCCGATCCCCGCACCCTGCAGGGCGTTGACGGTCAGGTCGTCGACCAGCAGGAAGCCGGCGCCCTCCAATGGGTCGGCGCGCTCGGTCGTCAGCAGACGGAACATCGCGATGAAGATCGGCATCTGGGCGATCAGCGGCAAGCAGCCCCCCAGCGGGTTGACGTTGTGCTCCTTGTAGAGCTTCATCGTCTCTTCTTGCTGCTTCTGCTTCTTGGCCCGGTACTTCTCCGGATCGGTCTTCATCATCGACCGGTCCGCCTTGTGCTTCTTCTGGATCCGGTCGATCTCGGGCTTGAGCTGCTGCATCGCCCGCATCGAGCGCGTCTGCTTGATGGCGAGGGGCAGCAACAGCACGCGGACCACCACGGTCAGCGCGATGATCGAGAAGGCCCAGCTCCAGGCACCCACCAGCGGCACGGAGTCGAAGAGGCCATGGAAGGTGGAAAGCACCGCCTGCAGCCCATCGAGGAGGCCGTTCCAGATCCCGACTAGGAAGTCCACGGTTCGGCTCCTTCTGCGTCTTCACGTCCCTTGGGCGGCGGGACGTGATCGATCCCCCCAGGGTGGAACGGGTGACAGCGCCCCACGCGCTTCGCCGTGAACCACGTGCCACGGGCGGCGCCGTGGACCGCCAGCGCCTCACGGCCGTACTGCGAGCAGGTGGGGTAGAACCTGCAGCGCTGGACGGGACCGCGGGGCACCAGCTGGTACAGGGCGATCACCCTGTCGAGCCCTCGTGCGACCAGGCTCATCAGCGTCTCACCGCCGCCGTCTCGTGCGTGCGCTCGAGGGCGCGCGTGGTCAGCGCGTCCAGCTCGTGTCGCACCGTCACCCAGGGCGCCGTGACCGCGGACGGGTGTGCGACCACGACGACGTCCACGCCTGTGGGCAGGGTCCGCTCACGCAGCGCCGCTCGCAGACGCCGCTTCGCGCGATTCCGCACAACAGCGGAGCCGACGGCGCGGCTCGCCGACACGGTCCAGCGCGGCGGTCGTCCAGCCCGATCCTCGCGCCGGAGCGCGCGGACGCTCGCTGTGCTTCCACGCGCGGCAGAGCCCTCGCGGAAGACCGCGCGGACCTCTCGAGAAGGCCGCAGGCGCATGCTGGTGGTCATAGGCGCTGCCTTGCAGCCGCGGACGGGCCTCCCCAGCGTAACGGCTGCGCACCGCTCGGGAGGAATCCTGCCCACGGGAGGCAACAGGATCAGCGGCCGTCAGGCCCCGAGACGGCTACGGCCGCGTTGCCGGCGCCGCTTCACGATCGCGCGGCCCTGACGAGTCCGCATCCGTGCCCGGAACCCGTGACGCCGATGCCGACGCCGGTTCTTCGGCTGGTAGGTGCGCTTCATGACTGCTGCTCCTGCCCACACGAGGCAACGCTGGGACGCTCGGTGTCGAGACGGGCGCGGCGGCACGTTGACAGTAGCGGCCGACCGCAGCCGCGACCCACTACCGTAGGCCGTCCGGGAACGTCAAGCAACCGCGCACACCCCCATCCGGCCTCAGTCGCGGCGACCCGCAGAGCGGTCCGAGTCCCCCCGGCCACACGACCGGAGGTCCCGGTGTCCGATCGGGCTGTTGCATGTCGCCAGACCCCGCGCGTAGTCTCCCGGTCTCGCACACGGACCGACCAGCCCCGCGGCTCCACGGGCCGAGGTCGCCACGGGCGACGGGGCTTGCAGGCCTCGGTCCACAACGACAGGCACCGCCCTCTTCCCCCGGTGCCGCCCACTGGCGCGGCGCCAAGAGGCGCTTGCGCTGCACCGCCCATGATGGTCCACATCGTGTGGACGATCTTGTGGACAAGTTCATGGACGGTCCTGCACCCTGCACCGCGCGGCGAGGACGGGGACGACACGGTGAGCGATCTCGATGCCCTGGAGCTGACCGATCTCTGGCAGCACGCGCTCGATGAGCTGCAGCACCGGGTAACCGGAGCAGCCCTGCACACGTGGCTGCGTGAGACGGCCCCTGTGGGGTTCAGCGATGACACCCTCGTGCTGGCCACGCCCCATGCCTTCGCCCGCGAGCAGCTCGACCTGCGCTATGGCGCGGAGCTGCGCGCGGCGCTGAGCGCTGCGGCGGGGCGTGCCCTGAACGTGGTCATCACGGTTCGCCCCGATGCCGTCGGCGGGTTGGCGGACGAGGCCGCGGAGGCAACGCACGCCGAGCCCGACGGTGCTGCGCCACCACCCCGCGAGCGCACCGCCCGCGGCCGGGGGGCTCCCGAGTCGTTCGTCGCACCAGTGGGCGACCGTGACGCCCCATTGAACGAGAAGTACACCTTCGATCGGTTCGTCATCGGCGCCAGCAACCGGTTCGCCCACGCCGCCGCCTTCGCGGTCGCCGAGGCCCCCGCGCACTCCTACAACCCCCTCTTCATCTACGGGGGCGCCGGACTCGGCAAGACCCACTTGCTTCAGGCCGTCGGGCACTACACCACCAACCTCTACCCCGCGCAGCGGGTGCGCTACGTCTCCAGCGAGCAGTTCACCAACGAGTTCATCGATGCGATCTCCAACAACCGGCAGGTGCCGTTCCAGCGCCGCTACCGCGATGTGGATGTCCTGCTCATCGACGACATCCAGTTCCTGGAGAACAAGGAGCGCACCCAGGAGGAGTTCTTCCACACCTTCAACGCGCTGCACAACGCCGACAAGCAGATCGTCATCTCCTCGGATCGTCCACCCAAGAAGATCAGTCACCTCGAGGACCGCCTGCGCACACGCTTCGAGTGGGGACTCATCACCGACATCCAGCCCCCCGACCTCGAGACGCGCCTGGCGATCCTGCGCAAGCGCTCTGGCTACGAGCAGCTGCCGGTGCCCGACGAGGTCCTCGAGCTGATCGCGAGCCGCATCTCCTCCAACATCCGCGAGCTGGAGGGCGCGCTCATCCGGGTGACCGCGTTCGCCTCGCTGCAGCGCACCGAGGTGACCACCCACCTGGCGCAGACGGTGCTCAAGGATCTCTTCCCCGAGACGGCCGGCCAGGACATCGGCGCAGGCCTGATCATGTCCGAGACCGCGAGCTACTTCGAGCTGTCGCTGGACGAGCTGTGCTCCTCGCGGCGGACTCGCCAGCTGGTGCTGGCCCGCCAGATCGCCATGTATCTGTGCCGCGAGCTGACCGATCTGTCCCTGCCAAAGATCGGCCAGGCCTTCGGTGGCCGCGACCACACCACGGTCATGCACGCCACCAACAAGATCGGGTCGCTGATCCAGGAGCGGCCCGCGGTCTACGAGCAGCTCCAGGAGCTCACCAGCCGCGTCAAGACCGCCGCGCATCACGCGGGGTGACGCTCCCATGACGCGTCCGTGGCCGCCCTGGACCCTTGCGTCCACCCTTGTGGACCCTCAGGGGACAGGCTGGGTGACAACCGGGTCGTTGTCCACCGTCATCCCGAGGACGGCGACGCGAGCGAGCGCCCCTGGGGACAACCCAGCACCTGCCCACATGGGGTGCACAGGCTCGCCCACCGCTTGGGCACAACCGCGGATGCCGGGTGACCTGCAGCTCGACGGCTTGTCCACAGCGTCACCGTCCCCCTACGGTCCCTACGCTCTTGACATACTCCTGAGACACCCAAACCCCAGGTGCCCCGACCCTGTTGATGACACGATCGCGGCCGGCGAGGGCACCCGTGCCGCAGAGCACTGGAGGATCCATGAAGTTTCGCGCTGAGCGCTCGGAGTTCGCCGATGCCATCACGTGGGCGCTGCGCAGCGTGGGAGCGCGGGCCACGCTGCCGGCGCTGTCGGGGGTGCTGCTGCGCCTGGAGGGCGATGAGCTGCAGCTGTCCTCCACCGACCTCGAGCTCTCGGGCACCCTGCGGCTGCCGGTGCAGGTGGAGCAGGAGGGCACCGCGCTCATCCCAGGACGGCTCCTCGGTGACGTGGTGCGCACGCTGCCCAACGCCGCCGTCGAGGCCGAAGTCAACGGCGACGTCTTGCAGCTGACGTGCGGGCGCGCGAGCTTCGCCCTGCGGCTCATGCCAGCAGAGGACTTCCCGGCGCTGCCCCAACCGGCCGAGGACGCGGCCGAGGCGACATTGAAGGCCGATGTGTTCGCCACCACCGTGACCCAGGTGGGGCGCGCCGCCAGCACCGACGAGCACCGTCCCGCCCTGACGGGGGTGCACCTGGCCAGCGCCGATGGTGTGCTGACCGCAGCGGCCACGGATTCCTACCGACTCGCGGTGCGCTCGGTGCCGTGGGATGCCGCGGTCGACGCCCAGGCGCTGATCCCCCGCCGTGCCCTGGACGAGGGACGGCGCGCCGCGGAGTCGCTGGGCGCCGATGTGCACCTGCTGCTGGAGGGCTCACAAGCCACGATCAGCCTGCCGGATCGGCGCCTGACCACACGCCTGCTGGAGGGCACCTTCCCCGAGTACCAGAACCTCATCCCCCAGACGGTAGAGCGTCAGCTGCGGGTGGATCGGGCCGCGTTGCTAGAGACCGTCAAGCGCGTGGCAGTCGTGGGCGAAGCCAACACCAGCGCGACGCCGGTCACGCTGCAGATCAGCGCTGACACGGTGGAGGTCACCGCGGGCAGCGGCGAGGTCGGCAAGGCGGAGGAGGCTCTGCCGGGCCAGCTCGATGGTGAGCCGCTGCAGATCGGCTTCAATCCGCGGTATCTGGCGGATGGCCTCGAGGTCGCCGGTGGTGAGGAGGTGACCCTCGAGTTCCGTGACGAGCTCAAGCCAGCGGTGCTGCGCCCTGGCGCAGAGCCCGACGAGGGCGGCGACTTCCTCTACCTGCTGATGCCCGTGCGCCTGTGATCGTCGGGCGCACCGCTGGCACGATACGCGAACCAGTGCTGCACGTCTGATGCGCGTCGCGCGCTTGGAGCTCATCGACTTCCGCAGCTATCAGCACGCGGTGCTGCCGTTGCAGCCGGGCTCGCAGGTGCTGATCGGCCCCAACGGCGTGGGCAAGACCAACATCCTGGAGGCCCTGCATGTGCTCGCTGTCGGAGCGAGCCACCGGGTCAGCGGTGACGAGGTCCTGGTCCGCACCGGCGCCAGCGAGGCCGTTCTGCGCGCCACGACCATCGATGCGCACGACCGAGAGCAGCAGGTCAGCCTCGCGCTGCGGCCGGGAGGACGCAATGCTGCGCGCCTGGACGGGGCGACGGTGCCGCGCTTGCGTGATGCCTTGGGACGGGTGCGGGTCGTGCTCTTCGCGCCCGAGGACCTCGCGCTCATCCGCGGTGATCCGGCTGACCGGCGACGGTTCCTCGACCAGCTGCTGGCCCAGCGGCGCCCGGCGTTCCACGCTGCGCGCCAGGACTTCGACCGCGCGCTGAAGCAGCGCAACGCCCTGCTGCGCCAGCAGCGGGCGGGCGACCCGGCGGCAGCCGCTGGACTTGCCACTTGGACCGAGGCGGTGGCCGCCACCGGCGCCCGCGTCGTGGCCGCCCGGCTGCTGGCCTGTCACGCGCTGCTGGAGCCCTTTGCTGCGCACGCCGGCCATCTCGCCGGTGACGCGGCAGCGGCTCCTGCTCGCCTGACCTATCAGCTGAGCACCGATCGCCAGGTGCCCGCGGATCCCTCGGTCGAGGAGCTCGATCCCCAGGCGCTCGCGGCGGAGATGCGCGCAGCGATGGAGGCTCGGGCCGACGAGGAGCGCGAGCGTGCCACCACCCTGGTCGGACCGCATCGCGACGAGCTGCGCATCGAGCTCGAGGCGATGCCAGCGCGCACCCACGCCAGCCAGGGCGAGGCGTGGACCCTGGCGCTGGCGCTGCGCCTCGCCGGCCGCGACCTGCTCCGCGAGGTCGGCGAGGAGCCCGTGGTGCTGCTCGACGACGTGTTCAGCGAGCTCGACACGCAGCGCCGCGAGCGCCTGGCCGCGTGGTGCGCCGAGGCCGAGCAGGTGCTGGTCACCGCCGCGGTGGATCAGGACGTGCCCCTGCCGGGGCCACGCGTGCAGGTGCGTCAGGGCCGCGTCGAGGCGTCGGATTCGGCCCTCTCGGATGCGGCCGTCGCTGCTGACAGTCCCGAGGGCGAGGAGCACACATGAGCGCTGGTCGGCGATCTCGTCGCACCGAGGGCGACAGCCCAAGCGCTCCGGCGCCACTTGCCGGGGTGTTGGGCGAGCTGGCTCGTCGTCGAGGGTGGGACGAGCGCCTGCGCGACGCGGCGATCCACCAGCACTGGGAGGAGATCGCGGGATCGGAGCTAGCGCAGCGCGCCACGCCGGTGCGGCTGCACGGCGGGGTGCTGGTGATCCGCGCCGAGACCGCCGCGTGGGCGGGGCAGCTGCGCTACCTCGTGGGCGATCTGCAGCGGCGGGCCAATGAGGTGCTTGGCGAGAACCGCGTGCAGCAGGTGCGCGTCGTGACTGACAGCCCCGGTCACACCACCCGCTCCGGACCGTGAATTGCCGTGTTGACCTGCGACGACGTCTGTGGAGCTCCCGTCCGCTCGCAGCCCCGCTGTGGTAGGATGGTCTGACCGCGACCGGGGGCTGCCGCCAGCTCGAGCAGCCTCGCGTGCGCGCATGCGGTGCACGAGCGCATGTGACCACCATCCCCTGACGAGTCGATCTGCCTGTGAGCGAGCTTCAGCACGCTGTCAAGGACGGCGACTACGGCGCCGCGGACATCACGGTCCTCGAAGGCCTGGAAGCGGTGCGCAAGAGACCCGGCATGTACATCGGGTCGACGGGGCCACGCGGGCTCCACCACCTGGTCTATGAGGTCGTCGACAACGCCGTCGACGAGGCCATGGCGGGGCGCTGCACCACCATCGAGGTGACGTTGCTGCCCGATGGCGGCATCGGCGTGGCCGACGACGGCCGCGGCATCCCGGTCGACGACCACCCCACCGAGCGCAAGAGCGCGCTCGAGGTGGTCCTGACGATGCTGCATGCCGGCGGGAAGTTCGGCGGCAAGTCGTACGCCGTCTCGGGGGGCTTGCACGGTGTGGGCGTCAGCGTGGTCAACGCGCTGTCCTCGGTCCTCATCGCTGATGTGCGCCGCAACGGCACGCACTACCGGCAGACGTTCCGACGCGGCGTGCCCGACGCGCCACTGGAGGTCGTCGGCTCCGCGGACGGGACCGGCACCAGCATCACCTTCTGGCCCGACCCGGAGATCTTCGAGACCACAGAGCTCTCCCGCGACACCTTGGTCACGCGCTTCCGGGAGATCGCGTTCCTCACCGCCGGCCTGCGGCTGCGCCTCACCGACGAGCGCGACCTCGAGCCGGGCGAGTCCGCCGAGGTCGAGGAGCTGCACTACCCGGGCGGACTGCGTGACTTCGTGCGACACCTGAACGCCAGTCGCGAACCCCTGCACGAGGAGATCGTCCACTTCGAGGAGACCGAGACCGTCGAGGGCGGCCTGCAGGAGCTCGAGGTCGCCCTGCAGTGGCAGAGCCACTACAACGAGTCGGTGCACACCTTCGCCAACACCATCAGCACCCACGAGGGCGGCACCCACGAGGAGGGCTTCAAGAAGGCGTTGACCGGCGTGATCAACCGCTACGCCAAGGAGACCGGGCTCCTGGGCGGCAACGGCAAGGACCGCGATCTGCAGATCACCGGTGAGGACGTGCGCGAGGGCCTCACCGCGGTGATCGCGGTCAAGCTGGCCGACCCGCAGTTCGAGGGGCAGACCAAGACCAAGCTCGGCAACATGCCCACGCGCAACTTCGTGGAGCGCGTCACCGGCCGGTGCCTGCGCGCGTGGCTCGACGAGCATCCCGCCGAGGCCAAGGTCATCGTGGCCAAGGCCATGCAGGCGGCGCGGGCACGCCTGGAGGCGCGCAAGGCGCGCGACCTCACCCGCCGCAAGGGCCTGCTCGACGGTGGTGGGCTGCCCGGCAAGCTCGCCGACTGCGCCTCGCGCACCCCCAGCGAGACCGAGCTGTTCATCGTCGAGGGCGACTCGGCCGGTGGCTCCAGCAAGATGGCCCGCGACCGCGCCACCCAGGCCGTGCTGCCCATCCGCGGCAAGATCCTCAACGTGGAGAAGGCGCGCCTGGGCAAGATCCTCGAGAACAAGGAGATCCAGGCGCTCATCACCGCGATCGGTGCGGGGATCGGCGAGGACTTCGACCTCGCCAAGTGCCGCTACCACAAGATCGTGATGCTGATGGACGCCGACGTCGACGGCGCCCACATCCGCACGCTGGTGCTGACGTTCCTGTTCCGCCACATGCGCGAGCTGATCGATGCGGGCTACGTCTACATCGCCCAGCCGCCGCTGTACCAGATCACCCCACCGGGGGCCAAGAGCCGCAAGCAGAAGCGCTTCGCCTTCTCCGACGAGGAGCGCGATCGCCTCGTCGCCGAGCTCGGCAACGACGGGGCCAAGCGCGTGGAGGTCGCGCGCTTCAAGGGCCTTGGCGAGATGGACGCCGAGCAGCTGTGGCGCACCACGATGGATCCCGAGCAGCGCACGCTGCTGCAGGTGACCATGGCCGACGCGGCCGCCGCGGACCTGCTGTTCTCGGTGCTGATGGGCGACGACGTCGCCGCGCGCCGCGACTTCATCATGCGCAACGCGCGGGACGTGCGCTTCCTGGACGTGTGAGCGAGCCCGGCGCGCCGCCGGTGACCGCACCCGCGGGCGCGCCACCTGCCTGGACGGAGCAGCCGTGAGCGACGATCAGACCCAGCCTCCGGTCGAGGAGGCGGAGCACAGCGACGAGGGCGCGGTCCGCAGCCACGTCGAGCCGGTCGAGATCGAGACCGAGCTGCAGCGCTCCTACCTCGACTACGCGATGAGCGTGATCGTGGGCCGGGCGCTGCCCGATGTGCGCGACGGCTTCAAGCCGGTGCATCGTCGCATCCTCTACGCCATGCACGAGGGCGGCATGCGGGCGGGGACCCAGCACCGCAAGTCCGCGGCCGCCGTGGGCGACGTGATGAAGAAGTACCACCCCCACGGCGACGCGGCGATCTACGACGCGCTGGTGCGGATGGGTCAGGACTGGGCGATCCGCTACCCGCTGATCGACCCGCACGGCAACTTCGGCTCGGTCGACGGGGACCCGCCGGCGGCGATGCGCTACACCGAGGCTCGGCTGTCGCAGATCGCCATGGAGCTGCTGCGCGACATCGACGAGGACACCGTCGACTTCGCCGACAACTACGACGGCCAGGAGACCGAGCCGCTGGTGCTGCCCAGCCGGTTCCCCAACCTGCTGGTCAACGGGTCCAGCGGCATCGCGGTGGGCATGGCCACCAACATCCCGCCGCACAACCTCGGCGAGATGGTCGATGCGATCACCGCCCAGATCGCCGACCCCGAGATCACCCTCGACGAGCTGATGCGCCACGTCCCGGCGCCCGACTTCCCGACCGGCGCGGAGATCGTGGGTGTGCAGGGCATCCGCGACGCCTACGAGACCGGCCGAGGGGCCATCCGGATGCGCGCGGTCAGCGAGATCGAGGAGGACGCCCGCGGCAAGCAGCGGATCATCGTCACCGAGCTGCCCTACCAGGTCAACAAGGCCACGCTGGCCACCAAGATCGCCGAGCTCGTCAGCAGCAAGCGCATCGCCGGCATCAGCGACGTGGTCGATGAGTCCAACCGCGAGGGCATCCGGCTGATCATCGACCTCAAGCGCGACGCCAACGCGCAGGTGGTGCTCAACCAGCTCTACAAGCAGACCCAGCTCCAGGAGAGCTTCGGGGTCATCAACCTGGCGCTGGTCGACGAGGTGCCCCGTACGCTCGGCCTCAAGGACACCATCCAGCACTACATCGACCACCAGGTCGAGGTGATCGAGCGCCGCACCCGCTACCGCCTGCGCAAGGCCGAGGAGCGCGCCCACGTCCTGCAGGGCCTGATCGTGGCGCTGGACAACCTCGACGCCGTCATCGACCTGATCCGCCACGCGCCCTCTGCCGATGATGCGCTGGGCCAGCTCCAGACGCGCTTCGACCTCTCCGAGATCCAGGCGCGCGCCATCCTCGACATGCAGCTGCGGCGGCTGGCCGCGCTGGAGCGCCAGCGCATCCTTGACGAGCACGAGGAGATCACCGCCCGCATCGCCGACCTGCGCGACATCCTGGCCAAGCCCGAGCGGGTGCGCCAGATCATCGTCGACGAGCTCGCCGAGGTCCGCGAGCGCTTCGCCGACCCGCGCCGCACCCGAGTGGTGCCCGGCGAGGGCGACCTGGCGATGGAGGACCTCATCGCCCAGGAGGAGGTGGTGGTCACCCTCACGCGGGCCGGGTACGTCAAGCGCGTGCGGATGGCGGAGTACCGCACCCAGAAGCGCGGCGGTCGTGGTGTGTCGGGCACCGCGCTGCGCGAGGACGACATCGTCCGCGACCTGTTCGTCACCACCACCCACCACTGGCTGCTGTTCTTCACCAACCAGGGCCGGGTCCACCGCGTGCGCGCCTGGCAGATCCCCGAGAAGTCGCGCACCGCGCGGGGCACCTACGTCGCCAACGTGGAGGGGCTCGAGCTGCGCCAGGACGAGACCGTGGCGGCGGTCCTCGCGGTGGACCAGATCAGCGAGCAGGACGACCGCCACCTGCTGTTCGCCACCCGCCGCGGGCTGGTCAAGCGCACGCCGCTGCACGCCTATGACTCACCGCGCACGACCCTGATCGCGGTCCGGCTGCGCGAGGACGACGAGCTCATCGGTGCCCGGATCACCAGCGGCGACGACGACGTCCTGCTGGTCAGCCGCCGCGCGATGGCCATCCGCTTCAACGAGCAGGACGTGCGACCCACCGGGCGCGACACCTCCGGGGTCATCGGGATGAGCCTGTCCGAGGGCGACGAGCTGCTGTCGATGACCACCGCCGTCGAGGAGGGCCAGCTGCTGGTGGTCACCGACGGTGGCTACGGCAAGCGCACACCGCTGGAGCACTACCCGCTGCAGCGCCGTGGCGGCAAGGGCGTGCTCACCGCACGGCTGGTCGAGCAGCGCGGAGGTCTGGTGGGGGCGCTGGTCGTGAGCTACGACCAGGAGGTCTTCGTCATCACCGAGACCGGCACGATCATCCGCACCCAGGTCGCCGATGTGCGCCCCACCGGCCGGGCCACCCAGGGCGTGCGCGTCATGCGCACCGGCCAGGGCCGCGTGGCGGCGCTCGCCCCGGTCGTGGACCGCGGGGACGAGCAGGACCACGCCGCGCAGGGCGCGCCCGCCGGACAGGCAGCGCCAGGCGAGGAGCCCGGCCCCGGCGAGGCGGGCCCCAGCGGGGAGCCCGGCCCCGAGGAGCCCGGCCCCGAGGAGCCCGGCCCCGGCGAGGTGTCCTAGGCCCCGCCCGCGCCTGGCACCTAGACTGCACGGCCATGGCTGGCTCCCCTCCCGGCGACGGCGGATCCTCGACCGGCGCGGCCCGCCCCGCCGCGGCGCGGCGACCGCCCAAGCGCGTGGTGCGACGGCACACCGTGGTGCGGCGCCTCGACCCCTGGTCGGTGCTCAAGCTCAGCTTCGTGTTCTACCTGTTCCTGCTCGTGGTCCTCTTGCTGGGCCTCGGGGTGCTGTGGGCCGTCATCGACCGCCTCGGCATCATCGAGCAGGCCTTCGAGTTCATGGAGACCCTCGACCTGCCGGTGGTCGAGCTCGACTTCGCCAACTTGGCGCTGACGGCGGCGCTGATCGGCCTGCTGCAGGTGGTGTTCCTCACCGCCCTCAACGTGTTCCTCGCCTTCCTGTACAACCTGGTGAGCGAGCTCATCGGCGGCCTGAAGGTGACGCTGGCCGAGGAGCAGCGGCTGCCGCCGAGCTCCGGCGCGCCCACAGCGGGCACACCGCCCGTCGGCGCTCGCGGTGACAGCGACGGCACTGAGCGGCTACACTGACCGGTCGGCACGGGCCATTAGCTCAGTCAGGTTAGAGCGCACCCCTGATAAGGGTGAGGTCCGAGGTTCAAGTCCTCGATGGCCCACGTGCACCCAACCGCCGGTGAGGAGATCCGATGAAGAAGCTGCTCGTGGGACTGGCCGCGGCGGTGGGTGTCGCGGCACTCGTCAAGCGTCAGCGCGACCGTGAGCTCGACGAGGCCATCTGGGAGGAGCCCGAGGAGGTCTGACGGCCCCACGGGGCCGCGCGCGACCTCTCGCGCTCGTCGCACGACCGCCACCGCTCGTCCGCCGCGTCACCGCCCCAGCGGCTGCGTGGCGTCTCGGGCCCTTAGCTCAGTCGGCAGAGCGCCTGCCTTGCACGCAGGAGGTCGCCGGTTCGAATCCGGCAGGGTCCACCCCGCCGCTCACCGACTCGCTCCTCGGTGTCCCTGTCTGGGTGCACCAGCCGGCGCTTCCGCATCCTGCGCGGGTGTCCTAGGCTGACGGGCCGAGGAGGAGCATGGCATGCGCGATGCGGTGATCTGTGAGGCTGTCCGCTCTGCGGTGGGCCGTCGCGGCGGGATGCTCGCGCACTGGCACCCCGCCGATCTGCTCGGCGCTGTCCTGGCGGGGCTGGTGCAACGAGCCGGGCTCGACCCGGCGCAGGTCGACGACGTCCACGCCGGCTGCGTCACCCAGGCGGGCGAGCAGGCCGCCAACGTGGCGCGCAACGCCTGGCTCGGCGCTGGCCTGCCCGAGACGGTGCCGGCCACCACGGTGGATCGCCAGTGCGGCTCGTCGCAGCAGGCGCTGCACCAGGCGGCCCAGGCGGTTGCCTCCGGAGCGCAGGACGTGGTGATCGCCGCGGGCGTGGAGTCGATGAGCCGGGCGCCGATGTGGAGCAACGTCGGCGACGCCGACCCCTTCGGCCCGCGGATGCGCGAGCGCTACCAGAACGGCTTGGTGTCCCAGGGCATCAGCGCCGAGATGATCGCCGCTCGATGGGGCCTCACGCGCGAGCAGTGCGACGCGCTGGCGCTGACGTCCCATCGGCGTGCCGCAGCGGCGACCGAGCGTGGCGACCTGCAGGCCGAGATCCTGCCGCTGGCGGGCCTCGCCCGCGACGGTGCGCCGCACAGCCACGAGGCCGACGAGGGGATCCGCACCGACACCAGCGCCGAGGCGCTCGCGCGGCTGTCCCCGGTGTTCCACACCGACGCGCTGGCCGCCGCCCACCCGGAGCTGCCCTGGCTGGTGACCGCCGGCAACGCCTCACAGATCTCGGATGCGGCGGCGGCGCTGCTGGTCTGCACGCCCGACCGCGCGGCCGAGCTCGGTCTCACGCCCCGCTGGCGTGTGCGCGCCACCAGCGTGGTGGGCAGCGACCCCGTGCTCATGCTGACCGGGCCGATCCCGGCGACGCGGCGCGTCCTCGACCGAGCTGGGCTGACGCTCGACGACATGCACCACATCGAGATCAACGAGGCCTTCGCCCCGGTGGTGCTGGCCTGGCAGGCCGAGCTCGGCGCTGACCCGGCGCGCGTCAACCCCGTCGGAGGCGCCATCGCGCTGGGCCACCCGCTGGGAGCCTCCGGTGCTCGGCTGGCCACCACGCTGGCGCACGGCCTGGAGCGCACCGGGGGGCGCTACGGGCTGCAGGTCATGTGCGAGGGCGGAGGCATGGCCAACGCCATGGTTCTCGAGCGCCTCGGCTGACGGCGGGCAGGATGGCGCCATGACACGTGTCTGGGCCAAGCGGCTGGCGCTGCTCGCAGCGCTTGCTGGCCTCGGGCTGTGGCTTGGCGGGGTGGTGCCCGCCGCGTGGGTGCTGGCCCCGCTGCTCGGCTACCTCATCCTCCGCTTGGGGTTCGCCAGCTTCGGGTCACTGGCTCGGGGCGGGGCGCACATCCCCAGCGGTGATCCCGAGCCGGTGGACCAGGCGCAGGAGCGGGTCACCTACTGGTGCGAAGGCTGCGGCGCTGAGCTGCTCCTCCTGGTGCGCGGCACGCCGGTCCCGCCACGGCACTGCGGCGAGCGCATGCACGAGCGAGCCGAGATCCCCCGCGATCACCTCGGCTGAAGCGCGCCGTCGGGGTGTGAAGCACACCGCTGTGGGCTGGGATCGCGAGGATCGAGGGTTTGTCCACAAGGCTGTCCACACCTGTGGAGTGACGCACACCCAGGTGATTCGCCGCCCGGACGACGACGGGCGCGGTCAGCGCCACTGGCTGAGGGTCACCAGGCCAGCGGCCATCGCGACGAACCCGCCGAAGATGATCCACGCGCTCCAGGCAGCCAGGTAGGCCACGACCACCGTGAGGGCGCCCACACCGATCAGGCCCACCCCCGTGTAGGGAACCCACTTGGGCGTGGGTGGCGGCTTGGGCTGCTCGGGGGGCACGTAGGTGTCGCGCTTCGAGCGGCGCTTCTTCGCCATGGGCTCCTCCTTCGAGGACCGGGGCGCGGGCGGGCTGATGGTAGCGTCCCACCCGCGTCCGCTACGGGACGTGGCAGGGCTCGCGCCCGGCGCGGCGCCCGACCGTCCCGATGACCCTCACGGCCACGCATGCAGTCACCGCGCCCGACCAGCCCGCCCACCCGCCTGCGGGTGCGCCTGCTGCTCGCGGTCGGCAGCGTCCTGGTCATCACCGGGCTGGTGATCGGCCTCTATGTGGTCTATGCGCTGGTGCTCACCGGCCGGGAGACCGCTGCGGTGCAATCCGAGCTCCGCGAGGCCTGGGCCGCCGCAGACGCCGAGGGGATCGAGCCCAGCGGTGCAGGCGAGACCGGTGACGACCTGGACGCGGGTGACGACGCGGGCGTGGCGCTGCTGGAGGCACATCCCGAGGACGGCTCGGCGAGTCCCCTCGGGGACGAGCCTCTCGTGGTCGTATCCGGCACGACCTATGAGGAGCTGAAGCGTGGGCCGGGGCACTACCCGCACAGCGCCGCGCCGGGTGAGGACGGCAACGTCGCGGTGGCCGGTCACCGCACCACCTACGGCGCCCCATTCTTCGACCTGGACGCCCTGGCTGCCGGGGACCGGCTCGACCTCACCGATCAGGAGGGCGAGCGCCACCACTACGAGGTGCGTGAGCAGCGCGTGGTGCAGCCCCACGACACCTGGGTGGTCGGCGACGACCCGCTCGATCTGGACGCGCCGACGCTGACGCTGACCACCTGCCACCCCCGGTTCTCTGCCGCGGAGCGCCTGGTGGTGTTCGCCGAGCTCGTGGACGCGGAGGAGCCCTGATGCGACGCTGGTGGGTGCTGCTCGGCGCGCTGCTCGTGGTCGCGGTGGCGGTGTGGCTGCTGTTCACCGTGGCGTTCCCGTGGGTGGACCGTCAGCTGAACGATCCCGCGCTGGGGCTGCTGCTTGCCGGTGCCCCGCTGGTGGCCCGGCTTCGGACGGTCAGCGGCGCCGGCTGGCCGGGTGCGTTGGCCTGCGCCGATGCGAGCGGCGATCATGGCGCGTCGGCACACTGCGCCGACCGCGGTCGCACGCGCCGGTGAGACCCGCCCGCCGCGCGCCGAGGCGGGGGCAGTGCACAGCAGCGCACAGCAGGGCGAGGAGCGAAGGCAGCCGTGACCAGCGAGCGCATGCCAACCGACGCGACGCCCCCAGCGGGCGAGCCGGCGGCAGCCGATGAGGTCGCCTGGCCGTCCCCGGCGTCGGCGCCTCGCCCGTGGCTGGCCTCCTACCCGCCGCACGTGCCCGCCAGCTGGCCCTACCCGCCGGTGGCGATGACCCGGCTGCTGGATGACGCCGCAGCCGACTTCCCCACCACCACAGCGCTGCGCAGCGCCGGCGTGGCGCTGACCTACCGCGAGCTGCTCGACGCGGTGGACCGCTTCGCGGTGGCCCTCGGCGCGCTCGGCGTGGAGCCCGGCCAGCGCGTGGGGCTGCTGCTGCCCGGAGTGCCCCACCACGTCATCGCGCTGCTGGCCGTCTGGCGTCGCGGCGCCAGCGCGGTCAGCCTGCCGCCCGACGCCCCAGCGGCGGTGACGGGCGCCCGACTGGAGGACGAGGGCTGCCGCGTCGTGGTCTGCGCCGAGTCCTGCTATCCCACGCTCGCGGCGCTGAAGGGCGAGCTCACCACCGTGCGCCATGTGGCGCTCAGCGAGACCACCGAGGACGCCCCGCTGCCGCGCCGTCTGCTGTGGGGGCTGCGCGGCTGGCGCGAGCGCCGGCGGCTGCTCGCCGGCGAGGGCGTGCAGCGGATGCGCGACCTGATCGCAGCGGCACCGCCCGCGCCGCCCGAGGGCGCCGTCGGTGCCCGCGACGAGGCGCTGGTGGTCCACCAGGGCGGCGAGCGCCTCGCGGTCAGCCACGACAGCCTCGTCGCCGCGACGTTCCAGCTGCGGTTGTGGCTGCCCGACATCCATGCCGGCAGCGAGGCGGTGCTGGCCGCCGAGCCGCTGCACACCGTGCTCGGCGTGGTCGGTGGGCTCGGGCTGGCGACGCTGACCGCCGCCACCCTGGAGCTGACCGCCGAGAGCGCGGCGGGCGCGCTGCGCGCCGCGGCGCGGCGTGGGCGGCCCACGCTGCTGGTCGCCGGGCCACGCGCCACGCGCGCGCTGGCACAGGCACACGAGCGCCGAGACCTCGGCGCGCTGCGGCTCGGGCTGTGCGTGGCCGGGCACACCGAGGCCTCCGAGAGCGCTGACGCCGCTGCCCCCGAGTCCGCTGCGGTGGCCGAGGAGGTGCAGCAGGCCGAGGCGGCCGCCGACGCGCTCGCCGCACGCAGCGGTGCTCGTGTGCGCGTCGGCTGGGGCTGCCCGCCCGCACCGCTGATCAGCGCCAACCCGCTGTACGGCCGTGCCGAGCGGGGCAGCCTCGGACTGCCCCTGCCTGATACCGCCTGCTGGCTGGGAGAGCAGCCTGACCCGGCCGCACCGGCCCACCCCACCCAGGACACGGGCCCGCTGTGGGTCGCGGGACCGCAGGTCGCTGCGATGCGCGGTGCCTGGCAGGACGGCGAGCCCGACGCCCGGCACTGGCTGGCCACCGGCGTGCGCGCTCACCTCGACCGCGCCGGCTATCTCCACCCGCGCGACAACTAGCCGCGCAGCCCGGGAATCCCAGTACAGCCCGCGCGTCAGGGCTCGGCGCGCCCCACCAGCACCGTCGCGTCGGCGCGGTGGGCCAGGCGCGTGCCCACCGTGCGCACGCCCAGGCGGTCCAGCGGCAGGTCCTCGGTGGCCCCCAGCGCGAGCAGGCCGCTCTCGTCGGCGGCCTCGACCAGCAGGTTGACCACGTCGCGCCCCACCTCGATGCGGCTGTGCGCGTCCGGCATCAGCTCGGTGCACAGGTACTGGGCGTTCTCGATCTCGCTCTCGTCGTCGACGCCGCGCAGCGCCCGAGCCTCCACCCCGAAGACGTGGGCCATGCGCTGGCCGACTGCAGCCGCCAGCGGCGCGTTCGGCCCCGGTCCGACCGCCACCGTCACCGACTCGAGCCGCGACAGGCTCCCAGGACGCACCAGCAGCAGGTCGCAGGGCGGAGCCTCGAGGACCCGACGGGCGAGGTCCTCCTCGCCGCCGACCATGCGGGGCTGCCACTCGACGATCAGCATCTCGGCGGTCACCTCGCCTGCGAGCCGGTCGACCCCGGCGGCGTCCACCGGCGCGTCGCCGTCCCACAGGCGCACCTCGCGGTCGTGCGCCTCGGCGAGCGCCTCGATGGTGGCGGCTATGTCCTCGCCCTCGAGGCCGTGGAGCGCGGGACCGTGGGCGTGCACCACCGACGCGTCGAGGCTGGCCAGCGCGATGCTGACCATCAGGGGAGCGCTGTGCGGCGTGCGATACAGCACGACCGTGGCGCGTCCGTGCGTCATCGACCCGCCTCGACGAGGGACTGGTGGGCCGGGATCGTAGCGCCGTGCGAGCGGCGTTGGGTGCAGCCTGGCGCCCGGCTCCGGGGCCCGGTCGCGCCGTCGTGGCGGTGGTGGCGCCGGGATAGGCTGGCGCCATGGCCGGTCAGCGCGTCCTTCTCATCGACAACTACGACAGCTTCACCTACAACCTCGCCCAGGAGCTCGGCGAGCTCGGCGCGGAGGTCGAGGTGGTGCGCAACGACGCCGCGACCGCGGTCGAGGTGGCGGCCTGGCAGCCCGACGGGGTGGTGATCTCCCCGGGCCCGGGCAGGCCCTCGGACGCCGGGATCTCCAACGACGTGGTGCGCGAGCTCGGCGGGCGGGTGCCGTTGCTCGGGGTGTGCCTGGGGCACCAGTGCATCGCCGAGGTGCACGGCGGCTCGGTGGTGCGCGCCGACGAGCTGCTCCACGGCAAGACCAGCGACATCCACCACGACGGGCAGGGCGTGTTCGCCGGGCTCGACAACCCGTTCCCGGCCACCCGGTACCACTCGCTGGTGCTGGACCCCGCCACCTGCCCCGAGGAGCTCGCCGTCACCGCCCGCACCGACCGTGGGATCATCATGGGCCTGCGGCACCGCTCCCACCCGGTCGAGGGCGTGCAGTTCCACCCCGAGTCGATCCTCACCGGGGTGGGGATGCGCCTGCTCGGCACCTTCCTCGCTCGCCTCGCGCCCGCCACCGCGGAGCAGGCGTGAGCGGGGCGGGGGACGCCACACCCGCGCGCGTCGCGGACGTGGTCGTGGTCGGCGCCGGCCTGGCGGGGCTGATCGCCGCTCGTCGGCTCGCCGAGGCTGGCGCCGAGGTGGTGCTGCTCGACAAGGGGTCGCGTCCCGGCGGTCGCGCCAGCACCAGAGCGCTCGACGAGGTGCGCGTGGACCAGGGGCCCCAGTTCTTCACGGTGCGCTCGCCGGGCTTCGCCGAGGAGGTCGACCGCTGGCGGGCCGCGGGCGCGGCGGTGGTCGAGTGGTCGCGGGGTCACGCGCGCGCACGCCACATCGCCGATGGCCCCGAGACGGTCTCGGTGCCCACCGACGGCCACCCCCGCTACGTGATCGAGGGGGGCTTCGGTGCGCTGACGCAGGTGCTCACCCGAGGCCTGCCGGGGACGGTGACGCTGCAGCCCGCGCAGCGGGCCGTGGCGGTCGCCGAGGGGCACGATCGGCTCGCGGTGCTGGTGGAGCCCGCACGCCGCCCCGGCCCGGTGCGCACCCTGGAGGCGCGTCAGGTCCTGCTGACCGCGCCGCTGCCGCAGGCGCTGGCGCTGTGCGAGGCGGGCGGGCTCGACCTCGGTGCGACCGGCGACGACCTCGGCGCGGTGCGGTGGGGCGCGTGCCTGTCATGGCTCGCGGTCCTCGACGACGACCCGCAGCTGCCCGGGCCGGGTGGGGTCCAGCTGACGCAGGGCCCCGTGGAGTTCATGGCTGATGGTGCCCGGCGTCACGTCGATGCCCGACCGACCGTGACCGCACATGCCAGCGGCCCGTGGAGCCTGGCGCGTTTCGACGCGCCCGACGCGGTGATCGCCGACCGTCTCCAAGCGCTGCTGCGACCGTGGCTGGGTGGCGCGCAGCCGCTGGCCTGGCGCATCAAGCGGTGGCGCTACGCCCGCCCGCTGAGCTCCCTGAACGCCCAGGAGCACGGCAGCGCCGTGGTGACCGCCAACACCGGCACCGTCGCCTTCGCCGGCGACGCCCTCGCCGGCGCGGCGATC
Source organism: Nitriliruptoria bacterium (assembly GCA_003553565.1). GTDB lineage: Bacteria > Actinomycetota > Nitriliruptoria > Euzebyales > Egibacteraceae > PUKE01. Next base: position 18,442 of record PWER01000102.1, on the reverse strand, counting down.
GAGGGTGCCTGCGTCAGCGGCCTGGACGCAGCCCACAACCTCGGCGGTGTGGTTCAGGGTTAGTGGCGGCTAGCCCTGGCGCCGTTCGGCGAGCACCACCAGGTCCAGCGCGTGGCGGGTCTGCCCGTCCTCGCCGGTGACCGGGCGCGGCGCCCGCTCGGCGCGGTGCACGGTGAACCCGTCGAGCGCGGCCAGCACCTGCTCCTCGTCCTGCAGCAGGTCGCGGTCAGGGGGACCGCCGACCCCGTGCTCGAGGTTGTCGGTGTGGTGGCCGACCAGCAGCAGATGGCCGCCGGGCGCCACAGCGGCCAACGCGGCGCGCAGCACCGGGGCGAAGACCTCCGAGGGCAGCTGCAGGTAGGCCAGCAGCACCAGGTCGTACGCGGCCGGCGTCGGCGTCCAGCGGGTGACGTCGTCCTCCACCCAGGCGACCGTCACGCCGGCCTGGGCCGCGACCTCGGCGCCGCGTGCCAGCGCCACGGCGGAGAAGTCGACCGCGGTGACCTGCCAGCCCTGGCTGGCGAGCCACACGGCGTGGCGCCCGTCGCCGCAGCCCAGGTCCAGCGCGGTGCCTGGCGGCAGGGAGGTGGCGTGGTGGGCCACGAACAGGTTGGGGTCATCGCCCCACAGCGCTGGCTTCTCCTCGTAGCGGGCGTCCCACATGGCCTGGCTGTCCCGCTGCTCGGCGGGGGCCTCGGTGTGCTCCTCGGTCACCGCTGCGCCTCCGCGCCGGCGCGGACCAGGCCGTCGAACCCGCCGATGTTGGCGACGTCGGTGAAGCCCATCTCGACCATGGCGCGCGCGGCCTGGCCGCTGCGGTTGCCGGTGCGGCAGTACAGCAGGTACGAGCCGTCGCGGTCGAGCTCGTCGACCCGGTCGCGGAAGTCCGCGCCCTGCCAGTCGATCAGGTCGGCGCCGACGAGGTGCCCCTCGGCGTGCTCGGCCGGGGTCCGCACGTCGATGAGCGTGACCTCCTCGCCCCGCTCGGCGAGCTCGGCGGCGCCCTCCTCCTCGTCGAGCGTGCGCAGGCTCGGCTCCTCGGTCTCCTCGGCGTCAGGGGAGGCCTCGGCGTCGCCGCTCTCGTCGGTGCAGGCGGCCAGCAGGGGCACCAGGGCGAGCACACCCAGCAGCAGCATCAGCGATCCCTTCGTCGTCAGGGTCATCGGTGGTCCTCCGGTTGGTCGTGGGGGTGTCGGTGGTGGCGGGCGCGCTGCCAGCCGCGGTGGAGCAGCCCGGCGGCGATGCCGACCGCGAGCCCCGCTTCGACGCCCAGCGCCAGCGTGGCGGCGAACGTCGTCACGGCAACGATGCCGTCCCCGGGGGTGCGGCGCAGCAGGCCGCCGAGCGCGCGCAGGCTCACCAGGCGCAGCACCGCGGTGACGATGACCGCGGCGAGCACCGGCTGGGGCAGCGGCTCCAGCAGCGGTGTCAGCGCCAGGGCCACCACGACCATCAGCCCGGCGGTGACCAGGCCGGCCACGGGGGTGCGCGCTCCGGCCTGGTGGTTGACGGCACTGCGGGAGAAGCCTCCGGCCACCGGCATGGCGCGCATCGTGCCCGCCGCGATGTTGGCCAGGCCGGTGGCCACCAGCTCGCGGTCGGCGCTGATGCGCGCGCCGGTGCGCTCGGCCAGGGCGCGTGCCACGCTCAAGCCCTCGGCGAAGCCGATCAGCGCGATCGCGGCTGCTGCGGGCAGCAGGGCCACCAGGTCCTGGGAGCTCACCGCGGGCAGTGTCGGGGCGGGCAGGCCCGCAGGGACCTCGCCGACCACCGACACGCCCAGCCCGGCCAGCCCCAGCAGGGCCGAGGCGCCGGTGGCCAGCACCAGCACCAGCAGCGGGGTGGCGCGCGGCAGCAGGCGGCCGCCGACCAGCAGCGCGACCACCGCCAGCGTGCCGACCGCGAGGCTGGCCGGATGCGCCTGCCCCAGGCGCTCCGCGGCGGCGCTGGCGGCGCCGAGGGCGTCGGCGCTGCGCGGGGCGTCGATCCCCAGCAGCCCGGGCACCTGGGTGAGCGCGATGACGATCGCCGCGCCGCTGGTGAAGCCCAGCACCACGGGGTGGCTCAGCACCGCGGCGACGCGGCCCAGGCGCAGCAGCCCCAACGCGAGCTGCAGCCCGCCGGCCATGAGCGCCAGGGCACCGGCAAGGGCCACCGCCATGGCCGGGTCGCCGTCCGCGCGCGGGCCCACAGCGCTGGCGGTCAGCAGCGCCACGATCGCCACCGGGCCGATCGCCAGCTGCCCGCTGGTGCCCACGAGCGCGTAGGCCAGCAGCGGGAGCGTCGCCGCCCACAGGCCCACCACCGGCGGCAGGTCGGCCAGCGCGGCGTAGGCCAGCGCCTGAGGCACCAGCAGCACCGCGACGGTGAGGCCTGCCAGCGCATCGGCGCGCAGGTCGGCCAGGCGGTAGCCCGCAACCCACCACGGCAGCAGCCAGCGGGCGCCGCGCCCCCGCGGATCCGGTTCCCCCGGCCCCGTCTCCGCGTGCGCCGTCGCAGCACCACCGCCGCCCGTCGGCGTGGGCCGCTCGGGTGGGGTCGGGGTGTGGGTGGTGGGCACGGCACGCTCCAAGGTCCGAGGCTGCGGGTCCGCGGCCGGCAGGGCCCGGGCCGGTTCGCGCGAGGCCGGTTCGCGCGAGGCCGGGTAACCGGCCCGGGGAACCCGCGGACGACTCAATTGTACGGACAATAAAACGCACGGGGCGCGGCGCGTGTTCCCGGTGAAGGTCCCAATCGAGCGGGGACCTCCGGGCCGAGACAGCACTGTTTCGCAACGCAGACTCGATCCTGCACACACGCCGGAAGGCGCCAGCGCGCGTGACCCCGCGCCACCCCGCTGGTGTCGCGGGCGCCCGCGGTGGGCGCGACCCAGGAGTGGAAGGGCAGCACATGGAAGCGCTCGAGCTGGCCCGCTGGCAGTTCGGGATCACGACCGTCTACCACTTCCTGTTCGTGCCGCTGACCATCGGGCTCGCGCCGCTGGTGGCGATCATGCAGACGGTCGCCTACCGCACCGACGACGAGCGCTGGTGGCGGCTGACGAAGCTGTTCGGCAAGCTCCTGCTGATCAACTTCGCCATGGGCGTGGTCACCGGGATCGTGCAGGAGTTCCAGTTCGGTATGAACTGGTCGAGCTACTCGCGGTTCGTGGGCGACATCTTCGGCGCGCCTCTGGCGATCGAGGGGCTGGCGGCGTTCTTCCTCGAGTCGACGTTCCTCGGCCTGTGGATCTTTGGGTGGCGCCGCATGTCCCGCGGGCTGCACCTGGCCACCATCTGGCTGGTCGCCCTGGGCACCTGGGCCTCGGCGTACTTCATCCTCGCGGCCAACTCGTGGATGCAGAACCCGGTGGGCTACGCCATCAACGAGGAGGCCGGCCGCGCGGAGCTGCAGAGCATCGGGGCGGTGCTGACCAACCCGAACCTCGGCTGGATGTTCGCCCACACGATCGTGGCGTCGCTGGCCACCGCCGGGTTCGTCGTGCTCGCCGTGGCCGCCTACCACATGCGCAAGGGCAACGATGTGCGCGTGTTCCGCGGCACGGCGGTCATCGGGCTGGTCACCGCGCTGGGCGCCACCGGTATCCTCGGCTTCACCGGGCACGAGCAGGCCCAGCTCAAGACCGACCTGCAGCCGATGAAGATCGCCGCTGCCGAGGCGCAGTACGAGACCGAGTCCCCGGCCAGCTGGTCGGTGTTCGCGATCGGCTCGCTGGACGGCGAGGAGCTGCTGTTCGACGTGCGGGTGCCCTACCTGCTGTCGGTGCTGGCCACCAACACCCTCGACGGCGAGGTGGAGGGCATCGACGACCTGCAGTCGCAGGCGGTGGCCGAGCACGGCGAGGGTGACTACACCCCCAACATCCCGTTGGCCTACTGGACCTTCCGGCTCATGATCGGCCTGGCGATGCTGATGCTCGCCTTCAGCGCCTACGGGCTGTGGCAGCTGCGGCGCGGCCGTCTGGAGACCTCGACGCGCTTCCTGCGCTACGCGATCCCGATGGCGGTGACGCCGTTCGTGGCCTCCTCGGCCGGCTGGATCTTCACCGAGATGGGCCGCCAGCCGTGGGTGGTGCAGGACGTGCTGCTGACCGCCGACGGCGTGAGCCCCTCGGTGTCGCTGGGCGAGGTGGCGTTCTCGCTGGCGGCCTACACCGCGATCTACACGATCCTGCTGGTGGTCAACGTCGGCCTGATCGTCAAGTACGCCCGACAGGGCCTCGGGGAGGAGCGCAGCCCCGAGGACGTCGGCGACGCCCTGCAGTACTAGGCCCGGGAGGACCCTCGCCATGGACTTCATCGACCTTCCCGCGCTCTGGTTCCTCCTGATCGCGTTCCTGTTCCTCGGGTACTTCTTCCTCGAGGGCTTCGACTTCGGCGTGGGCATGCTCATGCCGGCGGTCAGCCGCGACGACGTGGATCGCCGCGTGGTCATCAACACCATCGGCCCGGTGTGGGACGCCAACGAGGTCTGGCTGATCGTGGCCGGCGGCGCGATGTTCGCGGCGTTCCCCGAGTGGTACGCCACGCTGTTCAGCGCCTACTACCTCCCGCTGCTGCTGATCCTGCTGGCGCTCATCGCCCGCGGGGTGGCCTTCGAGTACCGCAGCAAGCGCGACGACCCGACCTGGCGGGCGCGCTGGGACCAGGCGATCTTCTGGGGCTCGGCGCTGCCGGCGCTGCTGTGGGGCGTGGCCTTCGCCGGGATCCTCAACGGCATCCCGATCGACGCCGACCGCGAGTTCGTCGGAGGCTTCCTGGACCTGCTGCACCCCTACGCGCTGCTCGGCGGGCTCATGACCCTGTCGCTGTTCCTGCTGCACGGCGGGGTGTTCCTGACGCTGAAGACCTCCGGTGAGCTCGTGGAGCGGGCGCGCGCCTACGCCCGGCGCCTGTGGTGGCCGGCCGCGCTGACCACCGCGGCGTTCCTGACGTGGAGCTACATCAACGCGCTGACCCAGGACGACTTCGGCGTGGTGCCCGACCTCGTGCCGATCCTCGCCCTGGCGGCGGTGGCCAGCGTCTCGTGGCTGCTGCGCGAGGGCCGCGACGGGTTCGCGTTCCTGGCCACCGGCGCGACGATCCTGCTGACCTTCGGCACGATCTTCGCCAACCTGTTCCCCCGGGTGATGGTGTCCTCGACCGACCCTGCGTTCGACCTGACGATCCGCAACGCCAGCTCGACCGACTACACCCTGACGATCATGACCTGGGTGGCGCTGGCGCTGACCCCGGTGGTGCTGGCCTACCAGGCGTGGAGCTACTGGGTGTTCCGCCAGCGCGTCAGCCGCGACCGGTTCGTGCGCGCCGGCGCCGCCGGCGGCGACGCCGACGACGAGGGCGGCGAGGGCGGCCACTGATGCGCCCGCACGCGCAGCGGTGACCGCCCCACCGGTCGCGTCGGGACGTCGCGGACCGCCCATCGACCCGCGGCTGCTGCGCCACGCGCGCAGCGCCCGCGGGTTCCTGGCGCTCACCGTGGCCCTCGGGCTGGTCACCGCGGTCACCGTCATCGCCCAGGCCGAGCTGCTGGCCACCGTCATCGCCGGGGCGTTCACCGACGGGCGCGACCTGGCCGGGCTGGCCACCCCGCTGCTGGCGCTGCTCGGCGTGGTCGGGGTGCGCGCCGGCGTGGCCTGGGCCACCGAGGTCGCCGCCCACCGCTCGGCCGCCGGCGTGCGCGGCGAGCTGCGCCGCCGCCTGCTGCGGCGCGTGGTGGCCGAGGGGCCCGTGGCCCGCAGCGGCGACCAGCGCGGCGCGCTGGCGGTGTCGGCCACCCGCGGCCTCGAGGCCCTCGACGCCTTCTTCTCGCGCTACCTGCCGCAGCTCGCCCTGGCGGTGCTGGTGCCGCTGCTGGCCATCGCCTGGATCTGGCCCCGCGACCTGCTCACCGTCGGGCTGCTGGCCGTCACCCTGCCGGTCATCCCCGTCTTCATGGCGCTCATCGGCAAGATGGCCGGACGCCACGTGGCGCGGCAGTGGTCCTCGCTGCAGCAGCTCGGCGGGCACTTCGTGGACGTCATGGCCGGCCTGACCACCCTGAAGACCGTCGGCGCGGCGCGACGCCAGCGGGAGCGGGTGGAGGCGATCACCGACCGGTTCCGCGCCTCGACGATGCGCACGCTGCGGGTGGCGTTCCTGTCGGCGGGCTGGCTGGAGCTCATGGCCATGATCGGCACCGCGATGATCGCGGTGGGCATCGGGCTGCGCCTGGTCGAGGGCACCCTGGACCTGCAGACCGGGCTAGCCATCCTGATCCTGGTGCCCGAGGTCTACCTGCCGGTGCGCAACCTGGGCCAGCAGTTCCACGCCGCACGCGAGGGCATGGAGTCGGCCGCCGAGCTGCTGGACGTCATCGACGCCGATGACGACGCGCCCGCCGCCACCGGCGACGCCAGCGGCGAGGACGAGGGTGTCAGCGAGGCCGCGGCGAGCCTCGGCGCGCGCGCCCGCGAGGCCCCACACGCCCCCGCACACCCGGCCGGGCACGCGCCCATCCGCCTCGACGCGTTGCACTACGCCTACCCCCGGCGGCCCGAGGGCGCGCTGCACGGCCTCGACCTCGCGATCACCCCGGGAGAGCGCCTGGCCGTCATCGGCCCCACCGGCGCCGGCAAGTCCACGCTGCTGGCGCTGCTGCTGGGCTTCGCCGCACCCCAGCAGGGCGCGATCACCGTCCCCGCCGAGCCGGACGGCACGCCGAGGCCGCTCACGGCGCTGGACCTGCGCGCCTGGCGCGCGTCGCTGGCCTGGGTGCCCCAGCGACCGCACCTGGTGGCCGGCACGATCGCCGACAACCTGCGCCTGGCCCGCCCCGAGGCCACCAGCGCGCAGGTCGCCGAGGCCGGGGCGCGCGCCGGGCTCGACGACGTGGTCGCCGCCCTGCCGGCGGGCTACGACAGCGACGTCGGCGAGGACGGCCAGCGGCTGTCGGCCGGGCAGCGTCGGCGCGTGGCGCTGGCCCGCGCCTGGCTGCGCCAGGCCAGCCTGGTGCTGCTCGACGAGCCCACCGCCGACCTCGACCCCGCCAGCGAGGCCCACGTCGTCGAGGCCATCGACGGGCTGGCGCGCGACCGCACGGTCGTGGCGGTCACCCACCGGCTCGCGCTCGCCGAGCGCGCCGACCGGGTGGCCGTCATCGCCGATGGTCGCGTGGTGCAGCAGGGCGCACCAAGCACGCTGGCGAGCCTCCCCGGCCCCTACCGGGCGATCGCCGAGGCCGACCCCGAGGCGCTGCGCGGGCTGGGGTGGGTGACGTGAGCGACCTCGCCGTCCTGCGCCGCCTGACCGCCCTCGCCGCGCCGCTGCGCGGCCACTTCGCCCTGGCCGGCCTGCTGGGGGTGGGCACGCTGGCCGCCAGCATCGGGTTGTTGGCCACCAGCGGCCTGCTCATCTCCTGGGCCTCGCTGCAGCCGCCGCTGCTGGACCTGATGGTGGCCATCACCGCGGTGCGGGCGCTGGGCATCTCGCGGGCGGTGCTGCGCTACCTCGAGCGCCTGGCCAGCCACGACGCGGCGCTGCGGCTGCTCGGCCGGATGCGGTCCCGCGTGATCGCCCGCGTGGCGGCCTTGGCCCCCGCGGGCCTGGAGGGCTGGCGTCGCGGCGACCTGGTCTCGCGCCTGGTCGACGACGTCGAGTCGCTGCAGACCGTCTACATCCGCGCGCTCGCCCCGCCGCTGGTCGCCCTCGGTGCCATAGCGGTGGCGCTGGCCATCGTCGTCCCCCTGGCGCCGCGGGCCGGGCTGGTGCTCGCCGCCGGCCTGCTCGGCGGCGGCGTGGCGGTCAGCCTGCTGGCGCTGCGGCTCGGGCGGGCCGCAGGGCGCCGGCTCGCCGACGCGCGAGGCGCGCTGGCCACCGCCGTCGACGACGTGCTGGGCGGGGCCGGCGAGCTGCTGCTGTACGACCGGGTCGAGGACCACCTCGACCGCGTCGACGCCGCCGACGCCGCGCTCGAGCACCTCCAGCGCCGCGAGGCCTGGCGCGCGGGGCTGGTGGCCGGCGCCAGCGCGGCGCTGTCGGGTGTGACGGTCGTGGCGGTGGCCGCGGTCGCTGTGCCCGCGGTCGCCGACGGCGCGCTGCCGGGGGTGCTGCTGGCGGTCGTGGTGCTGACCGCGCTCGCGGCGTTCGAGGCCATCGCCCCCCTGCCGCAGGCCGCCCAGCAGCTGTCCGACGCGCTCGCAGCAGGCCGCCGGGTGTTCGCGGTGCTCGACGCGCCCGACCCGGTCGCCGACCCGCCCTCACCGCAGCCTGCGCCGCAGGGACGCGTGCTGGCCCTGGAGCGCGCGACCCTGCGCTACGCGCTCGGACAGCCCCCCGCCCTGGACGGCGTCGACCTGACGGTGTCGCGCGGCGAGCGGGTGGCGCTGCTCGGGCCCAGCGGCGCGGGCAAGACCACCGTGGCCGAGGTGCTCACCCGCCTGCGCCCGCTCGCATCCGGTCGCGCCACGCTGGACGGGATCGACCTGGCCGAGCTGGCCGGCGACGACGTCCGCGCGGTGGTGGGCCTGGTCGAGCAGCAGCCGCACCTGTTCGCCACCTCGCTGCGGGAGAACCTGCGGCTGGCCAAGCGCGACGCCGACGACGACGAGCTCGCCGCCGTCCTGGCGCGGGTGCGCCTGGACCGCTGGGTCGCCGGGCTGCCCGAGGGGCTCGACACCACCGTGGGCCCCGGCGGGGCGCAGGTGTCGGGCGGGCAGCGCCAGCGCCTGGCGCTGGCCCGCCAGCTGCTGCGCGACCCGCCGCTGCTGCTGCTGGACGAGCCCACCGCCGACGTCGACCGGGTCACCGCCGCCGCGCTGCGCCGCGAGCTCCTCGACGCCGCCACCGGTCGGGGCGTGCTGCTGATCACCCACGAGCTGCCCGCCCCCGGCGAGGTGGACCGGATCATCACCATGGAGCGCGGCCGCGTGGTCGGCGAGGCGACCGGGGCCGCGCCCCACCAGGCCGTGGGCGCCGCCACCTGAGGCAGCCGGGCGCTGCGGCACCGGCTGAGGGCACCGCCGCGCGGCCGCTCGCACGCAGTAGGGTGCGGGCGATGAGCAGCCCCCGCCTCGACCGTCACAGCGACGTGCCCCTGTGGGCCCAGCTCGAGAGCGACCTGCGGGCGCGGCTGGCCCGCGGCGAGTTCACCGCGCGCTTCCCGACCGACAGGGAGCTCACCGAGGAGTACGAGGTGTCACGGCACACCGCCCGCGAGGCGGTGCGGCGGCTGCACGCCGACGGGGTGCTGTCGCGGCGGCGCGGGCGCGGCTCGTTCGTCAACGCCGAGTCCCTCGAGCAGCCGCTCGGCGCCCTGTACAGCCTGTTCCGCAGCGTCGAGGAGCAGGGCCTGGCCCAGCACAGCGAGGTGCTGGCACGCGACCTGCGCCGCGACGCCGCCGCGGCCGCCGACATCGGCGAGGCTGCCGACGCCGACCTGGTGTTCGTCGCGCGGCTGCGGTGGGCCGGCGACGAGCCCCTGGCGGTGGACCGCGTGTGGCTGCCCGCCGAGGCCCAGCCGTTGCTGGAGGCCGACCTGTCGCGCACCGCCCTCTACGAGGAGCTCACGCGCCGCACCGGCATCGCGGTGGTCAGCGGCGAGGAGCGCATTCAGCCGGTCCTGCCGGACCCGGCTGACGCCGCCCTGCTGGGCATCCCCGCCAGCACGCCGGTGTTCGCGGTGGAGCGCCTGGGCAGCACCCGTGCGCGGGTCATCGAGCGGCGCCACACCGTGGTGCGCGGCGACCGGTACGCGTTCGTCGCCCGCTGGGGCGAGCAGGCCGGATCGGGCGAGCTCCGCGCCGCCGCCGCGCGCCGCTAGTCGCCGTCGCCGTCGCCCTCGCCGTCGCCGAGGCCGGCGCCGGTCTCGCCGTTGCCCTCGTCGCCGCTGTTCTCGTTGCCCTCGTTGCTGTTGCCCTGGTTGCCCTCGTTGCTGTTGCCGTCGTTGCCGTCCTCCGGAGGCTCCTCGGGCTCCTCGGGCTCGTCGGGCTCGTCGGGCTCGTCGGGGCCCCGTGACACGACGATCGTGACCGTCGAGCCCTGTGGCACCTCGTCGCCGGCCGCCGGGGTCTGGCGGATGACCCGCCCCTCGTCGACCGCGTCGCTGAACTCCTCGACGACCTGCACCTGCAGGCCCTCGGCCTCCAGCAGCGAGCGTGCCTGCTGCTCGGTGCGGTCGACGACGTCGGGGACCTCCACCGGCGGGTCGCCCTCGGAGATCACCAGCGCCACGGTGCTGCCCACCTCGACGCTCTCGCCGGCGGGCGGCTGTGTGGTGATCACCGCTCCCTCGGCGATGTCCTCGCTGGGCTCCTCGGAGACGTCGCCGGGCTCGAGCTCGGCGTCCACCAGCACATCACGGGCATCGCCGAGGTCCTGCCCGGAGACGTCGGGCACCTCCACCAGCGGTGGCCCGTCGGAGAGCACCAGCACTACCGCGCTGCCGGCCTCCAGCGGGGTGCCGGCCACCGGCTCGGTGCGGATCACATGGTTCGGTTCGACGTCGGGGTCCTCCTCGGCCTCGCCGAACTCGGCCTGCAGGCCCACCTCGGTGAGCTGTGCCTGCGCCTCGTCGAAGGGCATGCCGGCCAGGTCGGGCACCTCGACGGTCTCGATCACCTCGCCCTCGAACAGCTCTGCGCCGAGGATCACCGCCGCACCGATCGCGGCCAGCAGCAGCAGGATCAGCAGGATGATGCCGGCGGCGCGGCCGCGGCGGGGCCGGTCCTCCTCGGGCTCGGCGGGCGGGCTGGCGCTGGGCAGGGGAGCGGTGGCCGGCGCGCCGAGCGCCTGGGTGCTGCTGTAGGCCGCCGCCGCGCTGGCGGCCAGCGGCGCGCTGACCGGCAGCCCGGCGATGGCCCGCTGCAGGTCGGTGTTGAGGTCGCGGGCGCTGGCGTAGCGCTGGTTGGGGTCCTTGGCCATGGCGCGCAGCACGACCGCCTCGAGCTCCGGCGTGACGTCGTTGGACAGGCGGCTCGGCGGGATCGGCTGGGCCGACACGTGCTGGTAGGCCAGCGCCACGGCGGTGTCAGCCGAGAAGGGCTGGCGACCGGTGAGCAGCTCGTAGAGCACCACGCCCAGCGCGTAGACGTCGGTGCGGCGGTCCACCTCGAAGCCCTGGGCCTGCTCGGGTGCGCAGTAGGCGGCGGTGCCGAACACCGCCGCGGTCTGGGTGGCGTCCTGGGCGTCGACGGCCCGGGCGATGCCGAAGTCGGTGACCTTCACCTGACCCTGGGGGTCGATGAGGATGTTGCCGGGCTTGACGTCACGGTGGACCAGCCCCCGCGAGTGCGCGTAGTCCAGGGCGAGTGCCACGTCCCCGACGATCTCGGCGGCGCGCTCGGGCAGCAGCCGCTCCTGGGCGACGAGGTCCTCGAGGCTGCGACCGGGGACGTACTCCATGACGATGTAGGGGCGCCCCTCGGTCGCGCCGCTGTCGAGCACCGCCACGATGTTGGGGTGCGACAGCATGGAGGCGTTCTGGGTCTCCCGGCCGAAGCGCCGCTGGAACGCGGGGTCGGTGGCGTAGCGGCTGCGCAGCAGCTTGACCGCGACCTGGCGGTCCAGCTCGCGGTCGTGGGCCAGCTCGACGTCGGCCATGCCCCCCGAGCCGATGAGGCCCTTGAGCTCGTAGCGCTCGGCGAGCAGCCGCGGCGCGTCCCCGGTGATGCGCTGTGTCTCGTCATCCATGGTCGTCCGGTCGTGCGATCGGTCCTGTCCGGTCTGACGCCGTGGAGCCCCGAAAGGATCCCTCGGCGTCGCAGCGCGGCCTAGTCGGCCAGTGCGGCCTGCATGATGGTGCGTGCGGCGGGTGCGCCGACGCTGCCGCCGGTGGCGCCGGCGCCGGCCCCGCCACCGTCCTCGAACACCACCGCGACCGCCACCTCGGGGTTGACCGCGGGCGCGAAGCCGGCGAACCAGGGGGTCGGCGCGCTCTCATCATCACGGGCCTGGGCGGTGCCGGTCTTGCCGGCCACGTCGACGCCGTCGATCTGGGCGTTGGTGCCGGTGCCCTCGTCGACCACGTCGATCATCATCGCACGCAGGGCTGAGGCGGTGCTGCTGCTGATCGCCTGCGAGCTGTCCTGGCCCGGCGGGACGAAGGGCTGGGCGGGGTGCTGGGCCAGCGTGGCCCCGCGCTCGTCGCGGACCGCCTCGACCACGCGCGGCTCCATCAGCACGCCGCCGTTGCCGATCGCAGCGGCCACCTGGGCCATCTGCAGCGGGGTGGCGCGCACGTCGAACTCGCCGATGCCGGTCTGGGCGGTCTGGGGCTCGTTCAGCTCTGTGGGGAAGCGGCTGGCCAGCGGGTTGGCGAGCTGCTCGAGCGGTTCGGCGTTGAAGCCGAAGCGCTCGGCCTGCTCGATCAGCGCGTCGTCGCCCACCTCCATCGCCATCTCGGCGAAGGTCGTGTTGCACGAGACCTCCATGGCGGTGGTCACCGTGATCTGGTCACCGTCGACGCAGGGCCCGCCGCCGAAGTTGCCGATCGTGGCGGTGGTCTGGGGCAGCTCCAGGCGCACCGGGTCGTCGTAGGTGGCGCTGGGGCTGATGCCCTGCTCGAGCCCGGCGGCGGCGGTGACCAGCTTGAAGGTGGAGCCCGGCGGCCACCACTCGCGGGCCGCGCGGTTGATCAGCGGCCGGTCGGGGTCCTCGTTGAGCTCCTCCCACGCCTGCGCGGCGGCCTCGCGGTCGTGGTCGGCCAGCCGGTTGGGGTCGAACGTCGGTGTGGAGGCCAGCGCGAGGATCGCACCGCTGCGCGGGTCGATCGCGACCGCGGCGCCCGGGCGCCCGTCGAGGGCGTCAAGGGCGGCCTGCTGCACCGTCGGGTCGATGGTCAGCGCGAGGTCGTCGCCGGTGCGCTCGCGTCCAGCGAGGATGTCGGCGACGTTGCGCCCGAACGCCTCCTGGGCGCGGCCGGCGAGCTCGTCGTTGAACGACTGCTCGAGCTCGGTGAGCCCGTAGTTGACCGCGACATAGCCGGTGAGGTGAGCGTAGTCCCCGGCCTCGGGGTAGCGGCGCTGGAACCGCAGCTGGCCGTCGGTCTCCTCGGACTCGGCGAGCACGGTCTCGTCATCGCCGGCGAGCATCAGCCCCCGCGCGACCTCGTACTCGCGCAGCAGCGTCCGCGAGTTGCGCGGATCCTCGGACAGATCGTCGGACTGCACCACCTGCACGTAGTTCAGGTTGAGGAACAGCGCGCCGAACAGCAGGAACATCGCCACGGCGGTGCGGCGCAGGGCGCGGGTCATGTGGGCACCCCCTCGGCGGGTCGCACGGGTCGGGCGGGCTGGGGCGCCGCAGAGATGCGCAGCACCAGCGCGACCAGCAGGTAGTTGGACACCAGCGCCGAGCCGCCGTAGGAGGCGAACGGCAGCGTCATGCCCGACAGCGGGATCAGCCCGGTGACGCCACCCACGATCACGAAGACCTGCAGGCTGAACACGATCGCGAGGCAGGCGGCCAGCAGGGTGCCGAACTCGTCACGGCAGCGCACCGCGATCGCGAAGATGCGCCCCACCAGCAGGAAGTACAGCAGCAGCACGGCGGTCACGCCCACCAGGCCGAGCTCCTCGGCGAACGCGCTGAAGATGAAGTCGGTGCGCGAGAACGGGATCAGGTCGGGCCGACCACCGCCCCAGCCCACGCCGAACAGCCCGCCGTCGGCGATGGCGAACAGCGACTGGACGATCTGGAAGCCGGCCCCCGAGGGGTCGGCGAAGGGGTCCTGCCAGATCTCCACGCGCTGGCGGAAGTGATCGAACGTCTGGTAGGCGAACAGCGCGCCGGCCACGAACAGCACGCTGCCGCCCAGCAGGTAGGCCAGCCGCTCGGTGGCCACGTACAGCAGCAGCACGAACATCGCGAACAGCAACAGGCTCAGGCCCAGGTCTCGCTGGTTGATGAGCACCAGCAGGCTGGCGGCCCAGACCGCGGCGATCGGTCCGAACGAGCGTGGTGGCGGCACCCGCAGCGGCCCGAGGCGGCTCGTGGCCGTCTGCAGCAGCTGGCGGTTCTGGGCGAGGTAGCTGGCGAAGAAGACCGCCAGCCCGATCTTGGCCAGCTCGCCGGGCTGGAACGCGAACACGCCGAGGTTGAGCCAGATGCGCGCGCCGTTGACCTCCTGGCCGATGATCGGCAGCGAGGGCAGCAGCAGCAGCACGATCGCCCCGACGCCGATGAGATAGCGGTAGCCGTCCAGCGTCCGGTGGTCGCGCAGCCCCACGATGAGCCCGCAGAAGACGAGGACGCCCACCAGGGTCCACACGGCCTGCTGGGGGGCGAACGCGACCTCGGTGCCCCGAGCGGTCTGCAGCGAGAGGTCGATGCTGCGGACCATGACCACGCCCAGCCCGTTGATCAGGAAGGCGATCGGCAGCAGCAGCGGGTCGGCGGCGGGCGCGAAGCGGCGCACGCACAGGTGGGCCACCAGGCCGAGCCCCGTCAGCGCGACCCCGTACAGCGCGAGGTCCTCGGGGATGTCGTCGCCGGTGGCCAGGCCGAGGCTCACGTAGGCGAGCACGACCAGCAGCACCGCCAGCACCAGCAGGCCCAGCTCGCGGTTGCGGATGCGCCGCGTGGGCGGTGGTGGCGTGCGGACGCGGTCGCGTCGGCGCGTGCGGGCCATCAGTCCCCGTCGCGGTCGTCGTCGGCGTCGTTGTCGTCGTCGGTGTCGTTGTCGTCGTCGGCCTCGGCTTCCAGGTCCTCGGACCAGCTTCGCACCGTGCTGTGGGCCTGGTTGAGGTTGTTGACCGCCAACCCGTCCTCGAGGCGGCTCTGGCGGTAGCTCGGCAGCTCGTCGGCGACCAGGTCGGTGCCCTCGACCTCCCAGTGGAGGGGCACGCCGGCGATCTCCTGCGGGATGCCGTTGTAGATCGTGACGAGCCCGTCGTCGTCGACGCCGAGGAAGTAGGCGCGCGCGACCAGGGCGTACCCGCCTCCGCCGATGAGCCCGACCAGCAGCACCAGGCCCAGCAGCCCGGCCGTCAGGCGCCCGAGGCGGCCGCGTCCCCGCGGCGACTTGGGGTCGCCGACGCTGCCACGGCGTGCCCCCTGCTGCTCCCCGAGGCGCCCGAACTGCGCGGCCCAGTCGGAGCTGTCCAGCGAGCCCGGGGCGGTGCTGATCTCATGGGTGGGTCCGGGCGCGCCATCACCCGCTCCTGCCCGAGCCCCGTGCGCTTCATCGGCCCCGGCGGCGCCGGCCGCGGCGGCTGGCGTGGCGCCGTCGCCGTGGTCCTCGGCGCCTTCCACGCGGAGCAGGACCGCGGTGATGTTGTCGGGGCCGCCGGCCTCGTTGGCGGCGCGCACCAACTGCGACACGGTCGCCTCGTCGGCCTCGCCGGCCGTCAGGCGCGCGCGGATCACCTCGTCGTCGACCGGGCCGGTCAGACCATCGGAGCACAGCAGCACCTGGTCGCCGGGGCGCAGCGCGATGGGCTCGAGCGTGTCGACCTGGACCTCGCGCTCGACGCCGATGGCCCGGGTGATCACGTTGCGCTGGGGGTGCTTGGCGGCCTGATCGCGGCTGATGCGGCCGTCCTGGACCATCTGCTCGACGAGGTTGTGGTCGGTGGTCAGCTGCAGCAGGTCGCCGTCTGCGTGCAGCAGGTAGGCGCGGCTGTCGCCCACGTGGGCGAGGTGCAGGCGCCCCTCACGCAGCAGCCCGGCGGTCAGCGTGGTGCCCATGCCCGCCAGCTCGGGATGCTCCTCGCCGTGGGCGACGACCCTGGCGTTGGCCTCCAGGATCGCGTCGCGCAGGGCCTCGGTCGCCTCGGCGGCGGTGGCGAACTCCCGCGCGTCGAGCGCGGCGATCGGCTCGAGCGCCTCGCTGGAGGCGACCTCGCCGCCGGCGTGGCCGCCCATCCCGTCCGCGACCGCGAACACGGTGGTGCCGACGAGGTAGCTGTCCTGGTTGTTGTCGCGCACCTGGCCGGTGTCGCTTGCGGCAGCGGTCCGCACCCGGATCGGTGGGGTGCTCATCAGCGTGCTCCCGTGAGGTCGTGCTGGCGGTCGGAGGGATCCACGCGGGGACAGACGCGGCTCATCGGCGCACCCCGCGGGTCATCGGCGCACCTCGCGGGTCATTGGCGCACCTCGCGGGTCATTGGCGCACCTCGCGGGTCATTGGCGCACCTCGCGGCTCATTGGCGCACCTCGCGGGTCATTGGCGCACCTCGCGGCTCATCGGCGCACCTCCACGACGGTCTTGCCCACGGTGAAGGTGTCACCCGAGCTCAGCATCGCGGTGTCCTGCAGACGCTGGCGGTTGAGGTAGGTGCCGTTGGTCGAGCCGGTGTCGGCCAGCGCCCAGCCGCCCTCGTGCGGGAACACCCGGGCGTGGCGGTCGCTGGCGTAGGAGTCGCGCACGGTCACCTGGCAGGTGGGGCTGCGTCCCAGGCGCACCTCGCCGCCGTCGAGGTCGACCACCTGCGGCTTGGCGTCGGGGTGGTGGACCACCAGCTGGCGCGGCGTCGCCCCTCGGCGGCGCGGCTCGGTCGCGGCCGCTTGGGCGGGCGACCGGGCCCGCTGCGCGGCGGCGCCGCCGGTCCGGGGCGCTCCGGGGGCCGGCGCGGTTGCGCGCTGCTGGACCGGCTGGCGGGGCGGGGCCTGCTGGCGGGCCGAGGGGGCTGGTGCGCGCAGGTCGCGCAGCACCGCGCGGACCGCCCGCGCGACGAACAGGTACAGCAGCAGCAGGAACAGCGCCTGCAGTGCGATCAGCACGATGGGTGGCATCGCGATCACTGCTCCAGGCGGAAGCTGAGGGCGACGCTGCCGAGCTCGAGCTGGTCGCCGTGGGGGAGCTCGGCGCGGTGCACCGCCTCACCGTTGACCCTGGTGCCGTTGGTGGAGTCGAGGTCCTCGATGTGCCAGCGGCTGCCGCTGGGCTCGAGCCGCGCGTGCCGCCGCGACACCGACGGGTCGTCCAAGCGCACGTCGCACTCGGGAAGACGACCGATCGTCGCCGGCCCGGTCAGCCGCGTGGCGGCGCCGCCGGCGTGACCGACCACGGCGGTGGGCGGCCCCACGCTCAGCACCTGGGTCTTGGAGGCGGCTGCCGTGCCGTCGCCCTGCTCCCCGCGTGGCTCGGAGGACGCGCCGCGCGCCTCGGCGCTGTGGCGGGCCTCGACCTTGCCGCGCAGCTCGTAGGTCCCCACGCGCACGTGGTCGGCCTCCTCGAACTCGATGCGCACTGGGCCCTTCAAGGTCCAGTCCCGCTCGGCGGCGGTGCGCTGGACCACCTCGGCGAGCTCGCGCTGCAGCGCCTCGGTGTAGCCGCCGAAGCGGTCGAGGTCCGCGCTGGCGAGGCTGAAGCGGAACACGTTGGGAACGGTGATGTCGCTGACGCCGACCTGCTGGTAGTTGCCCATGTAGCGCTGCACGGCCTTGGCCAGCTCGACGGGCTGGAGCCCCGAGCGGAAGGCGCGCGCGAAGAAGCCCTCCACCGCGCCCTCGAGGCGGCGTTCGAAGTCCTTGAGGATGCTCATCGGGTGGCGATCGCTGGGTTGTTGGAGGTCAGTGCGTGCGGGGCGCAGGACGCGCCGTCGTGGTGCCGTGCGTGGCGCGGCGGTCGTGCCGCGGTCGTGGCGCGACCGGGGCAGGCCGGTGCGGCGCTGGACTCGTCACCGCCCCTCCGAGTCTAGTGGGCAACCGGTGGGACCGGGGTACGCCGGGTTTGGGTGCCCCCGCTGGGCTGGGCCACCGCGGCAGCGGCGCGCCGCGACGCGGTAGCTGGTCCTTCTGAGCGGCAGGCGGGCCTTCTGCGCGGCAGGGGGCGTCATCCGCGCTCGGCGTCGCGGCCGCTCGAGTCTCATGGTAGGTCGCCCGCGGCGGCGCCGGGCCCAACGGGCATGTCCCGCCGGTCGGTGCGTCCCGGCGCCGGCGGGCGCCGACCTGCACGTGGCCGAGCGGCAGCGGTGGTGCTAGCCTTCGCCGCTGCCGCCACCGGCGGCGCCACGGGCGAGTGGCGGAACTTGGTAGACGCGCAGGCTTCAGGTGTCTGTGGGCTTCGGCCCGTGGGGGTTCAAATCCCCCCTCGCCCACCTCATCATCGCTCTGCCCCGCTGTAGGCCAGCTCGCAGTCGTGCTCGTGGCGCCATCACGCCTGCCGTCGCGAGTGCTGTGTCGTCTGGCGGGTGCTCGTTGGTCGTTTGACGACGCAGCGTCGGCGCCTGCTCGGAGGTGCGTCGCTAGGCGGTTGCGCAACGGTGGCCTGGCGACACACCTGCCAGCGGGGGTGTGCCGGGGGCGCGCTGGGGTGCCGGGGCCGCAGGGCGTGAGCGCGAGTGCTGTCGCGAGTGCTGTGTCGTCTGGCGGGTGCTCGTTGGTCGTTTGACGACGCAGCGTCGGCGCCTGCTCGGAGGTGCGTCGCTAGGCGGTTGCGCAACGGTGGCCTGGCGACACACCTCTAGCGCCCACGCGACCGCACCCCCGCGACCCATGCACCGGCGAGCCCGATGGCGACGCTG
>PWER01000082.1 GCA_003553565.1 Nitriliruptoria bacterium | reverse complement strand
TGATTTTCCCAAAGAAGAATGTGGCCATTTCGCGAACGCCGAGCTTGGGCGCGACTAAGCCAGCCCCAATAATGGAAATTGTCGACCAGATAAGAATTAGCGGAAGAAACGGTAACGAGAAGAAGCCGACTCCCAGCCAGAGAATTATAATTAGTTGGTATCGAAGTCGACTGATATACTGGACGAGAATCTGTTGGTTGTTCAGCGAGCGTCGGACAACTTGTCCTGGTCCCTCCATATATCCGTTTTTCCATCGTCGAATCGGTTCAGTCACCGTCGGACGTGTTGGGTGGTATCCCGCTACAGAAGAGAGCCGTAGCAGTGTATATCCCGCGTCGCGAACGGTAAATCCTAGATGGATATCCTCCATCGATTGTAAGTATGGGTCAAACCCACCGACCTCATTAAGGATATGGGCATCGTACAGGGCGATTCCTCTAATGACGTCAGTTTCGACAATCTCTGCGTTTGAACGAGGTTCGTTTAGCTGGCCATCAACACCGGCTACGTTTGGCTGTTCCAGTAACGGAATAGCAGCATCTAACCATTCCTTGCTGAGAACCATATCGCCATCGACAAACAGAATTGCAGGAGCATTTGCAAGTTTTGTGCCAATATAACGACCTGCAGAAGGAGTTGTCAAGGTCTCGTCCGGAATTTTGGCAACTGTGATTGGATATTCAAGCGCAATATCAACTGTTTGATCAGAAGAATTTGAATCAATCAGAATAATCTCGAAAGATGGGATATTAGCGCAAGCTGAAAAAACTGATTCGATGCAGCTCTGTATCCTATCTTCTTCGTTGTAGGTCACAATGACAACCGACAATTCTACATCCACAGAAGATTCGTGCTCTTGGTCAAGAGAATACCCAGACTGCATTGTTAGCTCCGAATCCACCAGCACTATTGGTTATATATCAGCTACTATTGAGCAGGACTCTTTCTTAACAATGAGTGGATGAAGCCATCCCCCTCCCCCCACTTTTTCATCCCATATGGCGAAAAAAAGAGAGGGGCAATTGAGTGAGAAAAGACCGAACCAAGATTCACCAAGGGAGATGATACCGTTGGTATATAAATAAGCAGCCACAGTTCAGGAGTGTGTATTAAGTAAATATATTCAACACTACGTTATACGCTTATTGAAAAGTAAAAAGAGTGGGTAAAGTAGCCAAGAAGTGTAGTAAGCCGTTATTTTTATTCACTGGTTAGAAGGAAAGCAGTTATTTAGTCATATAGGTCACCAATAAAGAACAAGAGTTTATTGCCACATAAGAAAGATTTATAATAATAGTACTAGACTAGACTTATTCTAGTCTAGGTATGAAACGAAGATAAATACTAGAAAACGAAGATAAATACTAGAATGAATACTACGTGTACAGATCCGAATACTCTGAATACTCCAAATACTCCGGATAACATCTGATCACCTCCATTCTTAGCCCCTCAAAATATTCTCTGTAGTGTTAACACGGGCGCTTCTCAATTTGGATATTCTAGCCAACTTCTTATTTGGGATACTGTATAATCGATTTGAGCGCTGCGTGAACAATGCACAAGGTGTATAGCAAACAATTCTCAACAGAGAGAACTTTCACACTGTTAGACTGACACAACGTCTATCTAAAGGATCGACACAGCGTATATGTGAACTTACCCCGCCCTACTCCGCTCGGGCTGTGCCCTCGCTTCGTTGAGGGCGGGGACTTAGCCTGCAAAACGTTAAATAAAGTACTGTATCGAACAACATAGCCAACCTGCTCACATTGACTTCCAATTTTCGACCCCCCTCTCTTTTTTCCCATCTGGGATGAAAAAGTGGGGGGAGGGGGTGATGAAATGGAGTGGAATTGATCTCCTCCCACGACTGAAGATCGTGGGCATTCTCCCTGATTTTCTGTAAGCCATGAATACATGCCAACCACAACAACTCGTTATGTGAGTCTTAATCACAATAGATGAATCTATTTGGAATGAAAAAGTGGGGGGTGGGTAGGAGAGGTTTATATCCACAGTATGGTTCTGTTACTAACTGCTTGGGATGAAAAAGTGGGGGGAGGGGGTTATAAAAGGCGAAGTTGATATGAAAAACAGGGCGTTGGAATGAAAGAGATGAAAGGGATGAACTAGTGGTTTTATTACAGTACACTTCCCAATTCCATACAGAGAATGACGTTCACCAGGACCGAGGAATCTCCGTTTGCCAATTCGGAAGTTTTGGCTGAGGATTATCTTCCTGACAAGGTTCTCGGTCGAGATGCAGAACTCGACGAAATAAGCGAGGTATTCCAGCAGATAGTTGACAACGAACAGCCGGTTAACGCATTTATTTACGGAATCAGTGGGACTGGAAAAACGGTGTCGGTCAAATTCAAACAGCAACAACTTGAGACAGCCCTTGAACAATACGACGATGTTTATGCTACATTTATCTACCAAAACTGCGAGTCATTGAGTAGTTCGTACCAAGCTGCGATTGCCATCACGAACGAATTCCTCAAAGACCCAAAGTATGATTTTCTTCATGACCAACTAGATATCGGACGGGATACTCTTCCGAGCTCGGGACTGCCAAAAGAACGCGTATATGATATCCTTTTTGACCTCCTTGACAAACTCACGTACGAAAACACCAAATACCGCCATCAGATTGCAACAGCATATTCCGATACCGCTCGACAATCTATCGCTGAGGAAGTCGGTGTTAACTTTCCTGAGCGATTAAACGGAATGGACGTCGCCGCTAGCTTGCTCGATGCAGTAGGATTCACGGTATCTCCAAAGGAACGTAAACGGCTTTTGGAGTGGTTCGAGTCGACGCACGACATTCAATCGCCGGAGAACGTTACCGACTACGTTACTGTCATCCTCGATGAAGTAGATAGAATCGGCATTCGTGACGAATTACTCTATGAAATTCCACGAAGCAGAAACACCGGCAGAGTCCAAAGTGTTCTCCCTTCCGTTATCGGAATTAGCAACGATATCGGCTATAAAGAAAGCATACAATCAAAAACGGATTCATCTCTCAGGCTGAAAGAAATCACGTTCAAGAAGTACAATGCCTCACAACTACGGGAAATCCTGAGTCAACGTGCAGAAAAGGCATTTAAAGATGGGATGTTGGATGAGGAGGCAATCCCTCTTGCTGCAGCGTTCGCCCGGAAACAGGGTGGTGACGCCCGCTATGCAATTGACCTCTTGCAAAAAGCTGGGATGAAAGGAAAAAAAGACGATGATGGAATTGTTACCCCAAAACACGTTCGCGCAGCTTATGAGGAAAAAGAGCGTGACAGAGTGTATGAAGTTACAGATGATTTGAGTGATCAGGAAAAACTCGTTCTAGCAGCGATAATGTACCACAATCTTCGTGGTGAAACACCCATCTCTCGTACTGAGCTGTATCCAACGTATAAACGGTTTTCCGGCACACTCCTCAATAACTCCAATGTACCTCGTCGTGTGGCTGATTATCTAAAAGAAATGTCCCAACTCGGTCTCATCGAAAGACAGGATGCCTACAAGGGCCCGGGCGAATCCGGTTTCAAATACGACCTTGAAAAAGTCGAGTACAACATGATAATTCAGATTCTCGGTGAGACTCAACCAACCGCTACCAGCTATGACAATCTCCTTCCAACGGAACTCATAGAAAGCTTTGAAGAATTTGGCTCGGAAGAGAGTGAACACCAGGCCGGACTAGATAGCTGGTAGCCCTTCGTGCCAAAGAATGATTCTCACTTTCTAATCTTCTCTCCACCTTGTAAGACGAGACTTTCACATTGAACCTCCGAGATTTCGCCCCCGAAAAACTCACACTCTTCATGAGGCAATTCTAATTATCTCAACCAGATTGACCACAAGTTCCACTGACTCACCTCGATTGCTTACAGTTCCACAGGTTCGTTCTCGAACGTTTCATTTTCGATAAGTCGTTCTCCTTGTTGCGTGATAACTCGCGTATTCTCTAGGGTAACTGTTGAACTGTTTAGAGCAAATGGCTGTTGGCCGATTTCGATATGACAATCTTCGAAATGACATCCCTGTGACCCTTCAATTAAAAACCCCTGACGGTTGGGGTCAGGTTGTTCAATTATGCAATCTCGAAATACCGTCCCTGGACGCCCAGCAATCTCTGCTACGGGTCCGCCACTAGCGTCGCCAGAGACAGTCACATTCTCAAATACTGGAGACGTTTCCGGTTCATCGTCTGGAGGGAATGCTTTGAACGCTGGAATCCCATCACGGTCTATTTGTATGGATGTATCAGTCACGCGGGCGCCACCATTCGCCTGGTGAAAGACAATCGCTCCAAAACTATCTGCCGCTTCTGGTCCGAACCGAATGTCACAGTTGTGAATTTCTTGCTGTTCCTGGTTTCGAAGCCGTATCCCTCGTGAATTTAGTTGGCCCCACCCAGGAGTCTGGTCATCAACAATAACTGTCACATCTTCAGCTCTCGCTCCAGTTGACCCTAATCGAATATTAGAAATATTGTTATTTCGGAATGTGCCACCAATGACATTAACGACTCCATCATTCCCATTTGGACCGCCCGGTGCTGACGCATAAATGCCGTTGTCGGAGAAATTGTCAATCGAACAGTTTTGGAACGTTAGCTCTCCTGCATGTCCATCACTCACATACACTGCCGTGAGTGTATGATTTTCATCTGTGTTGTGAGTAACAAAATTATCAATAAGTGCCGTTCCATTCGGGTCAGGAACCTCAACACGTACAACACCTTGTTGATTTGAGCATGACCCAAGATACGAGAGATTTCGTATAACGGATTCGCCCTCTAAAAACATAAATAGCGGTCCTCCAGAATCAACCTGCCCGAAATCGAGGTCAATGCTATCTATTACTAATCCATCCACATAGTTGAAATTGAAATATGGATGTCCACCGCGACATCCTTCATCATTTGGAATAAATGTAGCAGGTTCGTCGCCATCCGTGACGAGTCCTACTCTGGTCCTGGATTGTAACTCAATTGGGTCAAATCTGTACGTTCCCGGTTCGAACATAAACAGTGTCCTATCATCAGCAAATTCCTGGAACAGGTGATTTATTGGTTCCCTGCCTTCCGGATCTGCCCCTTCTTCTGTGACATCAATTACTGTTTCAAACTCGTCGATAAATGGGACCTCGTCGACCTCGGGTGGCTCTTCGGGTGGCTGTTCTTCCGGTGGTTCGTCGTCATCAGGGGGAATCTCTGGAGGGTCTGGAGGGTCATCATCGTCGGGAGGAACTTCCGTGGGTTCATCATCGCGAGTGCCATACCAGACGATGCCAAGTGCACCTGCGGTACCACCAGCTATTCCTGCGGCTTTGAGAAACTGCCTGCGATCAATATCATCAACCCGCTCTTTGAGATTTTCTATCTCTTCCGCACGGTCTTTCATCTGTAGGCTTCCACGGCATTCAGTGCTTTCGTTATAAAATGATTATTTCCACCTCTATCTCAGTACGCACACCAATATAGTCCTTTCACACTGACACAATCTCAAGAGATAATGTCCTTTTCATCTTGTAGCTCCGAAAACGGAATCAGCGGTTCTGGGTCGAACCCTTTTTCTACAAGCTTGTAACGCCACCAGGCAACATCGTGCCAGTTGCCTTCAGTATAGCCCATTTTTGGAAATTCTACGACGCGTTCGAAACCAAGCCGTTCATGAAAGGTAACGGTGGCCTCATTTGGAAGGGTCGTCACAGCGTATGCATCGCGAACACCCTGATACTCTAAAATCGACAGAAGGGAGTCGTACAACTGTGCTCCAACTCCCGAGTTACGATGGCCCTTTTTAATGTAGACCGAAAGTTCAACAACCCATTGATATGCCGCCCGTTTCCGAAGCGTGTCTGCATACGCATATCCAATAACCTCATTCGAATCATCGGAGCCCTGTTTGACATACACCAACCAGGGGTACGTTTCGAGCGTTGATTCGATACGAGTTTTCATCTCTGCCACTGAAGGTGGCGTTTCTTCGAATGTTACCGCAGAAGATTCACAGAATGGTGCATAAATCTGCTGTACGGACTCGGCATCGTCAACAGTGGCAACACGAATATGACCATCATTGCTCATAGGTTGTTGACTACTTTGAGATTTAAAAGATAAAGACTCCGATAGTGCTGTCAGGCTACTATACCGACAGGCTCAGCGATTCAAATTGACAGACTTATCTGAAATGCAGGCGGGCAAGACCCCTTCCTCAAGGAGTCGTTCGAGAATCAAAGATTCTCGTGATCC
>PWER01000190.1 GCA_003553565.1 Nitriliruptoria bacterium | reverse complement strand
CCGCCAGCCACAAGTCCAGCGGCAAGCCGGCCTCCTCCTCGCAGGTGCCGGCCTCGAGCAGCGCGCCCGCGGTCTCCACCGCGTGGGCCATGGCCCGGTCCGCGGCGTGCAGCGCTCCCGCCAGCGCCTCCAGCCGCGCGCCGGCCTGGCTGATGGGACCAGCCTCTGTGCCCGGGTCCGCTGACCCCTGCGCGTCTCCAGGCCGAGGGCCGAGTGCCGGTGTGGAACTTATGTTCTCCATGGCGGCACGATACCCGAGCGGTGTGACAGCCAGACGGTGGACCACCTCCAGGCTGTGGATGAAGGCAGTGGCCGCCGCCGGAAGCCACGACGCACAATCAACACCCAGCTACGCCTCCGCCGCCTACGCCCGTCTCGCGTAAACTTGAGAGGATCACATGGTCCTGCCTATCGTGCGGCCTCGATGAGGCATGCCACGAGCGGTCAGAACAGCGTCGACACTCGAGAGAGCGCGTCGGAGCGCAGAGCGGTGGCGCTGGCATGGGTCGCTCCCGCCCTGCTGGTCGTCGTGGCCACCGTGCAGCTGTCGTTGGCGCTCACCCAGGAGCTCACCCCGTGGAAGGGCGGCGGGTTCGGCATGTTCGCCACCGTCGACGAGCCAGGTACTCGGGTCATTGAGGTGAGCGTGCGGACCGGTGGCGAGACCCAGGAGGTGGTGCTCGACGACCCCGAGGCGGTCGAGCCGGTGGCATCCTCCTGGTGGTTGGAGGCGGCTCGATCCCTGCCCACGGAGCCGCTGTCGGCGCGTGCCGCCGACGAGCTCGACGAGGTTGCCTGGGCCGAGCAGGACGAGGGGCTCGCTCCGGTCGCGCCTGACGAGGGCGAACACGGCACGATCCGAGAGATCCGGGTGGTTCGCCCCGCCCTCGATGGAGTAGCCGTGTCACGCGAGACGGTCGCGACGTGGTCGCCTCGGCGATGAGCGCTTCGGTGGCGATGGCCTCCACGCGGGCAGTTCAGGACGCTTGGCAGCAGCTGCGTGAGCGCGTTGCCACAGCCTCACCGCTGCGGACCAGCGCGTGGGCGACGCTGCTCACGGTGGTCCCCTTCAGCCCTGGCTACGCCCTCGTGCCGGTGCTGCTTGTGGCCGCCGCAGGCTTCTCGTGGCCGCAGCTGACGCATCGCGCGTGGTTCTGGTTCGCGTTGGCGGGATTGCGGCTGGTGGCGCTCGTGCCGTTCGACTGGCCGACGCTCGACAATCATCACTACCTGTTGACGTACTGGCTGCTGGCGCTGGGTTTCGCCCATCTTGGGCCGGATCCGGCGCGCACCGCCGCGCTGGCAGGGCGCTTGCTGATCGGGTTCGCGTTCGCCGCTGCCACGATCTGGAAGCTGCTGACGCCCGATTTCGCGTCCGGGGAGTTCTTCCGCTTTCTTCTGGCAACTGACGGTCTGCCAGCGCCGATCGGTTCGTGGCTGCCGGGAAGCGACGGGGCGCTCATGGAGGCCAACCGTGAGGCAGCCGGGCCCGTGCTGGTCGAGGGGGAGACGACGACGTTGGATGAGTCTCCGCTGGCCCCGGCGCTCGGGTGGCTTCTGGCCTGGTGGACGGTGCTGATCGAAGCGGTTGTGGCCTTTGCGTTCCTGGTGCCGCTGTCGCTTCGCTGGGCCGGGGTGCGGCCGGTGCTGCTGCTGGTGTTCATCGTCACGACCTACCCGATCGCTCCGGTGATCGGGTTCGGCTGGACGCTGGTGGCTATGGCCTTCGCCATGGTGCGACCCGGTGATCAGCGGACGTTGCTCGCTCTCGGAGCGGGTGCGCTGCTGATCTTGGCTGCTGCAGCCCTGCACCTCGGTGGTGCGACGTTGGCGCTCGTTGGTGTGCTGCTGCTGCTCGGCTACATGCGCACGTCCCAGCGCGCGTGGATGAGCGCCGGAGCCCCGGTGGCTGGACTCGGATCCGGCCTTGTCGTCGGGGAGCCGTGGCACGCCGCCGCAGGCATCGCCGTCGGCCTCGGAGTGGAGGCTCTGTTCGCTGCCCTGCGACGCCGTGACTGGCGCCCCTCTGCGCTGGTCGCCGTCCTCGCGGCCGCCTCTGCTGCGGCCGCCTGGGACAGCCCGTCACTGGCGCCGCTGGCTTGGGCAGGGGTGGCAGCAGGCGCAGCGGCTGCGGTCTGGTGCGGCCTGTTGACCCCCTCTCGCGCATTGCACGGCGAAGCAACGCACTGAAGGGGCACCCCGGACGCACCTCGCCCCTATCTGGTGGATTCGCGCGCCTGCTGTCGCTACCAGCTGCACTCGGGCCCGTCCGGATCGACCGGGCGGTGGCCGATGAGCCGGTGGCGGATGGGGTCCAGCGAGACGAGCTCTGGATCATGGGCGGCTTGCTCGAGCGCGATGACCTCGCCGTCGCGCTCATAGGTGATGGCGGCGTCGGGTTCGTCGGCAAGGCGGCGTCGCAGCTCGTGGTGGGACAGCAGCCAGCCTTCCTCGCCGAGCTCGGCGAGGTCTTCGTCCTCCGCCTCGACGATCTCGACCAGGTCGTCCTGCGCGGTGTCGACCGGCAGTCGTGGCAGCAGGAGATGGTTGGACTCCTGCTGCTCGGTGCTCAAGTTGCTGAACATCGCGAACGTCCCGACGGTCTTGCCGCCGGCGAACGGCGCGAGCGCGTTGGCCACGATCAGCGCGACGAGCGCCAGCTGGACAGCCCCTCGAGCGCGCGCTGGGGTCTGGCCAACCACAGGCTCGCCACGCACCCGCCACGCGGTGACGACGAAGACGACCGTTGCCAACACCCCACACGCGAGCAGGCTTCCCCAGCGCACAAGTGTGAAGCCCTCCTCACCGAGCAGCGCATCACGCTGCACGGCCACCGCCGCGACCACCGCGAGCACCGCCCACAGCACAGGACGGCTGAACAGCCACCGCGCCCAGGCGCGCTCGGCGCGCAGCGCGCGTAGCTCGTCCACCAACTGCGCGCCTGCCTGGGGCGGCAAGAACAGGAACGCGACCGCGATGAGTACGAAGGTGAAGTCGAAGACCAAGATCGCAGGGCTCGCGGCCATCCAGAAGTGGAAGACCACCGCGAGCACCGCACCCAGCGCTCGTGTGCGTGGGACCACCAACAGGATCGCGATCACGAGCTCGGCGCCGGCGATGCCCCACGGCAGCACGGCCTCGGGGATGGAGGGCCGACCCAGCCCGAGGGCCGCAAAGATCGCGGTGTAGTCGTGATACATGGACACTGCGCAACTGTGCGCAGTGTCAAGGAAGGCGGTGTTGAGCTTGGCCAGCGCGGCGGTGCCGTAGGCGAGGATCAGCGCCAGTCGGGCGTAGGGCAGCAGCGTCGCGAGCGCGGTATTTCCCACGTCCTCGCGGTTGCGCCTCCGCGCCGTCACCAGGGCCGCGAGCAGTCCGGCATTGACAGCCGCGACGATGTGCCAGTGGTTGGCCACACCGGGGAGGTCGGCCCCGAAGTGCAGCAGCTGTGCGAGCGCCAGCACCGCCAACCGCCAGGCCGACGTGGGGCGCAGCAGGACCAACAGCGTGGCCGCAAGCACCAGCAGCGTCAGCGGCTCCCACACCGCGCCCGAGAGGTCGGCACCGCCGGCCTGGTTGAACAGGTGAACCAGGTGCGCGAGCGCCCAGAGGATGACGAAGACCGTGCGCTGGTGCCGTCCGATCTCGGTGTCCGTCGCCCCATCAACGGTCCGCAGCGCTCTCACGCTCGCCCCCACGCTGGCTCGACGACCAGTGCTCTCGACGTCCCGTGCTATGGGCAGCTCGTGGCGCCCGCCGCGAGCACGCTAGCGCCGTGCTGTCCACTCCGTCCAGAAGTGTCCTGCACGTCACAGGCACAAACGAACCCTTCGATCCGCGCCCGAAGCACCCCGACCACCCGCAGCACACCGCACACCGCCGCCTAGACTTCCCGCGATGATGACGCCAGGCCACACCAACGGCGGCGATCGCCGCCCCATCGGGGTGTTCGACTCGGGCGTGGGCGGGCTCACCGTCGCCCGCGCCCTCATGGACCTGCTGCCCGACGAGCGGATCGTCTACGTCGGCGACACCGCCCGCGGGCCCTACGGCCCCCGCGACCTCGACGAGGTCCGCGGGTTCACCGCCGAGATCGTCCACCACCTCGCCGCCCAGGACGTCAAGCTCGCCGTGGCGGCCTGCAACACCGCAACGGCCGCGATGACCGAGGCGGACCGCGCGGGCTTCCCGCTGCCGGTCGAGGGCGTCATCGAGCCGGCGGTGCGCGCGGCGGTGCGCGCCACCTGCACCGGGCGGGTCGGGGTGATCGGCACGACGGGCACGATCGGCTCGGGCGCCTACGACGCGGCCGTGCAGGCCACCGGTGCGCCGGTCGAGCTGGTCAGCCAGGCGTGCCCGCGGTTCGTGGAGCTCGTCGAGGCCGGGCGCACCACCGACGAGGAAGTCCTCGCGGTGGCCCGCGACTACCTGGACCCGCTGCTGTCGGCCAACGTGGACACGGTCATCCTCGGCTGCACCCACTACCCGCTGCTGACCGGCGTGCTGTCCTACGTGCTGGGCCCTGGCACCGTGCTGGTCTCCAGCGCCGAGGAGACCGCCCGGTCGGTGTTCGCCCGCCTGGTCGACACTGGGGCGCTGAGCGACGGCGCGCTGGCCGACAGCCACCGGTTCGTCTCCTCGGGCGAGCCGACCGCGTTCGCCGCGCTGGCCCACCGCTTCCTCGGCCCGCGCCTGACCGACACCGCCATCGAGCCGCTGCCGGTCGGGGCCGCCTCGTGAGCCCCCCACCCATGCCGCTGTCCCTCGGGGTGTGCGGCAGCGCCGGCACGCATCCCGGGCCGGGGCAGGCGTGCTCGGGCTACCTCGTGGCCGCCGGGGCCAGCCGGCTGCTGGTCGATGCCGGCAACGGCAGCCTGTCGCAGCTTCAGCGGTGGGTCGACGTCGCCGACCTCGACGCGGTGCTGCTGTCCCACACCCATCCCGACCACTGCGTCGACCTCTACGGCCTCTACTACGCGCGCCGCTTCCATCCCGCCGACCCCGCCCCGCTGACGGTCTACGCGCCCGCAGGCGCCGAGGCTCAGCTCGCTGCGCTGCTGCCACCCGACGCCCGCGAGGGGTTCAGCCAGCACCTGCGGTTCGTGCCCGTGGCCGCCGGCGACACGCTGGTGGTCGGCGCGCTCACGGTGCGGCTGCACGCTGCGGTCCACCCGGTCGAGACGCTGGCGGCGCGCATCATCGCCGACGGGCGCGTGCTCGCCTACAGCGGCGACACCCACGGCGGCGACGACGTCGCAGCCGCCGCAGCCGCCGCCGACCTGTTCGTGTGCGACGCCACCTGGCTGGCTGCCGACGGCCCCCATCCCGAGGGTCTGCACTGCACCGGCGCCGAGGCCGGCGCCCTGGCCGAGCAGGCAGGCGCCCGCCGCCTGCTGGTCACCCACGTCAACCCCAGGCTGGACCGCGACGCGATGGCAGCCGAGGCCGCCGAGCACACCACCGCCGAGGTCACCGCCGCCGAGGACGGTCTCTGGGTCGCGGTGTAGCCTGCCGCCCGACCTCGACCCGACCGGCGCCGACGCCGCAACCGTCCCGGCCCGAGCAAGGAGCACGCCCGCGTGAGCACGCCGCTGAACCGCCATGACGGCCGCACCCCCGACCAGCTCCGGCCGGTCACCATCGAGACCGGCGTGCAGGAGTTCGCCGAGGGCTCGGCGCTGATCACCGCCGGGCGCACCCGCGTGCTGTGCGCGGCGAGCGTGGCCGACGAGGTCCCCCGGTTCCTGCGCGACACCGGCCAGGGGTGGATCACCGCCGAGTACGCGATGCTGCCCCGCGCCACGTCCGAGCGCACGCCCCGCGAGTCCTCACGGGGACGCGTCAAGGGGCGCACGCACGAGATCCAGCGGCTCATCGGCCGCAGCCTGCGCGCCGTGGTCGACCTCGACGAGCTGGGGGAGCGGGCCATCACCGTGGACTGCGACGTCCTGCAGGCCGACGGCGGCACCCGCACCGCGGCGATCACCGGCGCCTGGGTGGCGCTCGCCGACGCGCTCGACGCGCTCGTGGCCGCCGGCCAGCTGACCACGCCGCCGGGGATGGAGCCCGTCACCGCGGTCAGCGTCGGGGTGGTGGGCGGCACGCCGCTGTTGGACCTCGACTACAACGAGGACTCCGCGGCCGACGTCGACCTGAACGTGGTGGTCGCCGGCGACGGGCGGTTCGTGGAGGTGCAGGGCACCGCCGAGGAGCAGCCGTTCGACCGTGAGATGCTCGACCAGCTGCTGGACCTCGCGGTGGCGGGCTGCGAGCAGCTGCGGGTGGGCCAGCGCGCCGCGCGCGAGACGACGTGACCGACGACGCCGTCACCGTGGAGAGGTCGACGATGCCGACGCTGG
>PWER01000073.1 GCA_003553565.1 Nitriliruptoria bacterium | reverse complement strand
AGCTCGTCGACGCGCTCGTTGCGCTGCGCGCGCGACCACCCCTCGAGCTCGGGGACCGTGGCGACGTTGCGCCGCACGGTGTAGTGCGGGAACAGGCCGGTGTGCTGGATGACGTAGCCGATGCTCCGGCGTAGCGCCGCGGGCTCGCGCTCGGCGACGTCGGTGCCATCGAGCAGCACCCGGCCGCTGCTCGGCGTGACCATGCGGTTGACGAGGCGCATCGTCGTGGTCTTGCCGCAGCCGCTCGGGCCGACGAAGACCACGGTCTCGCCCTCGTCGACCTCGAGGTCGAGGCCGTCCAGCGCCACGGTGCCGTCGGGGTAGTGCTTGGTCACGGACTCGAAGGTGATCACGTCAGTCCTTCGGCCGGCAGCGGGTACGTCAACACCGACACCGCGCTGCGCCACGGCACAGCGCCGCAGCATCTTCGATCAGGGGGCCCCACCGTCGGGACGTCCCCAGTGTTCCACGTTGCCCGCATTCCACACAGCCCCCGCTGCGCCGGCGGCGATCGCGCCCCCGCGGTGTCACTCCGACGAGGCGCGGCCCCGCCGGGTGCCGCGGCGATCACGAGGCGGCAGCGGCCGACCGAACACGCGCTGGCAGAGGTCCTGGCCGTGGCTGCTCCGCAGCGCGTCGAACGCGCGCGTCAAGCGCATCGGCGAGCGCCTCCACCCGCTGCCTCACGGTGGAGGTCGTGACCGACACGTCCATGGCGTCCTCCTGTCTGGAGGAGCCATCAGCCCGCGCTGGTCGGGCGGTCGCCGGCGAGCCCCTTCACCGTGAGGTCAGTCTCGCCACACCCAGGGGGTGGTCAGGTGGGGCGGTCAGCTGCGGGAGATCACACGCGCTGCCGATCGCCCGTGCCGGCGACCGCGGTGCGGCGGCCCTGGAGCTCTCCGGCGGCGATGAACGTCACGCCCCAGGCCAGGGCGGCCAGCGCCCATCCGGTGGACAGCTGCGATACCGCGCTGATGCCCAGCGATCCGACGCCCAGCGCGGCGACGATGAGGCCGGCGGCCCACAGCGGGAACCGCCAGCCGGACAGCTTGGCGGCGGCCACGGCCGCCAGACCGACGGCGATGAGGGCGACCGCGGCCATGATGATCCAGTGGCCGAACTGCCAGTGCTCGTCGCCGGGGCCGCTGGCCAGCTGGATGCCCAGCTGGCCAGCGGCGTAGGTCACCAGCGGGATCGTCGCCGCTGCGGCCAGCGTGGTCAGCATCAGGCTGGGACGGTCGATGGGGGTCACCTTCGCGCGCAGCGATGCGGGATGGGCGAGGAACGCCAGCACCGCCACGGCGATCGCGGCGATGAGGATCGGCACGACGTTGCCGGGCAGATCACCGAGCACTGCGACCATGGCGAAGGCGATCACGGTGGCCAGGGTGAAGGCCCAGGCCGCGCCGACCTGGCGGCTGGGCCGGCGCAGCTGCACCGCCACGGCGGCCAGCACCGTCCAGGCGAACAGGCCTTGGGCGAACAGGTGGATCTCGTGGGTCGCCAGGTCGCCGACGTCCCCGAACGCGGTGAGGGGGAAGAGCAGCATCTGCGGTCGCTCACCAAGGTGCAGGAACAGCAGCAGCGCCAGCAGCACCCAGAAGGCCACGAGGCGCGGGCGTCGGACCTGGGGCGGTCCGGCCTGGGGGTTTCCGGCGGCAGTCGGCCGTTGCGCGGTGTCGGACACGTGGTGCTCCTCTCGTGGGACCCCTCGTGTGGGGCCGATGACGTGAGCCTCCCGCTCCGGCGAGACCGCGGGCAGGGAGCCAGCCGGCGAGAGGGGCTGGGGTGTGCCCTACCAGGATCTGACGGCAAGCCCCCTTCCCCTGTGGCGCCGAACGCGGATACTGGGGTGACGGGCACGACGGGGAGCAAGACCAGAGGAAGCAGACGGGGCAGCGGTGACCATGCGAGTCGTCAGCGCCGAGGACAGCTACCTGATCCGCGAGGCGCTGCGGCTGCTGTTTGCCACCCAGGACGACCTCGCGCTGGTCGACAGCGTCACGAACCTGCCCGCACTGCTTGCCGCGGTCGACTCGCACGCCCCTGATGTGGTGATCACCGACATCCGCATGCCCCCGACCCACCGCGACGAAGGCATCCGAGCCGCCGAGCAGCTGGCGATCTCCCATCCGGACCTGGGGGTGGTGGTGCTGTCGCAGTACGTCGAGCCCGAGTTCGCCCTGCGCCTGTTCGCGTCAGGATCGCGTGGTCGCGCCTACCTGCAGAAGGAGCGGATGGGCGACCTCGGCGAGCTGCGCCACGCGATCGAGGCGGTGCACGCCGGCGGTTCGGCGTTGGACTCCGGCGTGGTGGACGCGCTGCTGCAGGCGCGATCGCGCCAGCACGACTCGGCGCTGTCGCGGCTGAGCCCGCGAGAGCTCGAGGTGCTGGAGCTCGTCGCCGCGGGCCTGTCCAACGCCGCCATCGCGGAGCGGCTCAACCTCACCCTCGGCGCGGTGGAGAAGCACATCACCGCGATCATGACCAAGCTGCGGCTCGACGCCGACGACACCGAGGTGCACCGGCGGGTCGCCGCGGTGCTGGTCTACCTCGCCGAGACCGCCGCGTGAGCGGGCACCTCACCGCTGATGCGGGTGCCTGACCCCGGCGTGGAGTCGATGCGCAGCTGCCCGCCGACTGCCGCGAGGCGGTCGCCGATGTTGACCAACCCTGCGCCTGCAGGGTGGCGCTCGGGGTCGAAGCCCACACCGTCGTCGGCCACCTCGAACCGCACCGTGCCGCTCTCCTCACCCAAGGCGACGATGATGTGAGAGGCGTGGGCGTGCCGGCTGGCGTTCTGCAGCGCCTCGAGGCAGCAGAAGTACACCGCCGCCTCGATGGCTCGCTGATAGCGACCGAGCCCGGCGTCGCGCACCGACACCGGCAGCGGCAGGCCCCGCGCGGTCGCACGCAGGGCCGCGGCCACCCCCGCTTGCTCCAGCAGCGGTGAGTACAGCCCGCGAGCGAGGTCACGCAGCGACGCCACCGCGCCGTCGAGCTGGGTGGCGGCGTTCTCCAGCTCCTGGGACAGCGCACCGTTGCCGTCCGAGGTCGCCAGCGCCTGCACCGCTCCCAGGCGCAGGCGCAACGCGATCAGCTGAGCCTGGGCGCCGTCGTGCAGGTCACGCTCGAGCTGGCGGCGCGCCTCGTGGTGCACCTCGACCAGCCGGTGGCGGGAGCGGCGCAGCTCGGTGACGTGGTCACGCAGCTCTGCGGTCAGCCGCGCGGTGCGCAGGAACACCCCCAGCGAGCGGGTGACGTCGCGTGCCAGCTGCTCGGCGTCGGCGGCCAAGTCCGCAGGGTGTCGCGCGCGCAGACGCACCTCGCCGAGCCGCTCGTCCTGATGCACCACCGCAATGGCGAGGATCGGGGCGCTGTCCTCCACCGGCCCGGCCGCGGCGGCGAGATGGTCCGCGTCGTCGCCGTGCAGCCACACCTCGACGCGCCGCGCGCCGGTGCTGCGCATCAGCAGATCGCAGACGCGATCGAGGACCTCGTCGGCGTCGGTGGCGGTGCTGGCCGCCTCGGCCAGCTGCGACAACACCTCGGCACGGTCGGTGTCGCGCCCATACAGCAGGCGGTCCACCAGCCGGCGCGCCTGACGACGCGCCGGCTCGATCAGCAGCGCGACCGCGCCCACCGCCACCAGCGGCAGCGGCCTGACCTCGGTGCCGCGGCCCACCAGGCCGCCGATGCCGACCACGATCGCGAGATACACGCCCGTCACGCCGGCGGCGAGCACCGCCGCGACCGCGGCGCGCCCGAGCACCGGGTCGAGGTCGTGGATGCGGTAGCGGGCCGCCGCGAGGGCGTAGGTGACCAGCACGCCGACGAACGCGACGAGGACCGCCGGTCGCCACACCGCCTGCCACGGCCAGGTCAGCGTGCCCACGAGCGCCAGGACGATCGCGGCAGCACCCACCGCCCGGAACGGGCGCCGCTGCTCCCCGGTCGCTCGCCGCCAGCGCCCCACCAGCGTCGCCACGCCGGTCAGTGCCGCGGCCAGCACCCCCAGCCCGCCGATCATGACCAGCGCAGCGCTGACCGGATGGTCCCCGACGGGCACCTCGGTGGAGGAGATCGGCACCGCTGTGGCCGGCCACGCAACGATCGCGTGGGCGATCATGAGCAGCAGCCCACCGCCCACAGCCAACCACGCCGCCCACCGCCAACGCCCGTGCGGCAGGTGCCCGTCAGGGAACACCAGCAGCAGCATCGTGGTGGCCAGCACCGGCACCGGCACCCACAACCACTTCATCACCCACAGCGGCACCGACGCCGACCACGGCAGCTCGGCGGGCACGAAGGTGGCGCCCGCCGCGAGATCGTCGACACCGGTGGCGAGCATCCTGGCGTCGACCACGGCAGCCACCCCGACGTGCGCCGAGGCGACCGCGCCGATGATCAGCACCACCAGCCCGGCACCGTGCCCCCAGCGTCGCCGCAGGACCAACCGGCCCATCCACAGCATCACCACCGCCGCCGGGGCGTTGTGGAACAGCCAGCGCCCGTAGAACGCCTCCAGCGGACGGCCCCGCAGCAGCATCGACGCCACAGCCACCAGCACGACCGCGGTCCCCACCGTCGCGACCGCGGTCAGCACCCACCCTCGAGGCAGCACCCTCCCTCGGGGCAGCACCCTCCCTCGCATCTGCTGATCATAGATGGGGTCGGCTCCGCACGGCGGGGCGATCTCCCTGGCTGATCGCGCGGGTGAGGCGGGTGGGTCACCCGCCTCACCCGGAGGGCACGCGCGCGGTCGGCGCTGGTGCTGTCGGATCGCGGATCCTCGCCCGAGCCTCTAGGAGCGGTGTCGCAGCGGCGCGAGCGCACGGCTGCGGGTCTGACCCGCGAGCACCGCGACGCTCGCCAGCAGCACGAGGTTCTTGATCACGTACTCGCCCTCGACGCTGGGCAGCAGCGGGTTGCCGCCCTGGAAGGCGACGTCAGGTCGCAGCACCAGCACCAGCAAGGTGCCCGCGAGGTGGGCACCCAGCGCGGCCAGCACCAGTGGCTGGCGCCAGCCGAGCAGCAGCAACCCCCCGAGGAGCAGCTCCACGACGCCGACGGCCGGCACGGACACCGCGGGGTCGAGGAACGGCGTGATCGCCGCGATCAGGCCCGACGGCAGGGTGGGCACACCGGCCACCTTCAACGCGCCGAACCACAGGAAGACGAGGGCCAACGTGACGCGCAGCGCCTCCGGCGCACGCGTCCGCAGCAGTGCGAGGAGCCGTTCCTCGGCTCTCGCACCGCGCACCAGGAGGCTTGGACGACCCTCCGCTGGAGCC
The DNA here is from genome assembly GCA_003553565.1 of Nitriliruptoria bacterium. Classification (GTDB taxonomy): domain Bacteria; phylum Actinomycetota; class Nitriliruptoria; order Euzebyales; family Egibacteraceae; genus PUKE01. Next base: position 1,085 of record PWER01000073.1, on the reverse strand, counting down.
TGCGCGGGGGTTGGGTTGGAGGAGGGCTTGAGGCTCATGCTCATGGGGTCACCTCGATCGCGCCGGTCATGCTCGGATGGGGACTGCACTGGTAGGTGTAGGTGCCGGGTTCCTCGAAGGTGTGGCTGAACGTGTCCTCGGTGAGGAGCTCGCTGGCGACGTCGAGGTCATCGAAGACGACGTCGTGGGCCAGCCCGCCGTCGTCGAAGATCCACGTGACGGTGGATCCGGCGGGCACGGTGAGCACCTCGGGCGCGAAGCTCATGTCGCTGACGATCACGGCCTCACCGTTGCGAGCGCCATCCCCGTCGGTGCCGTCATAGCCAGCCGTCGGCGCACAGGCAGCCACGGCAAGTGTCGGCAGCACCACGAGCACGACCGTGGCCAGCGCTGACCGAACGGCTCGACCGCGGCCCGGGGGTCCGTGGCTCGTCGCCACGTGGCGCGGGGTCTCCACACTCAGCGCGGTTCCTTGGCACATGCCTGCTCCCATCCCGGTCATGGCGGCGGGGCTCTCCCGCCCCGGAGGTGACGGCCCGGTCGTGCGCCCCCGGCTGCCCGACATCGTCCTGGGACGCCGGGCACCCGACCACGGGGCCCACCCCCGTTCCCAGCACGCGCCCGCCCCCGTTCCCAGGTGGAGCCAGCCACACCTTCACGGCGGTCGCCCGCGGAATCGGGACGGGTTCGCTGGTGGAGACGGCCACGCGCGTGCGATCTGCGATGCGCGCGTGCGGACGATCACGTCACCGCCTCGCAGCGAGCCCCGGCAGCACCGGTGTGCTCGCAAGAAGCCGCCGCGGCTGCACCCGCGCCTCCTCGCGCAGCGCCGCGGCGCGCGTGAAATGACGGTGGGCCTGCTCGGTCTCCTCGGCCGCCTGCTGCTCGCGCTCGGCGATCCGCCGGGTGCGATCCATCCACGCCCGCAGAACAAGCACCGGAAGACAACCGGTTGCCCCAGGAGCGCGCGGACCCACCGTCTGTAGTCTGGTTGCCACCGCGAGAGCGCCCGGGACCGTGGTCAGCAGCGCCGCGCCGTCGCGCGGAACCCCACGCCGAGCTTCGCGCGGAGGTCCCGCCCCCGT
>PWER01000024.1 GCA_003553565.1 Nitriliruptoria bacterium | reverse complement strand
CGGGTCCAGCGGTAGGGCCCGCTGGTGACCAGCCGCTCGGTCTCGTAGACCGGGGATGGCGTGCCCGCGGCGCGCACGAAGCGCATGAACGCGTCCCCAAGGAGCGCTGTCCCCGCGGCGACGAGGCCGGCGCCGAGCCAACGGGTCGCGCGGGCGCCACCCGGCGAGGGCTGTGCGCGTCGGTCGGCGAGCCACCACGGGACGACGCCCGCGACGGTGCCAGGCACCAGCAGGGCGAACACGCCGGTGGCCAGGGCCGCGCGACGCCGCCGGTCCATAACCACTCCTTCCCGTTGAGGATGCCGAGGGAGTCTACGGCCGCGGTCGCCGGCCAGCCCAGGCTCGCCGGCGTGACCGACCGCGCCGTGCCGTCCGGAGCACAGCCGCCTACCGTCGCCAGGCGCGCAGCCAGGCGACGCGCGTGCGAGACGATCCGCGCAGCGCTTGGCGCATCGCCGAGTTCGAGGAGCACGCCGAGATGGGAGCAGGCAAGCCGACGGACGCGCCGGTGGGGGGCCGGCTGCGTGCCGTGGCGCTGACCGCCAGCGCGGTCGGGGCCACGATGGCCGCGGCGATGCCGCTGTTCCTGCTCGGCGCCCTGGCAGTGCAGGTCGGCGGCGAGCTCGGCTTCGACGCCACCGGGCTGGGCCTGGCGATCGCGGTGTTCTTCCTCGCCTCGGTGGCCTCAGGGCCGCTGGTGTTCCGCATCATCGAGCGCATCGGGCCGCTGGCCGGCGTGGTGGCCACCAGCGCGCTGTGCGGCGGCGCGCTGCTGCTCGTCGCCGGCGTCGCCGAGGGCTTCGGCGGGCTGCTGGTGGCCATGGCGGTGGGTGGCGTGGGCCAGGCGTTCGGTCAGCCCTCGGCCAACGGGCTGCTTGCGCGCGGGCTGGCGACCGGCCGCCAGGGGCTGGCGTTCGGCATCAAGCAGACAGCGGTGCCGGCGACGTCGCTGCTGGCCGGTGCCGCGGTGCCGCTGGTGGCGCTGACGGTGGGCTGGCGCTGGGCCTACGCCGGCGCGGTGGTGCTGCTCGCGCTGGTGCCGCTGCTGGTGCCACGCCAGGACGCGCGCGCAGCGCGGGCAGCAACCCACCGCGCGCGCCCGACTGGGGCGACGGCTGCGACGGCTGCGACGGCAGGCGGGGCGAGCCCGCCGCGGCTCACGCCGGCGCTGGCGCTGCTGGCGGTGGGCGGCGCGCTCGCGGCGGCTCCGACCATGACGCTGAGCTCGTTCACCGTGGACAGCGCCGTGGCACAGGGCGTGCCCGAGGGCGCGGCCGGCCTGCTGCTGGCCTACGGCAGCGCGGTGTCGATCACCGCTCGCCTCACCGGCGGGGTGCTGGCCGATCGCGGGCGCATCGACCCGCGGAGGACCATGGCCGCGCTGATGGCCATCGGCGCACCAGCGGTGGCCCTGCTGGGCACGCTGTCGTCGCCGGCGGCGCTGGTGGTGGTCGCCACGGTCGCCTTCGGGGCCGGCTGGGGCTGGAACGGGCTCATGGACCTCACCGTGGTGCGGCTCAACCGCGCGGCCCCGGCCGCGGCGACCAGCGCGATGCTCACCGGCTTCTTCACCGGGGCGGCGCTTGGCCCGCTGGGCTTCGGCGCGCTCGTCGACCTCGCCGGCTACACGGTGGCTTGGATGGTGGCCGGAGGCCTGCTGCTGGGCGCCGCGGCGTGCGTGACCGCCGCGGGACGCGTGCAGCGCACACCGGCGACCAGCGGTCCAGTACGCTGAGTAAGGCACTGAGGGATACCAGAACAGAGCGACGCGGCGAGGTCGAGATCGAGCTAGGCGAGATCCTCCACGAGGTCTTCGACCGGGCGCCCCACCCCTATGTGCTGGTGGGCACGACGGGGCGCATCCATCGGGCCAACCAGCACGCCTGCGCGCTGACGGGCCGCAGCACCGAGGATCTGGTCGGCCTGCATGTGCTGGATCTCTACGCCGACACGCCCGCGGGTCGGGCACGTGCCGAGGAGCTGTTCACCGGCTTCGCCGAGGGCGAGTGGTTGATCGACGAGGTGCTGGAGCTGCGCCACGCCGGCGGCGCCTCGGTGTGGGTGCGCACCACGCGGGTGCCGCTGCATGACGAGGAGGGGGACTTTGCGGGCGCATTGGCGTCGTGGGTGGATGTCACCGATCGCCTGACCCCCGACCAGCAGGGGTCGGGAGTCACTGACGAGGTGCGCGCGGCGGCGCTGGGGAGCGTTGGCAGCGCGGTGATGGTCACCGACGTGCACGGCACGATCACCTGGGTCAACCACGCGTTCGTGCGCGTCAGCGGCTACGCGCCCGAGGAGGTGCTGGGGCAGACCCCGCGAGTGCTGCGCTCCGGCGAGCACACCCGCGAGCACTACGAGCAGCTGTGGGCCACGATCCTGGCCGGGCGGGTGTGGCGCGGCGAGATGGTCGATCGCCGCAAGGACGGCAGCCACTACCGCGTGGTGCAGACGATCACGCCGATCCTGGATGAGCACGGCGCGGTGACGCGCTTCGTGGCTGTCCACGACGACGTCACCGAGCAGCGCCGCACCGAGGCCCGCACCCGCTTCCAGTCGCAGCTGCTCGATGCGGTAGGCGACGCCGTCATCGCCACTGACCTCGAGGGGAAGGTGCAGTACGTCAACCCCGCGGCGGCGCGCATCTACGGTTGGTCCGAGGAAGAGCTCCTCGGACGCTCGCTCGTCGATCTCACGGTGCCCGAGTCCCTCGCCGACCACGCCGAGGCGATCCAGGAGCGCATCCGCTCCGGGCGCACTTGGACCGGCCAGTTCGAGGTGCGCCGGCGCGACGGGACGACCTTCCCCGCGCTGGTGACCAACGCCCCCTATCGCGACGCGCGTGGCGAGGTGGCGGGCATGATCGGCGTGTCCACCGACATCGCCAGCCTCGAGCGCACCCGGCGGCTGCTCACCCGCCGCGCGCAGCAGCAGCGTGCCGTGGCCGAGGTCGGACAGATCGCCACCCGCCTCGACGACGTCGCAGCCGTGGCGCGCGTCGCCAAGGAGAAGGCGCAGGGCCTGCTGGGGCCCGGCGTGCAGATCACGCTGGCCTCGGAGCTCGCCACGGCGAGGCCGGGTGGCGCGACCAGGGAGGTGGGCGAGTGGCTGGAGGCCAGCGGCCCCGAGGCGGCGGCGCTGGATGTGCACGACCGCGAGTTCCTCACCGCGCTGTCCCACATCGTCGACGCGGTCCGCCAGCGCCGCGAGGCCACCGCGCAGCTGGAGCACCTGGCCACCCACGACCCGCTGACCGGGCTGCCCAACCGCACGCTGTTCCTCGACCGCATCGAGCAGGTCCGCGCGGGATGCGAGCGCACCGACGCCGGGTTCGCGGTGCTGTTCCTCGACCTCGACGGGCTCAAGGCCATCAACGACGGCCTCGGCCACGACGCCGGAGACGAGGTGCTCATCGTCGTGGCTCGCCGGCTGGAGCGCGTGGTGCGCCCGGATGACACGGTCGCCCGTCTGGGCGGCGACGAGTTCGCGATCCTGTGCCCCGGGGTGATCACCACCGTCGTCGCACGCAGCATCGCCGAGCGGGTCCGCACCGCGATGGCTGGTGCCCTGCCCACCCAGCGCGGCAGCGCCAGCATCACCACCAGCGTCGGCATCGCCTACGGGGACAAGACCACGCGCGGAGCGCGGCTGCTGCGCGACGCCGACACGGCCATGTACGCGGCGAAGTCGGCGGGACGCAACCGCGTCGAGGTGTTCGACGAGCGGATGCGCCAGCGCGCCGAGCACCGCTTCGACATGACCGCGGCCTTGCGGCATGCGCTGGAGCACGATGGCATCGAGGTGCACTATCAGCCCACGGTGGCGCTTGCCGACGAGCGCGTCTGTGGCGTGGAGGCGCTCGTGCGGCTGCGCACCGCGGCAGGCAGCCTCATCCCGCCCGGTGAGTTCATCTGGGTTGCCGAGGAGACCGGGCTCATCGATCAGCTCGGCCAGCGCGTGCTCGAGCGCGCCTGTCACGACGCCAAGCCGTGGCTTGCCGCCGACCCCGACTTCCTGGTGTCGGTGAACCTCTCGCCGCGCCAGCTGATGCACGAGGAGGTCACCAGCACCGTCGAGCAGGCCCTGGAGGCCACGGGCCTGCCGCCGAGCGCGCTGATCCTCGAGCTCACCGAGTCCACGCTGCTGGCCACCGCGGGCACCGCCGGGGCGATGAACCGCCTGCGGGCACGCGGTGTGCGCTTCGCGATCGACGACTTCGGCACCGGCTACAGCTCGCTGGCCCACCTGCGTCACATGCCGGTCGACCTGCTCAAGATCGACCGGAGCTTCGTCAGCGGGCTGCACTCCGACATCCAGGATCAGGCGCTGGTGGCCGCCACCATGGACCTGGCCGGCACGTTCGGGCTGCTGACCAACGCCGAGGGCGTAGAGACGCCCCAGCAGCTCGCGGCGCTAGCGGCCCTGGGCTGCGACTACGCCCAGGGCTACCTGTGGAGCCCAGCAGTGCCCGCCTCCTCGATCCATCCGCTGGTGGGTGCGGTGCCGGCGCGGCTGCGCTGACGCGCTACTTCCGGGCGCACTCCTGGGCCACCAGCACGCTCATCACGTAGCCCACCTCGCTGCGGCGGTCCTGATGGTCCATCGCCTCCCAGGCCTGGGGGTGCTGCTCGCGCAGCAGCTGCCAGGCGGCGTCGCAGATGTCGGCGAGCGCATCGCCACCACCCAGCGCCTCCCGCGCCCACCACGAGGGGGCACGGCGCGCCGCCTCAACCGAGACGCGGGCGACGCTGACCAGCAGGGGCTCGTCGGGCTGCTGCGTGGTGTCGTCAGTCATAGAAGTCCTCGGGATAGACCCAGACGCTGGCATCGGTGCCCGGATCCAGCGACCAGATCGCGTCCATCGCCGCGTTCGTCACACGGATGCAGCCCGCCGAGGCGGGCTCGGGCGGCACCTCGGCGTAGCCGTGGATCGCGATGCCGCGCAGCGCATCGTAGTACTTGGGGCGGTACAGCTCCCCGCGCGCAGCCTCGCGCACCCCGTCGTACTGCCAGACGACCGGGTGGTGCCCGGTGGTGGTCGTGGCCACGTACTGCTCGCCCTCGAACTGGTAGGGCTCGCCGTGGCCGGTGGAGGCATCGAAGATCCAACGCACCGCCCCGTCCTCGACCAGGGCCACCGTCTGGCGGGCGAGGTCCACCTCGTAGGTTCGCCCCTCGGTGCTGCGTGGCTCTGGCAGCGGCTCACTCTCCAGGGCGGCGCCCAGCTCTCCGTCGGCCGTGCCGTCCCGGGGCAGGCCGAACGTCTTCTGCGCGGCCACCACCGCGTGGTGGGTGTGGAAGCCCAGCGTCCCCTGGGCGCCCTCGTGCCAGAAGCGGCGCTCGCGCAGCGCCTCCTGCAGATCGGCAACGTGGCGACCGGTGTCGCCGCGCGACAGCGGCTCGGCTCTCCAGGTCAGCGTGGCTCGCTGGTGGACCAGCCCCTCCTCTGCGTCCGAGACGCCACGGATGCCCACGACCACCTCGCGTGGCGTGCCCAGCAGCGACAGCGGCACCTCGGGCCGCACCGTCAGGGTACGCTCCCCGTCGGTGTCCTCTGCTGCCGCGGTGACCTCGTGGCCGGCCACCTCGACCACCACCGCGGAGGCCTCGGGGTCGACCGCGTCGTCGAAGGTCACCGTGATCGCATCGAGCTCGTCGACCTGCGCGCCCGCTGCCGGGCTGAGCTCCGACACGGCGAGGTCGCCCCGGTCGCCGAGGCGCCGCAGCGCGTCGCCGACCGCGTGCTCACCCACCGCGGCGGTGCCCCCGTAGACGTGCAGCGTGGCAGGCTCGGCGGCCGTCACTGCGGTCCCCGAGGCCTCGGGCAGCCGATCCTGGTCGGTGAGCAGCACCGGGGCGTCGTGGCTGGCGGCATGGACGCTGCCGGCCAGCGCATCAGGGAACGAGTCTCCCGAGGCGAGCGCGACGTGCTCGGCCTCGGCCCGAAACGTCACAGCGACCTCCCGCGCGGTGGCGAACCGGTCCGCGCCATGCACCCGCTCGAGCGGGGCGTGCTGCGCCAGCTCCTCGGCGACCTCGTCGTCGACCGCTGCCGTGCCGCCGATGAGGTGCAGCGCGTCATAGCCGCGGTCGGCCAGGTGGTCGCCGACCACCGCCGGCAGCGATCCGCTGGCCGGGGCCAGCAGGATCGGCCACTCCTCGGCAGCGGCCACCGCCGAGGCGGCCAGCGCGTCAGGGAAGTCCTCACCCGAGGCGACCAGGGCGGTGTCGGCCTCGCCGACCGCCTCGGCGATGTCCACCGCGGTGCCGAACCGCCCGGTGTCCTCCGGTCCGGCGTGGCGCTCGACGTCGTAGCCGAGGTCGGCCACCGCCTCGGCCACCGCCTCGTCGAGCGCGGCGGTGCCGCCGAGCAGCCGAACGGTGCCCTCCTCGCCCAGCGTGCGCGACAGCTCGTCAGCGACGGCGTCGGCGAGCGCGTCGCCATCGGTCAGCAGCAGCGGCCCGCCAGCGCTTGCGGCCAGGGGAGCGCCGACCAGCGCGTCGGCGAACTCATCAGCGCGGGCCAGCAGCGCGGCGTCGGCCTGCCCGTCCTCGGGGTGCAGCGTGCCGCTGACCGCAGCAGCGGTCTCGATGCGGTCGGCGCCGGCGTGACGGGCCACCTCCACGTCCACAACGGTGACCGCCCAGCTGCGCTCGGCGGTGCCCTCGCCGGTCTCCGCGGTGACGGTCACCTCCCGCACGCCCGGCTCCACGCTGGTCTCCGCGGTGATCGTCGCCGGCTCGTCGTCTGCGACCTCGGCGGTGACCTGATCCCCGTCGAGGCGCACCTCGGCGTCCTCCACGACGGCGTGCACCTGCGCGGTCACCGTCACCGAGCCAGCCGGCACCACCTCGTGCGGGCCCGGCTCGGGCTGTTCGATGCTGGGAGGCTCGTCGGCAGCGGCTGCGGAGCTCCCGATGATCAGGGCGCTTGCCACCGCCAGACACGCGGTGACGGCGAGGATGCGGGCAGCGCCGCTTGCGCCCGAGCGTGACTGCATCGCGCGGCCCTCCGGTGTCGCAGCGCGTCGGTGCCGTGGGGCAGAGCCTTGGGTGGCCGGTCCGACACCGCCCCGACGCAGAGGGTTGCACACCGGCGCTGCTCGGTCCGGGCGAGCGGCCAACGTCGAGGGGCGGGCACTGTCGCGTCGGGAGCGGGCGCTGTCGCGCCGCCGCCCCGCGCGCGAGGCATTCGACCTGTGCGTCCGGGTCGATTGGCACCGGTGTGTGCCGCGCGGGCAGCCCAGACTGCTGTGCAGGCAGGCGCGGATGGCCGGGTCGCTGCAGCGCGGCTCGGGGTGGTCGCGCCCTGATCGACGCCGAGGGTCGCCAATGGTCGAGCACGCCGTGCGCATCGCAGGGCTCGTCAAGCGGTTCGGTGGCCTGGTGGCACTGGACGGGCTGGACCTGGAGGTGCCGCGCGGGTCGGTGTTCGGCTTCCTGGGCCCCAACGGCGCCGGCAAGACCACAGCGATGCGCATCCTCGTCGGGTTGCTGCGCCCCACGGCCGGCAGCGCCACCGTGCTGGGGCTGGACGCGGTCGCCGACACCGTCGCGGTGCGCCAGCGGGTCGGCTACCTGGCGCAGCATCCGGCGTTCTACGATGACCTGACCGCGCGGCAGAACCTGCGCTTCGCGCGCGGCTTCTACCCGCCCTCGCCTGATCGGCGTGTCGATGCGGAGATCGACGAGGCGCTCGAGCTGGTCGGGCTGTCCGGCGCGGGCGACCAGGCCGTCGGCGGGCTGTCGGGCGGGCAGCGCCAACGCCTGGGCATCGCGCAGGCGCAGATCCACCGACCCGAGCTGCTGGTGCTCGATGAGCCCGCCAGCGCCCTGGACCCGCTGGGACGGCGAGACGTGCTGGCCATCCTCGAGCGGCTGCGCGGCGTGACCACGGTGCTGTACTCCACCCACATCCTCGACGACGTGCAGCGGGTGAGCGACACGGTCGCGATCCTCCAGGACGGGCGGCGACTCGCCCAAGCGCCCATGGCCGAGCTGCTGGGTGGTGCCGCCACCTCCTACGCGCTGACGGTGACCGGCGAAGGCGCCGAGCAGGTGCCTCACCGCCTCGCCTCCCAGGACTGGGTGGCCCAGGTGACGACCTCCCCGGCCGTCGAAGGGCACCGGGACGTGCACGTGACGGTGTCCGACGACGATCGCGCCGCAGCGCAGCTGCTGCGGGTGGTGCTGGACGACGACCGGGTCGTGGTCACGGCGTTCCGCCGTCACCGCTCGCAGCTCGAGGACGTGTTCGTGGACCTGGTCGACGGGGCGCGGCCGTGAGCGGTGCGACGGCGTCGACCTCGCGCGGTGCTGGCGCGCTGACCGGCGTGGCCAACCAGACCCGCCGCGAGGCCAGCAGCTGGTGGGCGAGCCGACGGTGGGCGGTCAGCGCGCTGGTGTGGACCGGGCTGGTCAACGGGCTGCTCGCGCTCATCCTGTGGGTGGTGCCCAACCTGGACGGGCCCGCCGAGATCGCCGACACGACCCTGGCCGAGAGCGCGCTGCAGTTCACCGGGCTGGCCGCAGTGCTGGCCGGTGCGGGCGTGGTCCTCATGGCCCAGGGCGTGCTCATCGACGACCGGCGCAGCGGGGTGGTCGAGTGGCTGCTGTCCAAGCCGCTGGCGCGGCCCGCGCTGATCATCGCCAAGCTCGTCGGCCACGCTCCACCCCTGGTGGTCACCATCGTCGTCCTGCCCTGGGTGCTGGTCGGCGTGCAGCTGTGGCTGGCAGGCGAGGCGGTGTGGCCGATCGGGCAGTGGCTGGGGGCGGTGGCGCTGCTGTCGCTGCTGGTGGTCTTCCAGCTCGCGGTGGTGCTGGTGCTCAGCACGGTCACGACCAGCCGTGCAGTGGTGCTCGCGGTGCCGCTCGGCGCGCTGCTGGCGGCTGATCTGTTCACCACGTTCGCGCCGTGGGCCAGCGACTGGCTGCCGTGGGGCCTTGGGCGCCTGGCCTCGCTGGTGCTGGCCCACGGGGTGCTCGCCTCCACCCAGCTGGTGGTCGTCAGCGTCCTGGCCACCGTGGGCTGCGTCGTCGCAGCCGCCTGGCGGTTCGAGCGCAGCCAGCGATGAGTGGGATGATGATGCGCAGCCCGACCGGCATGCCACGCGCGACACCATCGACACCGAGGGGATGAACCCATGGGCACCTGGACCACCAGCTGGGACGACCTGACGCCGGCGCAGCGCAAGGCGGTCATCGTGATCGGAGCGGTGACCAGCCTCCTGCAGGTGCTCATGCTCTGGGACCTGTGGCGCCGTCCCGCCGACGAGGTCCGCGGCTCCAAGCGCGCCTGGGTGGTGGCGTCGTTCGTGCGGCCCTTCGGCCAGATCGCCTACGTGATCTGGGGTCGCCGGCCACCGGCCGAGGCGGCCGAGGCGGCCGACCCGGCCGATGCCTGATCCGGCCACCAGCCGACGTCTGCCTCGCCTGGCCCGCTCCGCTGCCGCGGATCACCAGTCCGGGCGGGTCACCGGCCGCTGCGAGCGAGGCTCACCGCTCGAGCCCAGGCTCGAGCCCAGGAGCGGCGGGCAGGTCGAGCTCGGTGCCGACCAGGTGGTTGAACCCCGAGGTGAGGAACGTGCGCGCGACGTTGGCGAACGCCTCGAGCAGCTGGTCATCGCGCCACCCGGCGTCGAGGGCGCGCTGCCAGGTAGCCGGGGTGACGTGGCCGCGCCCCGTGAACGCCTCCACGGCGAAGGCGACCAGCGCGTCCAGGGCCGGGTCGAAGCTGGCTGAGCCCGCACGCAGCTCGACGGTCTGCTCGGTGGTCAGCCCGGCGGCCTTGCCGGCCATCGTGTAGGCGGATTGGCAGTAGTGGCAGTCCTGCCAGCCGGCGATGGCAAGGCGGATCGCCTGGCGCTGGGCGTCAGAGAGCGTGGCGTGGGCGGTGAGCGCCTCCTCCAGGGCGGCGAACGCCGCCAGCGTCGCCGGCGAGTGCGCCATCTCGGCGAAGATGTTGAGGGTCTTGCCCTTGGCGGCTGCGAGCGCGGCGAGTGTGTCGCGGCTGCCGGCCGGGGCGCTGTCCAGGCTGTGCACGGGCACGCGGGGCATGCAGCCCTCCTCTCGGAGCTGTGCGCGGGGGGTGCGTTGGTCGTGCTGTGTCTCGCGCTGGAGGTCGCGGCTCACCAGCCGTCTTGTTCCAGCAGTCGCAGCCACAGCTCGCTGACGGTGGGGAAGGCGGGGATGGCGTGCCACAGCCGTGACAGGGGCCCCTCGCCGACGATGGCGATGGTGGCCGCGTGCAGCATCTCACCGACTCCCGGACCGGTGAAGGTGGCGCCGACCAGCACGTCGCGGTCGTCGTCCACGACCAGCTTGGTGGTGCCGCGCAGGCCCTTGCCCGCCAGCGCGCCGCCGGCGTTGGCGAGCGTGCCGACCTCGAGGGTCCGCACCGCCAGCCCGGCCGCGTGGGCGGAGGCCTCGGTGTGGCCCACGGCAGCGACCTGCGGGTCGGTGAACACCACGCGGGTCACCGCCCGATGGTCGACCCAGCTGCTGGTGGGCTGGCCGGCAAGGACGTCGGCGACGACGCGTGCCTGGTGCTTGCCCATGTGGGTGAGCAGCGCCCGACCGTTGACGTCGCCGGCGGCATAGAGCCAGTCGCCCTCGACGTCGGCGGCGCGCAGCTGGTCGTCGACGGCGATGAACGCTCCCGGTTCCAGGCCCACGTGCTCGAGCCCGAGGTCGGCGGTGTGCGGCTTGCGGCCGGTGGCCACCAGCACCTCGTCGACCTCGACGTGCTCATCGCCGAAGGTCAGCGTGACCGGTGCGCCGGGGCCAGGCCGAGCGACACCGGTGATGGCAGCGCCGAGGCGGACCTCGACGCCGTCGTCAGCAAGGGCGGCGGCCACGTCGTCGCCGACGAAGGGCTCCTCGTTGGCCAGCAGCCGGTCACCGGCCTCGGCCACGACCACGCGGTCGCTGCCCAGCCGCGCGAACGCCTGGGCCATCTCCACGCCCACGACACCACCGCCGATGACCCCCAGCCGCCGGGGGATCTCCTTGGTCTGGGTGGCCTCGCGGTTGGTCCACGCGCCGGCCCCGGCAAGCCCCGGGATCGGTGGCACCGCCGCGCCGGTGCCGGTGGCCACCACGACGGCCCGGGTCGCATGCAGGGCCTGCTCGCTGCCATCGGGGCGGGTGACGCTCACCTGGCGCGTGCCGGCCAGCCGACCGTGGCCACGCACCAGCTCCACGCCAGTGCTCGCCAGCCACTCGGCCTGCCCGGTGTCGTCCAGACGCGCGAACGCATCGCGCGAGGACAGCGCCTTGTCGGCGTCCACCTGGCCGGTGACCGCGCCGGCGGCAGCAGGCACCGCCCGTGCGGCCGCCAGGACCTCACCGGGTCGCAGCAACGCCTTGGAGGGCATGCACGCCCAGTACGAGCACTCCCCGCCAAGCAGCTCCCGCTCGACCAGCACGGTGGACAGGCCATGGGCGGCAGCGCGCCCGGCGACGTTCTCACCGACCGGCCCACCGCCGATCACGATGACATCGAAGTGGGTGGACATGGTGCTCCCTTGGCGTCGCTGCTGTGGTTGCTGCTGGAAGGAACGCAGCCGTGGCCGCCGACCCGCCTGCACAGCCACCTCGGTGACCGTCTGCGGCACGATCGCTGACGCTGTCCCGTGTGCTGCGTTGGGGTGCGTGCCGTTCGCGCACGCGCTGCGTCCGGGCGCGCCGCGTCACCGGCCCTCTGGGAGGGCCGGTGACGCGGCGCGCGAGGTCGGCTAGGTCGCGGTCCAGGGGAGGGTGCGCCGCGAGGTGTTGACCTGCCACTGGGGGGTCCACGGCAGGTTCGGCGGCTCCCAGGCGCCCCAGCTCAAGCCGGGGGTGTCCACGGGAGCGTCCCACAGCCACTTGGTGTCCTCGTCGAGCTTGAGCAGCGTGATCGAGCAGCCGGCCATCTCCAGGGCGGTGATGTAGTTGCCGACGAGATCGCGCTGGACGGTGATGCCGTGCTCGGACAGCAGCCGACACGCGGCCCGGTAGACCACCAGCAGCTCGATCATCGGCGTGCCGCCCATGCCGTTGACGAACAGCAGCACCTCATCGCCCGAGCGGAACGGCAGATCCTCGAGGATCGGGTTGAGCAGCCGCTCGGCGATCTGATCGGCGGACTCCAGCGGCAGGCGCTCACGGCCGGGCTCGCCGTGGATGCCGATGCCGATCTCCATCTCGTTGTCGGCGAGCTCGAAGGTCGGCTCGCCGGCCGAGGGCACGGTGCACGGCGTGAGCGCCATGCCCATCGAGCGGACGCGCCCGTTGAGGGTGGCCGCGAGATTGGTGACCGCCTCGAGGTCATCACCGCGGTCGGCGCAGGCCCCTACGATCTTCTCGATCAGCACCGTCCCGCCGACGCCGCGCCGGCCGGCGGTGAACAGCGAGTCCTTGACGGCCACGTCGTCGTCGATGACCACCGAGCGGACCTCGATGCCCTCGGCCTCGGCCAGCTCGGCGGCCATCTCGAAGTTGGCCACGTCGCCGGTGTAGTTCTTCACCAGGTGCAGCACGCCCTTGTCGGCGGCCCCGGCCTTGGTGGCGGCCTCCACCTGGTCCGGGGTGGGGGAGGTGAACATCTGGCCGGGCACCGCGGCATCCAGCATCCCGGGTCCGACATAGCCGGGGTGCATGGGCTCGTGGCCGCTGCCACCCCCGGAGACGATCGCGACCTTGCCTTGGACCGGCGCGTCCTTGCGCGCTACGAAGGCGGGATCGTGGTTGACGTGCACGCGTCCGCCGTAGGCCATCTCGAAGCCTTCCAGCGCTTCGGCGACGACCTGGTCCGGGTCGTTGATGAGCTTCTTCATCGTCTGCTCTCCTTGCTCGTGGCAACTGGATGGGCGCGCCTCGAGCGCTAGGGCTGGCTACGGCGCCGACGCAGGCTGGAGCCCGGGTCGGTGAGGGCGACGCTCGACCGCCGGTCTGCGCTGACGCTGACGCGGAGGCCCGGTCACCTGCCCCGCAGCAGCACATGGCCGCTGCGCTCAGGGAGATCGGGTCCGATGTCGAGGGAGGCAACGGTGGGCGGGATGGAGGGTCAGAGAAGGCGCGGACCCGACGACCCCGACGGAGGTGACGCTACGCCGACTCCTCGCATCGGGTCAATGGGCCACTTCGGGCTTGGGGTGGTGATCGGTGCGGAGCCCGCCGAGCCCTCGGGTGCCCGCTGGGATGCCCGCCGTGGCTGTCGGTGGTGCAGACTGTGGGCGGCAGCGTCGGCGCCGACGCTGCCAGCTGCCGAGAGCGAGGACTTTGGATGGCCGGCTCGTCCCAGACCGAGCGGGGGCCGTCGCAGTCGCGGAGCGCCGGCAGCGCTGCGACCACCGGCACCACTGGCACCACCCACGCGGTCGAAGGCGCGGAGCGGGCCCGCATCGCCGGGAAAGAGGCGCCGACGTGGCGGCGGTGGGGCCCGTATCTCAGCGAGCGGGCCTGGGGCACGGTCCGGGAGGACTACAGCGCGCACGGCACGGCGTGGGAGGCGCTGCCCCACGATCACGCCCGGTCTCGGGCGTTCCGGTGGAGCGAGGATGGGCTGGCCGGCATCAGCGACGATCAGCAGCGCATGTGCTTCGCGTTCGCGTTCCACAACGGCGCTGACCCGATCCTCAAGGAGCGCCTGTTCGGGCTGACCGGCAATGAGGGCAACCACGGCGAGGACGCCAAGGAGCTGTGGTGGCACCGCGACGCCACCCCGAGCCACGCGTGGCTGCGCTGGCAGTACGCCTACCCGCAGCGGGCGTTCCCCTACGACGAGCTGGTGGCCACCAACGCGGCGCGTGGACGCGAGGACCCCGAGCACGAGCTGCTGGACACCGGAGCCTTCGACGAGGACCGCTACTGGGATCTCACCGTCGACTACGCCAAGGCCGCCCCCGACGATCACTGCATCCGCCTCACCGTGCGCAACGCCGGCCCGGAGCGGGCGACGCTGACGGTGCTGCCGACGCTGTGGTGCCGCAACACCTGGGCGTGGGACGAGACCTCGGACCCGCGCCCGGAGGTGGCGCGACACCCGCAGGGGCTTCGAGCGTGGCATCCCGAGCTCGGTGCGCTGCTGCTGGCCGGCGCCGGCGCTGCTGAGGGCCCCAGCGCCCCCGAGGCGCTGGTCTGTGACAACGACACCAACACGCGGCGGCTGTGGGGCCAGCCCGGTCCGGCGTTCCCCAAGGACGGCATCAACGATCACGTCGTGCACGGCGCCGCGACCGTCAACCCCGGCGGGGTGGGCACCAAGGGCGCGCTGCGCTACGACCTCACCGTCGATCCCGGGGCGGTGGCGGAGGTGCGGCTGCGGCTGGCGCCCGACCCGGCCTCGGCTGGAAGTCGGGATGGGCCGGTCTCGGCAGGGGTCGCGCCGGATCTGGCCGGTACGTGGGAGGACGCCATGGCAGCGCGCGCGCAGGAGGCCGATGCCTTCTACGCCGCCCTGGCCCCGACCGCGTCACCGGAGGACGCGGCGATCATGCGCCAGGCGTTCGCCGGCATGCTCTGGGGCAAGCAGCTCTACCACTACGACGTGGCGCGCTGGCTGGACGGCGACCCGACCCAGCCGGCACCGCCGCCGGAGCGACGTCAGGGACGCAACAGCGACTGGCGTCACGTGCACCACCGCGACATCATCTCGATGCCCGACCCGTGGGAGTACCCGTGGTACGCGGCCTGGGACCTCGCGTTCCACTGCGTCCCTCTGGCGCACCTCGACCCCGCCTTCGCCAAGGAGCAGCTGCTGCTGCTGTGCCGCGAGTGGTCCATGCACCCCAACGGTCAGCTGCCCGCCTACGAGTGGGCGTTCGGTGACGTCAACCCGCCGGTGCACGCCTGGGCGGCGCTGCGGGTCTTCGAGATCGACGGCAGCCACGACCACGCCTTCCTCGCCCGAGTGCTGCACAAGCTGCTGCTGAACTTCACGTGGTGGGTCAACCGCAAGGATGTGGCCGGCGACAACGTGTTCGAGGGCGGCTTCCTGGGGTTGGACAACATCGGCCCGATCGACCGCTCGGCCACCCTGCCCGACTAGGCGCGGCTCGAGCAGTCCGACGGCACGGCGTGGATGGCGATGTACTGCCTCAACCTGCTCGAGATGACGCTGCACCTCGCCGAGCACGACCCGACCTACGAGGACCTCGCCGTCAAGTTCGCCACGCACTTCGCCGCGATCGCCACCGCCATGCACGAGGCCGGCTTGTGGGACGAGGCCGACGGCTTCTACTACGACCACCTGCGCTGCATCGACGAGGCGCGCGTGCCGCTGCGCGTGCGGTCCATGGTGGGGCTGATCCCGCTGTTCGCGGTCACGACCCTGGGCCGCGACACCCGCGAGCGCCTCCCGGCGTTCACCGCGCACTTCGACGGGTTCCTGGCGCGCTCGACCCGCCATGCCGATGTCATCGGCCACTGCCACGTCCGCGCCGAGGGCGAGGGGCAGCTGCTGTCAGTCGTCTCGCCACAGCGGTTGACCCGCATCCTCGCCACCTTGTTCGACGAGGACGAGTTCCTCTCCCTGCACGGTGTGCGATCCCTGTCGCGACATCACCGCAGCGCCCCGTTCACCGTCGAGCTCGCCGGTCACGAGGCCACCGTGGGCTACGAGCCCGGCGAGTCGACCACAGGGCTGTTCGGCGGCAACTCCAACTGGCGGGGCCCCGTCTGGTTCCCCGTCAACTACCTGCTGATCGAGTCGCTGCGGCGCTTCCACCGCCTGTTCGGCGACGACCTGGCGGTGGAGGTTCCCTCGGGCTCGGGTCACGCGCTCGATCTCGGCGGTGCTGCCGACGAGCTGTCCCACCGGCTGATCGGGCTCTTCCGCAGCGACGCCGACGGGCGACGGCCAGCAGCCTCGGCCCAGGACCTCCAGCACGATCCGCGCTGGCGCGACCGCTTGCTGTTCTTCGAGTACTTCCACGGCGACACCGGCGCCGGTCTCGGCGCCGCCCACCAGACCGGTTGGACGGGCCTGGTCGCCGACCTGATCGTGCAGGCCGCCAACGGGGCGCCATCCGCCACCGAGCGGAACGCCGCCAGCCAGCCGCCCGACGCCGCCGCGCAGGTGCGCCGGTGACCCGGCTGGCGCTGGGCCCGCAGCGCCTGACCAGCCTCGAGCACAGCGCCACGTGCGAGTGGCTGGTCACCGATGGGCTCGGCGGCTACGCGATGGGCACCGCCGCCGGTCTGCGCACTCGCCGCTACCACGGGCTGCTGGTGGCCGCGACGCAGCCGCCGGGTGCGCGCTTCCTCGGTCTCGCCGCACTCGACCCGGTGCTGGTGATCGGCGACGCGCGGCTGCGGCTGGGCACCCACCGGTGGGCGGACGGATCGCTCGCGCCGCGCGGGTTCACCCACCTCACCGCGTTCACCCTCGACGACGGCGTGCCCCGCTGGCGCTGGCAGATCGGCGCGATCATCGTCGAGCGCGAGCTGGCGATGGTGCACGGCCGACCCGCGGTGGCCATCATCGACCGCCTGGTCGCAGCTCCCGACGCGGTGCGCCTCGAGCTCGAGCCCCTGTGCACCTGGCGGGGGATCCACGGCGAGCGTCACGGCGATGCGAGCGCCGAGGTGACCCGCGCCGAGGGTGGCTTCGTCTTCGAGGGCCAGCTGCGCCTCGCCGGGCCGGACTTCACCCCCGACGTCGCCTGGTACCGCGGGGTGCACCACGACGAGGAGACCGCCCGCGGCCTGCCACCCACCGAGGATCTGTGCCGCACCGGCACGTTCAGCGCGACGCTGGAGCCCGGCGACGCCGTAGCGGTCACCGCCTGGGCCGATGACCTCGCCGATGTGCCACCGCCCGCCCGGCAGATCCTGGATGCTGCCCGCGCCCGAGCGGCGAGGCTGGTGGCGCGCAGCGGCGCCTCGGACGAGGTCGAGCGTCTGCTGACCCTCGCCGCCGACCAGCACATCACCACCGGCCCGGCGGTGGTCGCCGGCTACCCCTGGTTCGGAGACTGGTCGCGGGACACCATGACCGCCTACGAGGGCCTGTTCCTGGAGACCGGACGCGTCGACGAGGGCCGCACACTGCTGCAGCGCGCCGCCGACAGCGTGTCCGAAGGGATGCTCCCCAACACCGCCGACAGCGGCGAGGTCGCCTACAGCACCGTCGATGCGACGCTGTGGTTCGTCCACGCGGTGGGCCGCCATCTCGCGCGCACCGGCGACGAGGACCTCGCCGTCAGCCTCCTGCCCGCCCTGACCGCCATCATCGACGACCACCGCGCGGGCACCCGCTACGACATCGCCGTCGATCCCACCGACGGGCTGCTGCGCCACGGGACCCCCGAGGTGGCCCTGACGTGGATGGACGCCCGCGTGGCGGGCACGCCGATCACGCCACGCGCGGGCAAGGCCGTGGAGGTCAACGCCCTGTGGCTCGGCGCCCTGACCGTGGTCGCGGCCACGACCACCCTGGCAGGAGGCGACCCGGGGCAGCTGGAGCAGCTGCGCGACGCGACACGCGCCTCCTTCCGCACCCGCTTCCCGCGCCACGAGGGACGCGCTGTCGGCGTGGTGCACGACGTCGTGGACGGACCCCACGGCGACGACCCGACGACACGGCCCAACGCGCTGCTGGCGGTGGCGCTGCCCTACGCACCGCTGGACGACCCCGCGCTGGTGGAGCGCTGCCGCCGCGAGCTGCTGACCCCGATCGGGCTGCGCAGCCTCGCGCCCACCGATCACGCCTACGTCGGTCGCCATCGCGGCGACGCCGCCGCCCGCGACGCCGCCTACCACCAGGGCACGACGTGGCCATGGCTGGTCGGCGCCTTCGTCGAGGCCGCCCAGCGCACCGGCGTCGCCACGGACGGCGCCCTCGACGGCCTGGAGGCCCATCTCGGCGAATGGGGGCTCGGCTCGGTGTCGGAGACCGCCGACGGCGACGCGCCACATCACGCCACCGGCTGTCCCTTCCAGGCATGGTCGGTGGCCGAGGTGCTGCGCGCACGGCGGCTGCTCGGCCGATGAGCACGGCGCTGCCGACGACGAATGCGCGCGTCCCGCAGGGTGGTCGGCGGGTGGGGCGCGGGCGCTCACTGGCCGCGCGGCCAGCGGAAGTGGACGAAGACCCGCCCTGAGTTGTCGCGGTCCTTGTCCAGCCGGTGGTACAGGGCGCGCACGTCATCGCGGTTCAGGTAGCGCTGCACGCGCTTCTTGAGCTGGCCGGTGCCCTTGCCGTGGATGATCTCCAGCCGACGAGCCTTGCGCTGCCGCGCCTCGGTGAACGCCTCGTCCAGCGCCTGGTCGATGAGGCGCCCGTTGCGCGCGACCGGGTGCAGGTCGACCTTGACATCCTTGGAGGACATCGTCGCCTCGCGGCCTCGCTTGGCGTCGGGTTCATGATGAGCGTTCCCACTGCTGCCTGGCCTGCCGCTCGCCGATGTCACAGAGGTGGCAGTACCGTCGCAGGAGGCCGCCAACCAGGCCCGCGGCGGTGTGCCGAGGCTGTGGTGGTGCTCTGGGCCGACCGCGAGCCGGGCGAGACGCCGCCGGTTGGCTCCCCGGCCGGCCACAAGGAGCGATGATGCTGGGTGGAGCGCTTCGCGACCTGCTCACAGGCTGCCTGGCCGGCTGTCTGCTGCTCGTGCTGCTGTTCGTGGCGTTCGGTGTGCTCGGACTGGTCTTCGCTGCCTTCCAGTCGGGGGCCTGACCTGGAACCACGAGCCGGTCCGAGGGGTCGATGCCGCCCCGCGTGGTCCTCCCGACGTCGCTTGTGGTCGCGGGCGCACCCAGTTGGCGCCACCTCGTCGGACTGGGTGCACGGGGCACCGCATGTGTGGCGATCTGCACCCGGTCCGACGCGCTGGCGGGTATCGGGTGCGGCCAGGCACGCGCCAACCGCTCATGGGTGCGATCGCGCGTGGCCTGCCCGACGCGGTCATCATGGAGGCCCCAGACCGAGGAGCACGACGTGGCCGACCAGCGCACTCGCCCTGTTCGACGGCGTGCCGGCGCCAGCGTCGGCGCCCATGCAGCGGTCGGGCTGGTCGTGTTGGCCATCGGGGCTGGGGCGCTCGTGATGGGGACGACCGGGGAGGAGGCGATTGACACGGCGGCCGAGGACCCTGGCGACCTCGCCGATCAGCCTGCCGATCGCGAGCTGGCGACGTCCGAGCCCGAGCCGGTCGCGCCCGACCCCGACCAGCCCGACCCCTCCGGCGAGCCCGACCCACACGACCCCGACGACCCCGACGACCCCGACGACCCGAGCGATCGCAACGCGGGCGAGGCGACCGGTGCGGTGACCGTCGAGGGCGACGCCCTTGCCCCCGTCGAGCGCGACGATCACGGAGCCGTCGTCGCCGATCCCGCCCGCGGCGAGCCCGCCCCCAGCATCGCGGGCACCAGCGTGGACGGCGAGCCGCTGACCATCGGAGAGCCCGAGGAGGGCAGGCCCCAGCTCATCGTGGGGATCGCGCACTGGTGCTCGGCGTCGCGGGCCGAGGTCGACGTCCTCTCGGCGGCCAAGCGCGCTGACGCGTTGCCCGCAGGCGTCGACCTGATGGCCGTCAGCACCGCGGTCGATGCCGAGCGTGACCCGCACACGTTCCCGCCGGCGGACTGGCTCGCCGAGGCCGGCTGGGAGGTGCCGACGCTGCGCGACGACGCCGAGTCCACCGCCGTGAGCGTGCTGTCGGGCGACGACGTGGTCACTCCCTACTGGGTCGCGGTCGATGCGCAGGGGCGGATCGTCGAGCGCCGCACCACCCGTCAGGCCGTCGACGAGCTGGCTGCGTGGATGGAGGAGCTGGCGCACGGGCCGTGAGCAGGCGCACCGGCGGTCGCGGCGACGGTACAGCCCCCCGTGCTGCCGGCGACCCTCGCGCGGCGTACCATTTCAGCACCGCTTCGTACTCAACTCTGCTTCCCGATCGAGGGACTTGTGAAAAAGATCACAATCGTTGGTGGTGGGCCTGCCGGCACCGCCGCCGCCCAGCGCGCCGCCGAGCTCGGTGCCGATGTCACCCTGCTGGAGGCGCGGGCGCTCGGGGGCACGTGCGTGGTTGACGGCTGCGTGCCCACTCGGGTCCTTGCCCGTGCCGCGCGCATGGCCCGCGAGGTCCGCGACGCGCACCTGTGGGGCTTGGAGGTCGGCGAGGTCGGCGTGCGCTGGGACCGGATCACCCAGCGGGTCAACGAGACGGTCAACGCGGTCTCCGCTGCCCGCGCCAGCGGCACCGAGCTGTCCGCGGCGGGCGTTGACGTGCGGGTCGGGCACCACGCCCGTTTCGTGGACGCCCACACCCTGGAGTTCGGCGATGACAAGGTCGAGGCCGACGCCGTCCTGCTGTGCATGGGCGGAGCGGCGCGGGCGCTGCCGATCCCCGGTGCGGAGCTCGCCACCCTGCCCAACGAGGTCCTGTCCTGGGAGACCCTGCCCGAGCGCGTGGCCGTGGTCGGGTCGGGCAGCACCGGCGCGCAGCTGGTGACGGTGTTCTCGTCGCTGGGGTCGCAGGTGACGCTGCTGGACGTCGCGCCGCGGATCATGCCGCACGCCGACGCCGACGTCGCCGCCACCGTCGAGGTCGCCTTCCGCTCGCAGGGCATCGCCGTGACCACCGGCATCGATGGGCTCACCGCGATCGAGCGCAGCGAGCACGACCCCGGGGCACGCCGTCTGCGCTACACCAACGGCGGTCAGGAGACGACGCTGGAGGTCGACGCGGTCGTGCTGGCCACCGGCTGGCCGGCGCGCACCCAGGGCCTCGGGCTCGACGCCGCCGGCGTCGACCACAGCCCCGGTCGGATCCCCGTGGACGCCTACCTGCGCACCAGCGTGCCCCATATCTACGCGCCCGGGGACGCCAACCAGCGCGACATGCTGGTGCAGTCCGCCGCCGAGGAGGGCGAGGCCGCCGCGGTGAACGCGGTGCTCGGTCCGACGCGCTCCACCCCGCACGCGCTCCTGCCCTGGGGCGGGTTCACCGACCCCGACACGGCCGGCGTCGGCCTCACCGAGGAGGAGGCCACCCGCCACGACGACGAGTGCATCACCGCCCTCGTGCCGCTGGCGGGCCTGGAGCGCGCCATCATCGATGAGCGCACCGACGGGTTCCTCAAGCTCATCGCCGACCGCCGCCGCTCGATGGTGCTGGGCGCCCACGCGGCGGGCGAGTCAGCCGTCGAGGTGATCCACGCGGTGACCACGGCCATGGCCGCCGGCGCCGACCCGGCCACCCTCGCGCGCGTGCAGTTCGCCTACCCCACCTACAGCGCGGCGATCGGTGCCGCCGCCAAGGAGCTGCTCAGCGAGGGCTCCTAGCCTCCGGGCGCCCCGCGGCCGCTGCTCGTCGGTCACGCCTCCTTGAGGTCGCGGCGGGCGAACGCGGCGACGCCAACCAGCGCGGCGGCAGCGCCGATCGCCAGCATCACCAGCGCCGCGGCGACGTCGACGTCGGCAGCCGGTGCGGCGGCCACGTGGCGCAGCGGGCTCGCGTCCAGCACGCGGTCGGGCAGCTCGAGGAACGGGCCGACGAAGTCCAGCAGGAACGCGGCCACGACCAGCCCGTAGGTCGCCGCGGCGGTGGCGCGTGGGGCCAGCCCCAGGATCGCCACGCCGACCCCGAGGGTCAGCCAGGCCACGGGGACGACGTTGACGGCGCCAAGCAGCGCGTCGCCAAGCGCCACCGACGCGCCGCCGAGGCGGGTCGCGGCCCAGGCCACGACGCCGCCGGCGAGCGCGATCGCCAGCAGCGCCACGGCCGACACCAGCAGCCGCGTCACCAGCCAGCGCGTGCGCCCCACCGGGCGCGCCAGCAGGTGCTCGATCCGCCAGCTCGCCTCCTCCTCGCGGATCGCTGCCGCCTGGCCGGCGGCGGCGGCCGCCAGCAGCACGGCCACGAAGAAGAAGGTCGCGCCGACCATCCCCTCGGGCGCGTCGAGCGCCATGCCGAACATCTCGCGCCCGAGCTCGACCATCGTGGCCATGCCCGCCATCGCGTCGATGAGGTCGTGGGTGAGCAGGCCGAACGCCGCGGTGACCACGCCGACGATGATCGCCCACGTCCCGGCCGCGGCCGCGGTGACGCGCAGCGCCAGCCCGGCCTGACCCCCGACCCGTCGGGCACGAGGAGCGCTGGCCTCCTCGCCACCGACGAGCCCGGCGTGCAGGTCGCGCCGACCCAGCGCCAGCGCGGCCAGCGCCAGGACGGCCGCCAGGGCGGCCAGCGCCACGAGCACGGTGGCCTGCGACGCGTCGGAGGGGTGCAGGAAGCCCATCCAGCCAAACGGCGTGGCCCACCACAGCCAGTCGGGCGTGGTCGTGGCCGGCGCGGCCACGCGCACCGCGAGGGCGGCGCCGAGCAGCGTGCCTGCCAGCGCGACGGCGCTCCCGCGGGTGGCCGCCAGCTGCGAGGCCAGGGCGCCTGCGGCGGCGAACGTGGCCCCGAGCAGGGCCGCGGCGCCGCCGAGGGCCCACGCGGTGGGCGGGTCGAAGCCAAGCGCGCTGTGGCTCGCGCCGATGGCCAACGCGAGGACCGCCAGCCACGTCCACAGCGCCGCGATGGCGGCAGCTAGCAGGCGGCGTGGCGTCAGCACGCCGGCGCGCAGCGGCTCGACGTGGCCGCGCTCCTCGGCGCGCCGCAGCAGCGACACGGCCGCGAGCATCGCCCACACCGCGAGCAGGATGCCGAACATCCCCCAGCGCGCCAGGGTGAAGCCCTCCATCGTGCCGATCTCGACCATGCGTCCCTGCAGCGCCTCGAAGGCGGGGACGTCGTGCATGGACTCCAGCAGCTGGCGCTCGGCCTCCGAGCCAACGCGGTCCTCGACGGTCACGGCCACGCCGGCGCTCAGCGCCGTGAGCCCGGCGATCCACGCGAGCGCGGCGTTGCGCGTCAGCCGCAGGTGGTGGCGGTAGGCGCGCCACCACACCGCGGCGGGGGAGCGCCGAGCCACGTTGGTCCTCGCTCGCGGCCGTGGGGTGGTGGGGGAGGTCGTGGTCATGGCATCGCCTCCCTCACGCCCCGTCGGCGCGGTCGTCGTAGTAGGCGTGGAACAGCTCCTCGAGGGAGGGCTCGCGCATCTGGATGGCGGTCACCTGTGCCTGCGCGAGGGCCTTGAGCAGCGGGTCGGGCGACCCGGTGACGTGCAGGCGCAGCACGCCGTCGCCGACCTCGGCGTCGTCCACGCCCGGCACGTCGTCCAGCGGTGGGGGCGTGCCCACGTAGGTGGCCTCGACGGTGGTGGCGTGGAGGTGCCGCAGCTCGGCCAGGGTGCCCTGCTCCACGCACACGCCCTGGCGCAGCACCGCGACCCGGTCGCAGACCGCCTCGACCTCCGAGAGGATGTGGCTGGACAGCAGGATCGACTGTCCGCGCTGCTTGGCCTCGCGCAGCAGCTGCTGGAACGTGGCGGTGATGAGCGGGTCGAGGCCGCTGGAGGGCTCGTCCATGACCAGCAGCGGGGCCCGCGTCATCAGCGCGGCGATGACGGCGACCTTCTGCCGGTTGCCCTTGGAGTAGCTGCGGCCGCGCTTGGAGGGGTCGAGGCTCAGCCGCTCGATGAGCTCGTCGCGGTAGGCGCGGTCGTAGCCGCCCCACACGGTGCCCAGCAGGTCGAGCGTCTGGCGGCCCGTGAGCTGGGGCCAGACGGCGAACTCGCCGGGGATGAAGGCCAGGTGGCGGTGCGCGGCGACCGGGTCGCGCCACGCGTCGATCCCGAAGATCTCCGCGGTGCCGCTGGACGGTGTGAGCAGGCCCAGCAACGTGCGCAGCGTGGTGGTCTTGCCCGCGCCGTTGGGTCCGAGCAGGCCCACGATCTCGCCTGGGGCGATGGCGAGGCTGAAGCGGTTCAGGGCGGTCAGGGTCCCGTAGCGCTTGGTCAGCTCCACCATGCGCACGGCGGGGACCTGCGGGCCCTCGGCCGGTGCGTCGGTCAGGTCCAGCACAGGGTGATCGACCACGGTGCGCCCCTTCTCGGTCAGCGATGCGGCTTGTCGCCGCTGGGTGCGGCTGGGGGCCGCGCATCCTCGCGATCACGATGACCTTGGGGCTGTGCTCTGCGCCAGGGCCGATCGGCCCCTGTGCTGGTGGTGTCAGCCGGTCTCCAGCGGCGCCTGCGGATCGGCGGCCCACTCGGTCAGCGACCCGTCGTAGAGGGCCACGTCGACGCCGAGCTCGGCCAGCGCCACCTGCTCGCCCGGAGGTGGCTGGTAGGCATGCGCGACCTCGCGCTGCAACTCGTCCCGGGGCAGCCGGTGTCGCACCGGGTGGAAGGAGGCCGGCAGCGCCGGCCCACGTCAGATCGCATCACAGGAGGGGACGACGATGACGCTGCGGGGCACTTGGGATCGAGCGCGCACGCCAGCAGGCCACCGCGCGCTGATCGTGGCCTCGGTGCTGGCACTGGCCTGGCCGAGTGCGGCGGCCGTCGCCGACGACGGCGCCGACGTGGCGACTGATCGTCTCGACGGCGAGCACCGCTACGAGACCGCCGCCGAGATCGCGACGGCCACCGACCTGGACGCCGGGGT
>PWER01000137.1 GCA_003553565.1 Nitriliruptoria bacterium | reverse complement strand
TCCCAGAAGTAGTGGCCCTCGTAGGCCTGCCCGCTCAAGCCCTTGGCGGGGATGCTGGCGCCCTCGGCGCGCCAGGAGGCCTGGCCGAGCTGGAAGACGTTCCAGCGGATCGCCTGCTGGGCGCGGATCCGGTCCTTGTCGACGCTGGCCTGCACGTCGGCGCGGTGCCAGAAGCGCTCGAGGTGCTCGCGCTGGCTGTGGCGCAGCGCGGCGAACCCTCCGCGCGTGGCCCGCCGCAGCGTGCGGCGGCAGCGGTCGCCCAGCTCGCGGGCGGGCACGGTGCGCGAGGTCTGGTAGGTGGCGTACTTGATGACGCGGATCGGCTTGCCGGGCTCGGCGTCGGCGGTGACCACGAGCTTCGACATGTCCTGGCCGATCTCGGACTCGAGCTCGTAGGCGCAGTCGGTCTCGACGACGTGGTCGACACCGACCCCCAGCGTCATCCGGCTGTTGGTGGTGCGGTAGCCGAGCAGGAACCGCTTGTCCTCCAGGTGCTGGTGCTCGAGGTTCAGCACCCGGTGGTCGAAGTCCTGGGCCAGCCGCGGGTCCATGGGCCGGTCGGAGCGCGGCTCGTCGGCGGGCCTCGCGTCCTGGCGGTTGAGGATCTGCGACGAGATCGACACCGGGGCCGGGTGGTCCTCGAGGGTCACCTCGTACAGGAAGGCGGCGAGGTGGCGGTGCTCGAAGGAGACCAGGCGCTGCGAGCGCACGCGCACGTGCTTGCCCGAGGGCGTCGACCAGACGAACTCGCGCCACAGCACGCCCTCCCGCATGTCGAGCACCCGCTGGTAGCCCTCCATGCGAGCCACGGGGAGGTAGAGCGGCTCGTCGTCGACGTAGAGCCGCAGCACCGAGGCGTCGGGGACGTTGACGATCGTCTGGCCGGTGCGGGCCAGGCCGTAGGCCTCCTCGGGGTAGGTGATCGGCCACGTCTCGTGGAACCCGTTGACGAAGGTGCCCGGCGACAGCGACGGGCGCCCCTCCTCGAAGGAGCCGCGGATGCCGAGGAAGCCGTTGCCGAGGGCGTAGATCGTCTCGGCGCGGTCGAGCCAGTCGGAGTCGGGTCGTGTCTCGACCAGGCGCCACTCGTCGGGCGGGTAGATGTGCTCGGGCGGGGGGATGACCTCACGTGCCAACATGGCCGAACGTCTAACGGACACAGCCCGCGCCGTCCAGGCCCGGAGCCTGCCGAGCCGAAGGTCGAAGGGCCCACTGTGCGCCGGGCGGAGACTGCCCTGGTGTCGGTCCGCCCGCCGCGGCACCGGCACCGCTGCGCCGGGGCGTCGGGCCCGCTCCGACCGGCGCACCCCACCACCGACCAGCGCACCCACGAGCGAGGCGGGAGACCGACGGATGCGACGACGAGCAGCAGCAGCCATGGCGTTCGGCGCGGCGGCTGCCGGCAGCGCGGCACTGGGCTGGGCG
This sequence comes from Nitriliruptoria bacterium, assembly GCA_003553565.1. Taxonomy (GTDB): domain Bacteria; phylum Actinomycetota; class Nitriliruptoria; order Euzebyales; family Egibacteraceae; genus PUKE01. The sequence continues at coordinate 23,183 of PWER01000137.1, read as the reverse complement.
GCGCGCCGCCGCGCGCTGGCCGGCGTCGCGCCCCTCGGCCAGGAGTGGGAGGACCTCCACGACCCCGTGCACGGCACCCCGGTCACCGTGCGCGCTCCGGACAGCACCCGCCTGCACGCCGAGGTGCTCGGCCCCAAGGGCGCACCAGCGCTGGTGCTGGTCCACGGCTACGGGCTGTCCCAGCACGCCTGGCACTACCAGCGGCGCGCGCTGTCGCAGCGCTTCCGCGTGGTGTGCTACGACCAACGCGGGCACGGCGCGAGCGCCGAGGCCGCATCGGGCGACTACCGCATGCCGATGCTCGGCCAAGACCTCGCTGCGGTGCTGAGCGCCACGACCGAGCCGGACGAGCCGGTGCTGGTCGTGGGCCACTCGATGGGGGGCATGGCGACGCTGTCGTTCGCCGAGCAGCATCCCGAGCGGGCCGCGGACCTTGCGGGGGTGGCGCTGCTGTCGACCGCGGCCGGCAACGTCATCGCGGGCGGCGCGTTCACCGCCGGGGCCGCCACGCTCGGTGCGCTGTCGGGGCGGCTGCGCCCGCGGCTGCCGTGGCGCCGCGCGGCCGAGGACGACGACGCCGACACCGGCGCGAAGGCTGCGAGCGGCGCGGCCGCTGGGGTTGCAGCCACAGCGGGTGGCGCGGACGCTGCGGGCGTGTCGTCCGAGGCGCTCACCGACCTGCTGGACGCCTCGGGCGCTGCCGCCGAGCACGGCGAGGGACACAGCCCCCGGGACTGGACCGACACGCCCTCCACCGACTCGGTGTTCCTGCTGACCCGCGCCATCGGCCTGGGCCCGCGCGCGCATCCGGCGCACGTGGCCTTCACCGAGCAGCTGCTGCGCGAGTGCCCCAACCGCGTGATGGCCGCGCTGGGCCCCACCCTGACCTCGGTGCGGCTGACGCATGTCGCTCGCCAGCTGACGATGCCCGCACGCGTGCTGGTCGGCGACGCCGACCGCCTCACACCGCAAGGCCAGGCCGAGCGGCTCGCCGCGCTGATGCCGCGCGCCGAGATGGCGGTGATCCCCGACGCCGGCCACATGCTGCCGCTGGAGGCCCACGAGCGCGTCACCCACAACCTCGTCGACCTCGCCGACACGGTGCTCGCCTGAGCTGCTCGCGCCAGCCGGTCAGGTCAGCCGGCAGCGTCGGAGCGCTCGTGGCCGGCCTGGTCGGCGGCGTCCTCGTCGGCGTGCGCGCGGAGGGCAGCGAGCCCACGGGAGACCAGCGACTTGGCGGTGCCGGGCCGGCAGCCCAGCGCCTGGGCGACCTCCTGCTCGGTGCAGTCCTCGTAGAAGCGCAGCACCAGCGCGGCGCGCTGGCGGTAGGGCAGGCGCGACAGCCACCGCACGACCGCGTCGGTGTCGGCGACGCGATCGCCCAGGGCGGTGGCGCCGCGGTCGTCGCCGCCGCGGCGCTGCTCGAAGGTGCGCAGGCGCGCGATCGACCGGCGCTGGTTCTTCACCTGGTTGACCACGGCCCGTCGCACGTAGGGTCCCACGGCGTCGACGCGCCCGGCCCGCCACCGCTCGTAGGTGCGGGCGAAGGCCTCGGCGACGGCGTCCTCGGCGGCGGTGCGGTCACCGGTCAGCAGCACGGCCAGGCGCAGCGCGCGGTCATGCTCGGCGGCCACGAGCTCGGCGAAGCGGTCCTCGTCGGAGGGCGATGGCGCGGGCTCGGCCACGACTCCCCTCCTGCGGGCGGCCCCGGGTCATGCGGTCTGCGGCCACGCCGTTGTGGTCGCAGACGAGCAGCATAGTCGGCGCTCGGTGCGCCGGGCAGGCAGCCACGCGCTGGCCGGTCGCGCGCGGGTGTGGCGATCCGCACCCAGTCGGGGCTCCGCGCCGCAACCGGGTGCACCGCGCTACATATGACGCACCAGATGCACCCAGTCCCAGCCGAGTGCGGCAACCGGGTGCACCGCGCCACACATAGACGACTCACCGCACCCAGTCGGGACTCCGCGCCGCAACCGGGTGCACAGGGCCACACATGATGCCCGCGATGCACCCAGTCCCCGGCGGCGGCCAGCCCACCCGAGCCGATCCGCACCCAGTCGGCACCCCGCGGGGCAACCGGGTGCACAGCGCTACATATGACGCACCAGATGCACCCAGTCCCAGCCGAGTGCGGCAACCGGGTGCACCGCGGCACGCGGCCGCACGCGGCCGCACGCGGCCCCCGCCCGCCGCGGCGCGGCACCCGCCGGTGGTCAGCGGGCGCGCTCGCTCCAGGCGGGCATCCGGGCGGTGCCGGTGCCCAGGCCGAGCGCCCGCGCAAGACCGCGGGCGAGCCGCGTCAGCGCGGCGGCCTCCTCGGGCTCGGGCTGGCGCAGGCCGAGGCGCTCGGCGAGCCCCTGCCGCGGCAGCGGCCGGAACCGCAGCGGCGCATCAGCTGACAGGCCGAGCTGCTCGCGCAGCACCGCCTCGGCGGTCAGGTAGCCGCCCTCCCGGTCGACCAGGCCGCGCTCACAGGCGTCGGCACCGGTCCACACGCGCCCGCGCGCGACCGCCTCGACGTGGTCGCGGTCCAGCCCGCGGCCGCGGGCGACGCCGTCGACGAACTCCTCGTAGATCGCGTCGAGCTGGTCACCGATCTTGTCCCACTGCGCATCGGTGAACCGCTCGTTGGAGGAGAACATCAGCGCGTCGGCACCGCGGTGCGCCTCGTCGACGGTGACGCCGAGGCGCTCGCGCAGCCCGCGGGTCACCACCTTGCCGCTGACCACCCCGATGGAGCCGGTCAGCGTGCCGGGCGCGGCCACGATCCGGTCGGCGTCCATCGACACCCAGTATCCGCCGGAGCCGGCCACCGAGCCCATCGATGCGATCACCGGCGTGCCGGCCTCGCCGGCACGCGCCACCGCACGGCGGATCGCATCGGAGGCCACCGCCGAGCCTCCTGGGCTGTCGACCCGCAGCAGCACCGCGCGCACCTGCTTGCTGCGGCGCGCCTGGCCCAGGCCGGCCACGACGGTGTCGGCACCCATGACCGGGCCGGCCAGGCCCCGGCGGCTCGGTCCGACCTGGATCATCCCGCTGGCGTGGACCAGCGCCACGCGGGTGGCTCGGCGCGTGCGCCGTTGGCGCTGCGGCGGCCGGTAGGAGCGCGCCGCGATCAGGCGCGCACCCTCGCCGGCGCGCTCCTTGGCCGCAGCGGTGGCTTCGTCGCGGTAGGCGAGCCGGTCCACCAGGCCCGCCTCCAGCGCGGCGCGAGCGCGGTGCGGGGCCGCGTCCAGAAGCGCCGACACCCGCTCGGCGTCGAGCCCGCGACCCGCGGCGATGGCTGCGACCAGCTGCTCGTGGTGGCTGGCCACGATCCGGTCAACGGTCTCGCGGTCGGCGTCGGTGAGCTCGCGCTCGGTGAGGCGGTTCGGCGCGGTCTTGTACTCGTGGCGGCGGTCGAGCTGGGGCTCCACGTCGAGCTTGTCCAGCAGCTCGGCGAGGAACGGCACCTCGGTGGCGACTCCGGTGACCGGCACCTCGCCGGTGGGCTGCAGGAGCACCTCGTCGGCGGCCACCGCGGTGTAGTAGGCCAGCGTGGCATCGCCGGCCTCGCCGAAGGTCTGGGCGTGAGCCAGCACCGGGGTGCCGGCGCGCCGCACCGCCGCGAAGGCCTCGCGCAGCTCCTCGGCGTGCGCCCAGGTCTCGGCCGGCGCGTCAGCGCGCACCAGGACCGCGCGCACCCGGTCGTCCTCGGCCGCATCGGCGAGGGTGCGCAGCAGCCCGCGCAGGTCGGGACGTCGGGCGGTGCGCAGCCGGGCCAGCGGGCTGGTGGCAGGCGCGTCGATGACCGGACGCGACAGGTCGACGGCGAGCACGAGCGGGTGGCGCAACGGCGCGCCGCATCCGGGCAGCTGCATGGCGGGGCCTTCCGCGACGACGGCGGTGATGCCCCGCACCGTACTGCCTGCCCAGCGGGTCGCCTCGGCGCGCGGCGCGTGGGGACCCCGCCGTGCGAGCATCGGGCGACGATGCCGCCCGAGAACCCCGCCGCGCCCGAGGACCCCACCCAGGCCGAGGCGACCCCGACCGACGCGCGAGCCCACCGCGCGCGCGGCGGCGACGAGGCCGAGCGGCTGACCGCAGCCCAGATCGCCCAGCTCACCCCGCTGGACCGCAACCGCTACGCCGACCTGCTGCGGCTCGGCGCGATCATGGTCGTGGTCCTCGGCCACTGGCTGGTGGCGGTGGTGCTGCGCCGCGACGACGAGCTCGTGGCCGGCTCGCTGCTGGCGTTCGTGCCGCAGGCCCACTGGGCCACGTGGGTGGTCCAGGTCATGCCGGTGTTCTTCTTCGTGGGCGGGTACGCCAACGCGGCCGCCTGGGGCTCGGCCCGCGCGCGTGGCGTGGGCTGGGCCGACTGGGTGCGGCGCCGCGCCCGGCGGCTGCTGCGCCCGGTGCTGCCGGTGGTGGCGCTGTGGGTGCCGCTGGCGGCGGTGCTGGGGCTGATCGGGGTCCCCGGGGACCTGCTGCAGCTGGCCAGCCAGGTCGCCTTCATCCCGGCGTGGTTCCTGGCGACCTATCTGGTGGTCGTCGCCGCGGTGCCCGTGACGAGCGCGCTGCACCGGCGCTTCGGGTTCGGCGCGGTGGCCGGGCTGATCGTGGCGGCGATCGTGGTCGACCTCGCCCACACCGGCGGGGTGCCGCTGGTGGGCTGGGCCAACTTCCTGTTCGTGTGGGGCGCCATCCACCAGCTCGGCTACCTGTGGTACGACCAGCGGCTGCCCAGCACCCCGTGGCAGGGCCTGGTGCTGGCCGGGGCAGCCGTGGCGCTGCTGGTCGCGCTGGTCACCGTCGCTGGCTACCCGGTCAGCATGGTCGGGGTCGAGGGCGCCGAGCGGTCCAACAACTCCCCGCCCACCATCGCGCTGATCGTGCTGGGGCTCGGGCAGGTCGGGATCATCGCGGCGCTGCGCGGTCCCGCCGAGCGCTGGCTGGCTCGCCCGGCGGTGTGGGCCAAGGTGGCCATCGGCGGCAGCGTGGCCATGACCGTCTACCTGTGGCACATGACCGCCGTGGCGGTGCTCGTGGCGCTCACCCACCCCTTCGGCCTGTGGCCGGTCACCGCGAGCATCGACGGCACCTGGTGGGCGCTGCGCCCGCTGTGGGTGGGGCTGCTGGCCCTGGTGCTCGCGCTGCTGGTGCGGCTGTTCGCGCGGTTCGAGCGCACCGGCCCGCCGCGCTCGAGCCGGAGCCGCGTCCGCGCGGCCGTCGGGCTGGCCGCTGCTGTGCTGGGCATGGGCCTGCTGGTGGCCGGCGGCCTGTACGACCCCTCCGGCCAAGTCACCGACGTGCCGCTGCTGCCGCTGGGCCTGTTCGTGGTCGGCCTCGGGGCGCTGGGGGTGCTGCGCGCCGAGCCACCGCTCGAGGCCCCCGACCCGGCCGATCCCCCGGAGGTGGCTGCCCGCCAGCAGGGCGAGGGCTGATCGGCCGGGCTGACCGGCCCCGCGGCCACGCGGCAGCCGGCCCCACGGCCGCGCGCCTACGCGCGGTCCAGGCGCACCTCGCGGACCAGCCGCAGATCGCCGGCTGAGCGCCCGACCCGCACGCGGTGCGGGCCCACCCGGTGCGCCCAGGCGCCGGCCTCGGCGTCCCAGCGGGCCAGGTCGCGCGGCGCGACGGGGATCGTCACGGTGCTCGCCGCACCCGCGGCGACGGTGGCGGCGGCGAAGCCGACCAGGCGGGCGGGCTCGCTGTCGTCGCTGGGCTCGAGGTAGGCCTGCACCACCTCGCGTCCGGTGCGCGCGCCGACGTTGCGGATGCGCACGGTCACCGCCAGTCCGCCGTGGCCTCGCGGGGTCACCGCCAGCTCCTGGTGCTCCCAGCTGGTCAGGCCGAGCCCGTGGCCGAACGGGAACGCCGGGTCCTGCCCGGCGCCGGCCCACGCGCGGTGGCCGATCCAAGTGCCCTCGTGGTAGGTCAGCTGCCCCTGCTCTGGGGTGATCGAGGGCAGCGGGGCGGCCTCGTCGGAGGGCGGCAGGGTGGTGGGCAGCCGCCCGGCCGGCTCGACCGCGCCGGTGAGCGCGTCGACGCACGCCTCGGCGCCCTCCTGGCCCGGCAGCCACGCCCACAGGATCGCGGCGACCTGCTCGGCCCACGGCAGCAGCACCGGGGCGCCGGCGTTGACGACCACCACGGTGCGCGGGTTGACCTCGGCCACGCGGGTGACGAGCTCGTCCTGGCGCCCGGGCAGCGCCAGCGTGTCGCGGTCGAAGCCCTCGCTCTCGATCTCGCTGGTGGTGCCCACCACGACCACGGCGGTGTCGGCCTGCGCGGCGGCGGCCACGGCCCGCTCCAGGGCGGTGTCGGCGTCGGGGCGCGGCGGCCTGTGCCCCAGCCGCAGGGTGGCCAGCGGCATGCCCTCGGGCAGGTCGAGGACGAGGGTGACCGCCACGGGCTCGTCGGCGGTCAGCTCGGCGGTGCCGCGCTGCTCGGGTGGGCGCAGGAACGCCTCGACCGGATCGCCCTGCGGGACGAGGGCGCCCTCCAGCGTCGTCGCGCCGACGGTCAGGGAGAAGCCGCCCAGGCCGGCTGCGGCGATCTCGTGGGTGCCGCTGTGCGCTGGGGTGAGCTGCCCGCGCAGCACCAGCCGGCGCGTGCCGGCGGGCAGCCCGCCCTGCTCGGCATCGCCCATGAGCGTCACCGCGGCGGCTTGGCGCTGCTCGCTGGCCAGCACTGCGCCGTCGCCGTCGAGGGCCTCGAGGCGCAGGCCGGCCGTGCCGGTGACAGGGTCGACGCAGCGGCGCACGTCCAGTGGCGGCAGGGTCCGGTCGATGGGCGCGCCGGGCTCGGCGGTGAGCGTCACGCTCGGGTCGAGGGCGCCGCGCAGGGCGTCGGGGAGCGTGCCGGTGCGCTCGGGCATCACCTGGGCGCTGCCGCCGCCCTGGACCGTCAGCCGGTCCACGCCGGGCCCGAGCAGCGCGAGCCGCTCCCCTGACCCCGGGGCGAGGGGCAGCGTGCCGTCGTTGGTCAGCACCACCATCGCGCGAGCTGCGAGGTGACGGGTCCGCGCCCGCGCATCCGGCGGCGTAGCGGGCGTGGTATCGGACGCGGCGGCTGTCGCGCCCCGCGCGCCGGTGCGCTCGGCGAGGCGAAGGAGGCGCGCGAGCTTGGCGTCGACGGTGGCCTCGTCCACGCGGCCCTCGCGCACCGCGGCGACGAGGTGCTCGCCCCACGGGCCGTGCGGGCCGGGCATGACGAGGTCGAGCCCGGCCGTGGCGCTGATCTCGGTGGAGCGGGTGGCGAACCAGTCGCTGACCACGACCCCGTCGAAGCCCCACTGCTCCTTGAGCACGCTGGTCAGCAGCGGTCGATGCTCGGTCATGGGCGTGCCGCCGACGCCGTTGTAGGCGGCCATGACCAGCCACGCGCCGGCGGCCACGACCTCCTCGAACGGGCGCAGGTAGGCCTCGCGCAGCGTGGTGACGTCCAGGCGCACGTCGACCGTCATGCGCTCGGTCTCGCTGTCGTTGCACACGTAGTGCTTCGGCGTGGCGCCCACGCCCTGCGACTGCACGCCGCGCACGAAGCCGGTGGCCAGCGCCGCGGTGAGCAGCGGGTCCTCGCTGTAGCTCTCGAACACGCGCCCGCCCAGCGGCGAGCGGTGCAGGTTGATGGTGGGGGCCAGCAGCACGTGCACGCCCTTGTCGCGGGCCTGCGCGCCCAGCAGGCGGCCGGCCTCCTCGGCCGCGTCAGCATCCCAGGTCGCTCCCAGCGCCCCGGGGCTCGGCAGCAGCAGCGAGGGCTCGCGCTCGTCCCAGCGGGTGCCGCGCACCCCGGCGGGCCCATCCGACAGCACCAGCGCGTCGAGGTCGAGCCGCGGCTCGGGGCGCAGGGTCCAGAAGTCGGCGCCGGTGAGCAGCGCGACCTTGTCCTCCAGGTCGAGGGCGCCGATCGCCTCGGCGCGCTCGCGCTCGGCGCCGGGCTCGGGGTCGCGGGCGGGGTCGCGGGCGGGGTCGTCACCGGTCATGGGGCACCTCGGCGGTCGGGGCGGTCGCGCTGGGGACGCCCTCGGCGGCGGCGCCGGCGGCGGGCCCGTCCTCGGCGAAGGGCCCGTCCTCGGCGAAGGGCCCGTCCTCGGCGAAGCCCGGGAGCCAGCGGCGCAGCACCGGGCGGACCGGGACGGTGGCCTCCAGCTGGCACAGCACGCCGACGAGACCCAGCCACACCCGGTGGGTGAACAGGTGCTCGGGCGGCACGCGCAGCTGCAGCGCGACGCTGAACTCGGGGTTGCGCGGGTCGTTGACCTTGCCGAACTGCTGGCGCAGCCACGGGGCGGTGAAGGTGAACTCCTCGTGGCGGGCGGGCTCGGTGAACGGGCGCATGTAGGCCAGCAGCTTGTCCACGTCGAGGTCGGCGTCGGGGCGCACGTAGCCGATCTCGCGCAGGCGGGGCAGCACCTGCTCGCGGTCGTCGACCGACAGGGCGGCGAGCAGGCGCCCGAACGTCTCGGGCATGCCGCCGGGCAGCTCGAGCGCCGAGCCGAAGTCCATGACCCCGAGCACCCCACGGTCCAGGATGCGGAAGTTGCCTGGATGGGGGTCGGTGTGCAGCCAGCCGGCCCGCTCGGGGCCCGACACCAGGAACCGCTGGTAGGCGCGGCCGGCGGCGTCGCGCGCCGCAGGGTCGGGCGCGCGTCCGAGCTCGGCGATCGGCGTGCCGCCCAGCCACTCGGTGACCAGCACCCGCGGCGTGGCGTGCACCACGCGGGGCACGACGACGTGCTCGTCGTCGGCGTAGGCCTCGGCGAACCGGCGCTGGACACGGGCCTCGCGGGCGTAGTCGAGCTCCTCGGCCAGGCGCTGGCGCAGCTCGGCCACCAGCGGCGGCAGCGCCAGCGACGGCGCCACGACGCTGGCCAGGCGCGACATGACCGCCACGGCCTGGACGTCCTCGCGCAGCGCCTGGGCCACGCCCGGGTACTGGATCTTGACCGCCACGTCGCGGCCGTCGTGCCACCGGGCGCGGTGCACCTGCCCGATGGAGGCGGCCGCGGCGGCCTCGCGCTCCAGCCCCGGCAGGCGACGCTGCCAGTCGTGGCCGATCTCGGCGCGCAGCACCGGGATGAGCTCCTGGAAGGGCACGGGCGCGCCGACCTCGCGCAGGTCGGTGAGCGCCTCGCTCCAGGTGGCCTCGGGATCCTGGGGCAGCAGCGCGTCGACGGTCGACAGCAGCTGCCCGGCCTTGAGCGCGCCGCCCTTGAGGTCGCCGAGGATGCGGCGGGTGCGCTCGGCGTTGCGCTGGCGCAGGGCGGTGCGCAGCGCGTCCGGGTCCTCGCCGGTCAGGCGCGCCAGGCGGGCGCGCAGACCGAGGACGGCGGTGCCGGCGGGCAACGACAGCAGGCGCAGGCGGCGCAGCGACGCGAAGTCAGCCATGGGCGCCATCCTGCCCGCTGTCGCCCGGTTCAGCGCACAGAGCCCGAGCGCCCCGGCGCCTGTGGCAGACTCCGGCTCCCCCGCACCCTGCCGAGCCAGCGGAGGCATCCCATGGCCGTGCTCGCGATCGACCAGGGCACCTCGGCGACCAAGGCGATGGTCGTGGGCGACGACGGCGCGGTGCTCGCCGAGGCGGAGGCCGCGGTGAACCCGCGGTTCGTCGGGGACGGCAAGGTCGAGCAGGACCCCGAGGAGCTGTGGGAGTCGGTGCTGGCGGCCGGCCGCGAGGCGGTGGCCGAGGCCGGCGCGCCGGTCAGCGCCATCGGCGTGGCCAACCAGGGCGAGACCGTGCTGGCGTGGGACCCGGTCACCGGCGAGCCGCACACGACCGCGCTGTCGTGGCAGGACCGCCGCGGGCATGTGATCTGCACCGAGCTCGCCGTCCACGAGGACCGCCTGCTGGCGCTCACCGGGCTGCCGCTGGACCCCTACTTCGCCGCGCCGAAGATGACCTGGCTGGCCCGCGAGGCGGCCCCGCCGGGCGCGGCGATCACCACCTCGGACGCGTGGCTGCTGTGGCGCCTGACCGGGGCGTTCGTCACCGACGCGGCGACCGCCTCGCGCACCATGCTGCTGGACCTGGCCACGGTGGACTGGTCGCAGGAGGCCCTCGAGCTGTTCGAGGTCGCCGACCGGCCCCAGCCCCGCGTGGTCGGCTGCGCCGAGCCGATCGGGCACACCGAGCGCTTCGGCACCGACGGTCCGGTGCCGGTCACGGGCCTGGCGGTCGATCAGCAGGCGGCGCTGTTCGCCGAGCGCTGCTTCGCCCCCGGCGAGATGAAGGTCACCTACGGCACGGGCGCGTTCCTGCTGGCCAACCTGGGCGCCAACCCCTCGCCGTCGCAGACCGGCCTGGTGACCTGCGTGGCCTGGCGCATCGGCGAGCGCCTCGACTACGCCCTGGACGGCCAGGTCTACTCGGTCGGGTCCACGATCGCGTGGCTGGAGCGCCTGGGCATCATCGACGAGCCCGCCGACCTCGACCGCCTCGCCGACCCCAGCAGCGAGGGCGACGAGCAGTTCGTGCCCGCCCTGGCCGGCCTGGCCGCCCCCTACTGGCGCGACGACGCGCTGGGGGCGCTGACCGGGCTGTCGCTGGCCACCGGCAAGGCCGAGATCGTCACCGCGGTGCTGCGCGCCATCGCCGCCTCGATCGCCCAGCTGGCCGACGCGGTGCGGCGCGACACCGGCATCGACCCGGCGGCGCTGCGCGCCGACGGCGGCCTCACGCGCAGCACGACCCTGATGCAGCTGCAGGCCGACCTGGCCCAGGTCCCGGTGGACGTCTACCCCTCGCCGCACGCCACCGCGCTGGGCGTGGGCGCCCTGGCGCGTCTGGGTGCTGGCCACGTCGAGACGCTGGACGAGGCGATGCCGCCGTGGGAGCCCTCGGCGCGCTACGAGCCACGCATCGGCCCGGACGAGGCGGCCGCGACGCTGGCGCGTCTGGACGCCGCCATCGAGCGCACCATCGCACCATGAGCACGCTGGACAGCGCCGAGGTCGCCGTCGTCGGCGCCGGCGTCGTCGGTGCCGCGATCGCCCGCGACCTCGCCGCGCACGGGGTCGACACCGCCTGGCTGGAGGCCGGCGAGGACGTCGGCGCGGGCACCACGAAGGCCAACACCGCCATCTGGCACACCGGCTTCGACGCCAAGCCCGGCACCCTCGAGGCGCAGCTGGTGGCCCGCGGCTACGAGCGCCTGATCGACCTGGCCCCGGCGCTGGAGGTCCCCGCCCGCGCCGACGGGGCGGTGCTGGTGGCCTGGGACGCCGAGCAGGCTGACGCGCTGGAGGGCATCCTCGCCCAGGCCGAGACCAACGGCTACCACGACTGCCGCCGGCTGGACGCCGCCGAGGTCTACGCCCACGAGCCGCGGCTGGGCGCCGGCGCCCACGGCGGGGTGCTGGTGCCCGGCGAGGGGCTGCTGTGCCCGTTCACCCTGCCGCTGGCGCTGGGCCGCCAGGCGCTGGCCGGCGGGGTGCGGCTGCACCTGCGCGCCGGGGTCGAGCACGCCCCCCGCGAGCAGGGGCCCGACGGCAGGGCGCGTCACCGCCTGCACACCTCGCGGGGGGCAGTGACGGCCCGCTACGTGGTCAACGCCGCCGGGCTGGCCTCGGCTGCGGTCAACCGGCTGCTGGGCCACGAGGGGTTCACGATCACCCCGCGGCGCGGGCAGCTGCTGGTCTTCGACGGGCTGGCCCGCCACCTGGTGCGCCACGTGATCCTGCCGGTGCCCACCGCGCGGACCAAGGGGATGCTGGTCGCCCCCACCGTGCACGGCAAGCTGCTGGTCGGTCCCACCGCCGAGGACCTCGACGACACGACCGCCACCGCGACGACCGCCGAGGGCATCGCCGCCCTGACCCGGTGGGCCCGCGCTGTCGTCCCGGCGCTGGCCGAGGAGGAGCCGATCGCAGCCTACGCGGGGCTGCGCGCCGCCACCGAGCACCGCGACTACCAGCTGTTCGCCGCGGCCGACGAGGGCTACGTGTGCGTCGGGGGCATCCGCTCGACGGGCCTGTCGTCGTGCCTGGGGATCGCCGAGCACGTGCTGGGCCAGCTCGCCGCCTGCGGCCTCGAGCACGACGCCCCGCGCGAGCTGCCACCGGTCCGCCTGCTCGGCCCGGTGGGGGCCAGCGGGCAGCCGGGCGCGCCCCCCTACCTCGGCGACGACCGCCCGCGGCCCTGCCAGGATCCTGCCGCCGTGGCCAGCGACCCGTCCTACGGGCGCGTGGTGTGCCACTGCGAGCGCGTCAGCGCCGGCGAGCTGCACGCGGCGCTGGCCGACCCGCTGCTGCCCGCCCGCGACGGCGACGGGCTGCGCCGGCGCACCCGGGCGGGGCAGGGCCGCTGTCAGCGGTTCCACTGCGGCGCACGCGTGGACGCGCTGCTGGCCGAGGGCCGGCCATGAGCGCGGTGCCGCCCCACGCGGCCGCCGCGGACACCGGTGGTGGCGCGGTCGCCGCGGCCGCAGCGCGCAGCGCGGGCAGCGTGCCCACCCGCCGGCCCGACGTGCTGGTGATCGGCGGCGGGCCCGCGGGCCTTGCCTGCGCCGCCGAGCTGGCGCGCGCCGGCGCGGCGGTCGAGCTCGCCGACCGCGACGCCACGCTCGGCGGCGTGCCCGCCACCACCGCGCACCGCGGCTTCGGCGAGGGGCTGCGACGCGGCGCCACCGGCCCGCAGCACGCCCACCGGCTGGTCACCGAGGCCGAGCGCGCCGGCGCCTCGCTGCGAACCGAGACCAGCGTGCTGGGCTGGGCCGACGCCGGTGACGCCGGTGATGCCGGTGACGCGGGTGACGGCGGTGACGGCGCCTGGGCGGAGCGCGCCACCACGACGGTCGAGGTGACCGGCCCCACCGGACGCGAGCGCCTCGCGCCCGCAGCCGTCGTGCTGGCCACCGGCTGCCGTGAGCGGCCTCGGCACGCACGCCTGATCCCGGGAGACCGCCCTGCCGGCGTGCTGACCACCAACCAGGTGCAGCAGGTCGCGACCCGCCATCCGGGCGGTGCGGCCGCGGTGGGTCGGCGCGCGGTGATCCTCGGCGCCGAGCACGTGAGCTTCTCGGCGGTGCACACCCTGGCGTCGCTGGGCTGCGAGACCGCCGCGCTGATCACCGACCTGCCCCGCCACCAGACGCTTGCGCCGCTGCGGCTGGCCACCGCCGGGGTGCGCGGCGTGCCGGTGCGCACCAGCACGCGCCTGACCGGCATCCACGGCCACGGCCGCGTGGAGGGCGTCACCGTCAGGCCGGTGGGCGCGACCCGGTCCGAGGAGATCGCCTGCGACACCGTGGTGGTCACGGGCGACTGGGTGGCCGAGCACGAGCTCGCCCGACGCGGCGGCCTGGTGCTCGCCGCCAGCACGGGCGCGCCGCGGGTGGACCGCGCGCTGCGCACCACGCGACCCGGGGTGTTCGCGGCCGGCAACGTGATCCACCCCGCCGAGACCGCTGCTGTGGCTGCCGCCGGCGGGCGCGCTGCGGCCCGCGCGGTGGCGGCGTTCCTGACGAGCGAGGCCCGCGAGGGCGCCGACGCCGCAGGGGCGGGGCTGGCGACCCGATGGCGCACCGCCGAGCTGCCGGTGACGACGGCTTGGCCGCTGCAGTGGGTCGCACCCGATGCGCTGGGGCTGGCCGGCGAGGTCCCGTCGGTGGTGGACACCGCGGTGCTGCGCACCGCCGCCGTGGTGGAGGGCCGCCTGGTGGTGTCGCAGGACCGGCGGGTGCTGTGGCGCAGCCGGCGCCAGCGCCTGGTGCCCAACCGCTCGCTGCGGGTGCCGCTGCCGGATCTGGAGCACCTCGACCCCACCGGCGGGCGCGTCGAAGTGCGGGTCAGCCGCCGCGGCTAGCGGTGGCGCGGAGTCCGCGCGGGCGGGTGGGTGAGCGGCTCGGGCGGTGGCCGGCCGCCCGCCCGGGCGCCCCCGGGCGAGACCGCAGCGCCGCGATTCAACCCAGACCGGGCTCCGCCACGCGCAAGCCCTCTGCTGCCGCGGCCGCGAACACACCGTTCACACGTCTCCCAGCAGCGCTCTGCACGCACTGCAGTAACGGTTTACACCACTTCTCGACGAACTGATTCGCCATCAACCAGTGGTCAGCTGCGCCATCTGGACCGCCAAGAACGCCTCAGGTCCGGGCGGTGACCTCGGGCAGGCGACGCGCGACCACGACCCCGGCGATGCCGAGCAGCGCGAGGAAGCCGAGCGCGACCTCCACCCCGAGCTGGGCCAACCCAGCGCTGATCAGCCCCGTCAACAGGAGCAGCACCCCCATCGCGGTGTTGGACACCGCGACATAGGCCGTGCGCGCATCCCCAGTGGCGAGGTCCACCACGTAGGTCTTGCGCCCCACGCGCGCGCCCGTGTGGCACAGCGCGAGCGCGAGGTAGGCAGCCACGTACAGCCACAGCGTCTCACCCAGCGCCTCGACCTGGCGAGCAGCCAGCAGCACCAGCAGCACCAGCGACGCTGCCCCGGCGCCTAGCTGCATCGCCAGCCGGCTGGACCGGTCGGCGACCCCGCCCCACAGCCAGCCACCGACCAGCGAGGCGACGCCGGCCGCAAGCACGAACGGTCCCAGCGCTCCCAGCGAGCCGTCCACCTGGGCGCTGGCGAGGTTGACCAGGAACGGCGGGCTCAGCGCGGTCACGAGCAGCAGCGCGCGGGCCAGCACGTAGCGGCGAAACGGGGCGTCGTCGCGCAGCAGGGCCACCGAGCGTCGCAACCACCGCTCCCGCGGGCCGGGCTCGGTCGGTCCGGCGGGCTCGGCCACGCGCGCGAACACGACCCCGGCCGCCACCCAGACCACGGCCGCCGCGGCCAGCAGGGACGCCAGCGGCCCGACCCCCGCACCAGGCCCACCGAGCAGGGCGAGGGCCGCCCCCATCGTGATCGTCACCGCTCCCGCGGTGGTCGTGGCCAGACCGTTGACGCGACCGCGCTGCCCCTTGGGGATCGTGCGACCGAGCACGTCCTTGGAGGCGATCGAGGACAGTGAGCGCGCAACGGCGAGGACGGCCAGGCTGGCGAGCACCAGCGCCCCGGCCACCACCCCCTCGGTGCCGAGCACCGCGGCGGCCATCGCGCCGGCGGCCAAGGCCTGCCCGCCGGCGCCGGCCACCCACACGCGCTTGCGCACGGCGATGCGTCGCACGTGCGGCACCAGGCTCGCCTGCGGCAGCAGCGACCCGGACTCGCGCACCGGGACGAGCAGCCCGGCCAGTGAGGCGGGCGCGCCCACCGCTCCCAGCACCCACGGCAGCACGGTCTTGGCGTCCACGACGCTGTCGCTGATCTTCTGCAGCGTCTGCGCCCCGACGATGCGGGCGGCGTTGCCGGGGACCTCCTCGCAGGCGGTCGCTGGCAGGTCGCCGCACCCGTGGTCCTCGTCGGAGTCCAGCAGCTCGGCCAGCGCGTCGGTGGGCGTGCGCATCCCCCGCAGCATGCCCGTCAGCCGCGACCCTCGCTCGCCACCACGTGGGGTCAGCTCGCGGCGTCGTGGACGCGGCGGCGCCGGGTCGGCGACGGTTCGGCGTCGCCGGCCCGTTGCAGCACCGCCTCGAGCGGTTGGCGGGCGCTGCGCACCGTGGCCGGCGGTGCGTGCGCCAGGCGCAGCAGCATCGCCGTCTGCTCGCCCTCGACCAGCCCGAACAGCGCCCGCAGCCAGTGGGTCACCTCGCGCAGCGGCGCTCGCAGCGTCTCGGGCACCAGCTGGGCGTGCTCGACCGGCTCGACGGCGTACAGCGAGGTCGGCGCGACGGGCTGGACGGCCAGGCCCGCCTGCTCGGCGGCGATCCAGACGCGCTCCATGGCCGCGCCGCCGCGCAGGTAGCTCACGGTGCGGGCGTCATCGACGGTGATCAGCGCCATCGCGCTGCTGCTGGCGACGCGGTCGCGGGTGAGGCGCCCGAGGGCGACGCCACCGTCCCACGAGGCCAGCTGCTCGGTCACGTCGCGGCGACGCGCCACCTGCAGCATGGCCTGCTCGGCGGCGTCGAGCTCGAGGGTGCGCACGTCCAGCCCAACCGACAGGTCGTCGTGCCCGGGCCACCGCAGCTCCCCCAGCAGCTGCTCGTGCAGCCACGGTGAGAGGTAACGCAGACGGTCCGAGGCGCTCATGAGCTCGGCGCAGCGCGCCACCTCGGCCGGATCCTCGAGCAGCCGCAGCCGCGCGCCCGCGCTGCGGGCCGCCTGCTCCAGCCCGGCGCCCACGCCCTCGCCGAGCGGCTGTGGTGAGCCAGGGCGTCGGTTGGTGTGACGCGCCAGCATCGCGTCGTGCAGGGCCGCGCGGCCCGAGTCGAGGTCCTCGCCGAGCTCGAGCGTGGCGATCAGGTCGGGGTCAGCCGGGTCGGGCAGGAGCCGGACCGGTCCGAGCGCCCCCCGAGCGCTGGCGGCGATGCGCGCGTTCTCCAGCGCGGCGCCCAGCGCGACGTCGGTGCCGCGACCGGCAACGTCCAGGGCCACCTGCTCGCCCCCACCCCGCCGCAGGTGCAGCCGCTGATCCTCGAGCGCGAACCGCCACGGCTGCATGTTGCCGCCCGAGGGCGCCTGGTGAGCGGCGTGGGCCAGCGCCAGCAGCGGATCCTCGGGCGGCGGCTCACGCGACACGCGCACGTCGATGACCCGATCGGGCTCCTCGGCGTCGCGGGGGTCCGCGAGGTCGCCGACCTGGGCGTCCAGATCGATGCGGGTGCGTCCGGAGGGAGGCTGCGGGCCGCGCACCAGCGCGCGCACGGCCGCTGCGGCCGTGGCCCCGCCCAGCAGCACGTCACCGCCGAGCTGGGGCCAGGTCGTCACGGTCTCCTCGATCTCGGCCAGCGAGGCGGCCAGGCGCGCCGAGAGCTGCGCCGGCTCGAGGATCCGCAGCGCCCCCGCGGCCTTCTCGCGGGCCGGCAGCCCACCGAGGTCGTCAGCGGACAGGTCGTCCACCAGGCCGTGGAACACCGGCCGGTCGGGCTCGGCGTCGAAGCGCTCGATGTCGAGCAGCCCGCGGTCGCTGGTCTCCATGACCACCGGTCGGCGGTGGCGACGCGCCGCCTCGCGCACCAGCAGCTTGACGTCCAGGGAGTCGCACTCCTCCACCACCACATCGACCTGCTCGCAGAAGGCGTCGAGCGTGTCGCGCCCCACCCCGTCGGGCCACACCTCGACGTCGAGGTAGGGGTCGAGCTCGGCGACGCGTCGCGCTGCGACCACGACCTTCGGCACATCGAGGTCGAGCACCGTGGCGGGGACGCGGTTGAGGTTGGACAGCTCCAGACGGTCGAAGTCGGCGAGGACGAGGCGGCCGGCGAGCCCCTCCAGCGCCAGCGCATGAGCGATGGCGTGACCCACCGACAGCCCGATGATGCCGATGGTGCGCGCCAGCAGCTCCTCCTGCTCCGGCAGGGTGATCTTGTGGCGGTTGCGGTCGAGGCGCAGCCGCCGGAAGCCGGCGGGGCCAAGCAGGCGCACCGCGGTGCGTCGCCACGGGAAGTACGCCCACCGGGGAGTCTCGGTCCTCAGCTGCTCGGGGCACTCCGGGCGCAGGGCGAGCAGCTCGCGCTGCTGGATGGGCAGGTGATCCTGCACGGTCACGGTCGGGTCGGCGCGCAGCGCGGCGATCCGGTCGTCGGCGCTGCGATCGTCGGGGATCAGGACCGGCCGCCAGGACTCGGTCGCGCCACCACCATCACCGGTGGCGGCCGCCGCGACGCCTGCGTGCTCCGGCGCGTGCACACCACCCGCAGACATGCGGCTGGCGCACGAGCGGGAGCTGGCGCGCAGCTGGTCGAGCTCCTCGCCGAGCAGCGCCAGCTGCGCCGCCTGCGCGTCCAGCGCCAGGCGCTGACGGTCCCACCAGAACGCCTGGCTGACGAAGCGATCGTCGGGATAGATGAAGCTGCCCACGGTGGCATCGGGGCGCCCGCCCGAGGCGCGGATCAACCGCTCGGTGTGGCCCGCTGCGGTGCAGAGGCCAAAGCGCGCGCCCAGCCAGTGCAGCGCGTGGATGTGACACCGCGCGAGGGCGGCGCTGATCGCCGCGGCGTGCCGGTGCCGCCGCGTGACCCACAGGCCCTTGGGCTCCAGCACGCCTTCGGCGGCACGCTCCTCGATGGCGTGGGCAAGCGCCGCACGGCCGGGGTCGACGCCCACCTCGTCCAGCGCGGCGGCCTGCTCGGCGGTCCGCAGTGGACCGTGGATCCGCAGCCCACCCACGATGCGGTCAGCGTCCCACACGACCCAGAACAGCGGCGTGGACTGGCCGTGGCCGATCGTCTCGGCCCGCACGACGTGCTCCAGCCCCATCTGGCGGTAGCGCTCTCGCGCACCCTCGAGGTAGCGGGCCCAGAGCTCCGGCGCCTGTGCCGGATGGTGGCCGGCCACGGTCAGCCCGCAGCTGCGATCGGTGAAGCACGACCCATAGCGCAGCGCCCGCACAGCGCGTCTCCCCAGTCGGTGTCCGGGGTGACGTTACATAGAGCGAGTGGCTGATATCAAACAGTTAGGAAGCCGACCAGCCGCTGCGCACCGGCAACAGCCGCTCGTCGTGCCACAGCAGCAGCTCCATCTCCCACGCCGGCATGGGCTTGGCGAACAGGAACCCCTGCCCGCGGCGGCAGCCCACCTCCAGCAGCTGGTCGACGTGGCGCTGGGTCTCGATCCCCTCCCCGATGAGCTCCAGGTCGAAGGCCCTGGCCAGGTCCGCCATGGCATCGACGAGCGCGCGGTCTGCGGGATCGCGTCCGAGGTCGCGCACGAAGCTGCGGTCGATCTTGAGGAAGTCCAGCGGCAGGCGCTTGAGCTGGGACAGCGAGCTCTGCCCGGTGCCGAAGTCGTCGATGGCCACCGTGACCCCCAGCGCGCGCAGCTCGTGCAGCACGCGGATGGCCTGCTCCACGTCCTGCAGCACCGCGTGCTCGGTGATCTCCAGCGACAGCCGGCCCCGCACGTCCCCGTGGGTCTGGCACACCGCGAGCGTGTGCAGCACGTCACCCCCGCGCAGCTGCAGCGGCGACAGGTTCACCCGCGTCTCCGTGGCCAGGTGCGGCATGCGCGCGCGCCACTCGGCGTCCTGGCGGCTGGCCTCGGCCACGGCCCAGCGCCCCAGGTCGACGATCATGCCCGAGCGCTCGGCGACCTCGATGAACGCCCCAGCCGTGAGCAGCCCGCGGTGAGGGTGGTTCCAGCGCACGAGCGCCTCGACGCCCAGCACCTCCCCGGTGGCCAGATCCACCTCGGGTTGGTAGTGCAGCTCGAGCTGCTGCTCGTCGATCGCTGCGCGCAGCATGAGCTGCAGGTCGCGGCGGGCCACCTCGTTGGAGCGCAGCAGCTCGTCGAAGACCACCGCACGGTCGCGGCCCTCGGCCTTGGCCTGGTGCAGCGCGACGTCGGCGTTGGCCAGCAGCCCGTCGACGCTGTCGGCGCTCGAGGACAGCGCGATCCCGGCGCTGGCGGTCGGACGGAACGTGTGGTCGGCGACCGTCACCGACGCGGTCGCCTCGGCGAGCACGCGCTCGGCGCTGCGCTTGGCGCGATCCTCGTCGGTGATGCCGTCGAGGACGACCACGAACTCGTCGTCGCCCAGGCGGGCCACCAGGTCGCTCCCGCGCACCAGCTGCTCCAACCGCTTGGCGACGGTGACGAGCACCTCGTCGCCGGCGCGGTTGCCCAGCAGGTCGTTGACGTGCTTGTGGTTGTCCAGGTCCATGAACACCAGCGCGAACGACTCGCTGCGCGGGTCCGCGCGACGGCGCTCGACCTCGGGCAGCAGCAGCCGGCGGTTGGCCAGCCCAGTCAGCGCGTCGAAGCGGGCCAGATGATCCAGCTGCTGCTCGGCGTTGGTGCGCGCTCGCGCTTGGGCCAGCAGCGACGCGATCGCGCTGAGCGCGCCGACCTCGTCATCGGTCCACGGACGGTCACCGAACATGATCAGGCCGAGCACGCCGACGGTCTCCTCGCCCTCGTGCAGCGGCACGACGGCAAGCGACACGTCACCGACCCCTGACGCCTGCTGGACGCGGCGCTGGTACTCCTCGTCAGCGTCCTGCGGGCG
Organism: Nitriliruptoria bacterium; assembly: GCA_003553565.1. Classification (GTDB taxonomy): domain Bacteria; phylum Actinomycetota; class Nitriliruptoria; order Euzebyales; family Egibacteraceae; genus PUKE01. Next base: position 3,208 of record PWER01000137.1, on the reverse strand, counting down.
CATGACGAAAGGTTCGCGCAGCGACCGAGCGGCCTGCCAGATCGGATCGGCGTCGAAGGGCACCTCGCCCAAGGGGTCGGGGTCGGGCACCTGCTCGCGGCGGGGCCACTCGTCGATGAGGACCGACAGACCACGCTCGAAGTCGTTGCGTCGCAGGAAGACGGTGTCCACGGCGAAGAACCGCTGCAGCGCAGCGAGGACGTCGGCGATCGCCTCGCTCACGGTGTCGTGGCGCGCCGGCATCAGCCGGTTGGCGACCCACACGACCAGGTCGTCGAGCCCCGACGCCGGGGCATCGTGCGCGCGCGCCGGTGCAGAGCCCCCGAGAGGCTGCGCAGCATCCCCTCGGTCCCCGTTGCGAGCGGTCATCGCTCCGGTCTCCGGACATCGTCTCGGCGGTCGACGTGCTTCTGAGGCCTCACCGTCGACTGCACTGACGACGACTTAACCCTGCCCCGGCAAGCCCCGCCGCGGACTGCGCGCTGCCGCGGCGCCCCCGCATCGGGAGCCTGGAGGTCGCGCGAGGAACCTCGGCAGTCCCCTGGAGCGCCGAGGCGCAGACTAACCGCTGCCGACGCGGTGAGGGCGAGGGGCCTGCTCCCTGGGTCGCGCCGATCGCCCGTCGATCGCTCCGCCCATCGCCGCTTCGGACCCTTCGTCTGGGCGCGATGGTCGGATGCTCGGGGCGCGATGGTCGGATGCTCGGGGCGCGATGCTCGGATGCTCGGTGTGGGCGCACAGGGCCTGGAAGGCCGCGCGCCGAAGCACGCGAAGCCGCGAAGCAACCGCAGAGCGCGGTTCCTACCCTCTGCGCAGGACACCGACCGCGAAGCCCGTCGGCTGCCTGTTCAGGCGGCGATCACTGGCTCGCCTGCTCGAGCGCGTCGAGCGCCCGTTGGAGACGCTCCTTGGCGTCGTCGGCGATGTCGCCCAGCCCGCCGGCGGACAGCGAGAGCATCGTCTCGGGATCGCCAGCGACCACGTCGGTGCCGCCAGCCTCGCCGGCCCGGACGACGACGTTGCAGGGCAGCACCGCGCCGATGTCGGCATCGATGGCGATGGCCTGGCGGGCCAGGGCGGGGTTGCAGGCGCCGAGGATGGTGTAGGCGCCGATGTCCTCGCCGAGCTTGTCGCGCAGGGCGGCTTGCACGTCGATCTCGGAGAGGATGCCGAAGCCCTCGGTGGCCAGCGCCTCGCGCACGCGGCGGTCGGCGGCGTTAGGCGCGTCGGGCAGGTGGATCTGCAGGGTGTAGGTCACTGTGGGGCTCCTCGTGTGTGGTGGACCGTTGCGCGTTCGATGGCTGGTGGTCCCCGCCGCATCACGGTGCATCAAGGCTGGGGCGGTGGTCGGTCAGCGGCGGGTCTGCCGGATGGCGAACCAGTCGTGGAGGCGGAGGAGGCGGAGTGGAGCGTCGTCGAGAGCTGCCCCGAGTAGGCGGACACCTGACGCTGGGCGGGAGCGTCCGGATCGCGGTTCAGGACGCGGCGGCGCTTGGGAACGCCTCCACTCGTCCCTGCGCCGGCGCTGGCCCGTATGTTCGCACAGTCGCTGGCTGATCTGTCGGCACCCTGGTGAACGGGCGCAGCCATGGCGGCCGAGACCGGGCGTGCGCGCACCTGGGATCAGGCACGGTTGCCCGGTGTCGTCCCACCCGCGCGGCGCTCTCCGGGGCGCACCATCAACCGTGGTAACCTTCCAGGGCCGCATCATGGGATGCGGGATGACCCTATGAAGGGAGACGGTCATGGTCGCTACCGCCGAGCGCGCGTCGGTCGCCGAGCGCTACGAGCGTGCGCATCCCCACATCCGCGCGCTGATCGACCGGCTGCTGGAACGCGACGCCGCCGACGGCGACGACTGGGCAGCGACCTGGCGGGCGCAGATCGGCCCGGCGCTCACCCAGCGCGACACTGCCGCGCTGCTGGGCAAGAGCCCACAGGCGGTGGCCAAGGATCCGGGGCTGGTGCGCGTGCCCACACGCGACCGGCGGGTGATGTATCCGGTGTGGCAGTTCGACGGTCGTCGCCGCGTCGATGGCGTCGCCGAGGTCGTCGCCGCCGTGGGCCAGACCGTGGCGCCGTCGACGGTTGCCGCGTGGCTGACCGCGCCCAACCCCCAGCTCGATGGCCGCGCGCCGATCGCTGCGCTGCGCGCGGGCGACCGCGACCGCGTCGTCGCCCTCGCCGAGCAGCTCGCCGGCGATCTTGCCTGATGCCGTTGGACGATCCGCCCGAGCCGGCAGCCCTGGCCGGGCTGCCACGCGAACGGGTGGACGACGCCCTGTGTCGTGTGCACCGCGCCGACCGTGGCCCGTGGTGGTTCGCCTCGGTGGACCCGCACCGCCCGCACGCCTGCGGACGGTTCGACGTGCCGGCGGTGTATGGGGCGTGCTACACCGCCACGTCGGTCACCGGCGCGGTCGCCGAGGCGCTGCAGGCCTACGGGCGCGGCGGGCTGCCGATCGAGGAGCTGCGCACGCGGCGCGTCGCACGCATTCGCGTCTCCTCGCGGGCACCCGCTGCGGCAGCGCTCACCGAGCCAGGCGCCCGCGGGTTCGGGATCACCCAGGCGCTGTGGGCCGACGCCGACCGTGCGCGATCCCAGGCGTGGGCGCTGGCGTTGCTGCGAGCCGGCTGGCGGGCGCTGCGCCACGGGCTGCACCACGACCCAACCGGCGGCGAACGTGGCGTCACGCTGCTGGACACCGCCGGCGCCCACCTGCCCTACGACGACCCCGAGTGGGAGGCCGACAGCTCGCCGATGGTCGACGACCCCGAGGTCCGCGAGGCGCTGCACCGTCTCGGCATCCACCTGGTGGACGGCGACGAGCCGCTCGAGCGCGCCAGCGTCGACGACGTCGCACGCCGCCGCGTGTAACAGGCTGCGCAGCCGAGGGAACGCCAGCGACTCGTGGGTCGCAACCCAGAGTCAGGTGAGCGAGGGGGACTGCCAGGGGGCTTGCCAGCCCAAGCCTGGGTTGCAGCCCCCGGCGCGAGCGGTGTGTCCGTCATGTCCGCGCTCATGGTCACGCTCCGTGGTCTGCTGGTACGGGCGTTCGCCGAGGTCACCGTGCTGCCCGGTGGAGACAGCGTCGCCATCGGGCTCGCCGGTGCATGGGTCGCGGGGGTGCGGTCGCGTGGGCGCTAGAGGTGTGTCGCCAGGCCACCGTTGCGCAACCGCCTAGCGACGCACCTCCGAGCAGGCGCC
>PWER01000134.1 GCA_003553565.1 Nitriliruptoria bacterium | reverse complement strand
GTCGAGCGAGAACTGCCCGAGATGACGCGGTCGATGAGCACCTTCTTCGAGGCTGCTCCGGCGGGAGCCAGCAAGGCGGAGGCCTTGCACCGGGTCTTGGCACGCCTGCGTGTCGAGCCTCACGCCTGTCTCGGCGTGGGGGATGGGGACAACGACGTCACCTGGTTGTCGCTTGTGGGGGAGCCGGTGGCCGTCGCGAACGCCCGTCCTGCCGTCAAGCGCGTGGCGACCACCCACATCGGCCACCATGACGAGGACGCAGTGGCCGCCTTCCTCGTCGAGCGCCTTGGCCTGGAACACGTCGCTGGCAGCTAGCTGGCTGGTCGCGGGCTGTGTCGAGCATGCTGGACATGCTCCCGGGATCGTCTCGGGCGTGTGATTGAGGCACGACCCCGGTTCTTGTCGAGCGGCTCGCTGTGGGCGGGTCACTCCGGCTCGGGCTCCCCAGCGATCGTCACGGCATAGCCGGCCTCGACCAACCGAGCGCGCTGTGCCGCGGTGCACCCAGCGTCGGTGATCAGGCGCACGCCAGTTGGCACGGGCGCCCACCAGTCGTGCGGGGCGGCGTCGAGCTTGCTGGCGTCGGCCAGCACCGTCGCGACCCTGCCCCGCTGCAGCAAGCTGCGCTTCCAAGCGCTGTGCTGCAGCGAGGGGCAGTTCAGGCCGTGCTCGGGGTCGATGCCGTCCGCCCCGACGAACACGTGGTCGGGTGTGACCAGCGCGAGCGCCTGCTCGGCCAGCGGGCCCAGCAAGCTCTGGCTGACCGGGCGCAGCGTGCCACCGGTGAGGACCAGCTGGATGCCAGGGTGGTCCCGAAGCGCATCCAGCACGCTGACGCCGTTGGTGAGCACCGTCAGCTCCTCGCGGTGCCGCAGCTCCCACGCCAGCAACCCCGTGGTGCTGCCCGCATCCAGCACCAGCGTGTCGCCCTGCTGGACATCGCGGGCGGCGGACCGAGCGACCGCCTGCTTCGCCGCGACGTGACGCTGACGCTTCTGCTCCTGGGTCGGCTCCACGGGCCGCGCCGCCAGGGCCCCTCCGTAGGTTCGGCGCGCGAGCCCCTCACGCGACAGCGTGCGCAGGTCGCGGCGGATCGTCGACTCCGACACCGAGAACCGTCGCGCCAGCGCGCGGACGTCGACCTCGCCGGAGGCGAGCTCGACCATGATCTGTTGGCGTCGCTGGGGGGCGCTCACCACGAGACCTCGTCTCGCCGCATGGGCACCTGTATGCACAGTTCAGTCAACCATGAAGCGTATGTTGCGCGCAACGAGCACGCTGTGATTGTATTGGCGCTCAGTCCGTGCGATGCATCGCCGATGCGGTGCAGTGGACTGCGCAACGGGCCACCGGAGCCGTCACGAGAGCACGAGGAGGGATCCATGGAGCTGCAGCCGCTCGGCGCGTTGCTGGTGGGCATCGCGCTGATCATCGTCCTCATCATCCGCACACGAGTGGGCGCCTTCCTGGCGCTGCTCATCGCGGGCATGGCCGTCGGGATCATCAGCGGCCTGCCGCTCGGCGAGACCATCGAGGCGATCACCACCGGGTTCGGCAACACGCTCGCGGCGATCGGGATCGTGATCGGTCTGGGTGTGATGATCGGCAAGCTCCTGGAGGTCTCGGGCGGTGCCGACTCGCTGGCCCAGGCGTTCATCCGGATCTTCGGGCGCGGCCGCGAGGAATGGGCGTTGACCGGGACCGGCACGATCGTGTCGATCCCGGTGTTCTGCGACTCGGGCTATGTGATCATGCATCCGCTGGCGCGCTCGCTCGCGCGGACCGCCAAGCGCTCGTTCGTCACGCTCGCGCTGGCCCTTGGCGCCGGCATGACCATCACCCACCACATGGTGCCGCCGACTCCCGGCCCCCTCGCGGTGGCGGGGATCCTCGAGGTCGATCTCGGACGCCTGATCATCGCCGGGCTGCTGATCTCGATCCCGATGGTCCCCGCCGTTGCGCTGTTCGCGCGCTGGATCGGCCCGAAGCTCGACGATCAGGTCGACCCCGACGTGCGCTACCGGGTCGACCACGGCGAGCCCGCGGAGACCGGTCCCGCCGGGGGCACCGCCACCCAGCAGCAGACCGAGCTCAAGCAGCAGGCGCCGGGAGCGCTGCGCGCGTTCCTGCCGCTGCTGGTGCCCCTGGTGCTCATCGTGGGCAACACCGTCACCGAGGCCGTGATCGAGGCCGGCGGCCTGGCCGAGGACGCACCCTTCGCCGTGTTGGCAGGCTTCCTCGGCAACCCCGTCACGGCACTGATCCTCGGGACGCTGCTGGCGATCTACACGCTCGTGCCGACCGCCACCGACCGCAAGCAGGTGCAGCGGTGGCTGAGCGACGGCGCGGCCGCGGCCGGGCTGATCATCCTCATCACCGGCGCCGGTGGCGCACTGGGCGAGGTACTGCGGGAGTCCGGCGTCGGCGACGCGCTGGCCAACGCGGTGCTGGAGATGCCCATCCCCGCCTACATCATCCCCTTCCTGGTGGCGACCCTCGTGCGCTTCGCGCAGGGCTCGGGGACGGTGGCCATGATCACCGGCGCGTCGCTGACCGCGCCGCTGCTGCCCGGTCTGGGCCTCGACCCGCTGGTCGCGGCGCTGGGCGTGCTGATCGGGTCCATCTTCTTCAGCTACTTCAACGACTCGTACTTCTGGGTGGTCACCAAGTTCACCGGGCTGGAGGGCACCGCCGCCCTGAAGGGTTGGAGCGGCATCACCACCGTGCTGTGGGCGGTCGGGTTCGTGTTCCTGAGCATCGCCGCATGGATCCTCTAGCCCAATGACCCACCCTTCGTCGCTGCCGGTGCTGGTCGTCGCCGACGACCACACCGGCGCCAACGCGACAGCCGGACGGCTCGCGGCCCGCGGGGTCGAGGCGGTCACGGTCTCGGCCACCGACCAGGCCCTCGCGGCGCTTGCGGCCCACCGCGGCCCGGCATCAGCGGGCGCGGCGGTCGTCAGCACCTCGTCGCGCCACGTCGATCCCCAGGAGGCGATGCTCGCGGTCCGCGAGGTCGTGGACCGGCTGCCCGACGCGGCGCTCGTGGCCAAGCGGATCGACACGACCCTCCGGGGCAACATCGGCGCCGAGCTCGACGCGGTGCTCCGCGCCCGACGTGACCAGGGGCGGCCGTCGGCGGCCCTGGTGGTCCCCGCGCACCCCGACGGTGGACGTACCACCGTCGGGGGTGTCCAGCTCGTCGGGGGACAGCCGGTATCGGCGAGCGAGGCCGCCGCGGACGCGCGACGCCCGGTGCGCATCTCGCGGGTCGCGTCGCTGTTGCGCGAGCAGCTGGAGCGCTCGGTCGCCGAGGTCGACATCGACACCGTCCGAGGCGACCGTGAGGCCCTCGTCGCGGCGCTGTCGATCGACGCCGATGTCATCGTCGCCGACGCCGTGGACGATGGCGACCTCACCGCGATCGCCCACGCGGCCGTGGCCGTGGCCACGCAGCGGCGACGCCACTGGGTGCCCTGCGACCCCGGGCCGTTCACCGCCGCGTACGCGGATGCCGCCGGCATGCTCGGCGCTGACCCCGGCGTGGTGTTCGCGGTGCTCGGCAGCGTGACGTCGGTGACCCGAGGCCAGCTCGCGGCGCTGGAGCGCCAGCAGCGCGTGGCACTCGTCCCGGTGGACGTCACCGACCTCGACGCCGACGCGCTGGGCCGCCGGCTCGCCTCGGAGGCCGAGCGCGACCAGGTCGACGTGGTCGTCGCAGCCACGGCCCCGAGCGCCGATGACGTCCGAACCGCCTTGGGGCCCACCGACGCCGACCGCATCGCCGCCGGTCTGGGACGCGCCGCGCGTGGCGCGCTGGACCGCTCCCGCGCCGCCGGCCTCTACCTCACCGGCGGCGACGTGACCGCCGGGGCGCTGACCGCGCTCGAGTCCGAGGGCCTCACCGTCGACCGGGAGATCCTGCCGCTCGCCGTGCTGGGCCAGGTGCGCGGTGGGCCGTTCGCGGAGACGCTGGTAGCCACGAAAGGTGGGCTGGTCGGCGGTCCCGATGCCGCCGCACGCTGTGTGCAGGAGCTGCGCGCCGCCGCCCGTGCCCGCATCGCCTCAAGGAGCACTGCGCCATGACCACTCCACCCATCGCTGTGACCGTCGGAGACCCTGCCGGCATCGGCCCGGAGATCGTCGCGCGCAGCGTCGCCGACGCCCTCGCCGACGCCACCTCGCGCCCGCTGGTGGTCGGCGACGCCGCGGCCATGCGCCGCGCGATCGCCGCGTGCGACCTCGACCTCCAGGTGCGTCCTGTCAGCGGCATCGACGAGGCCGCCTTCACGCCAGGCACCGTCGACGTGCTGGACCTCGGCGTGTCCGGAGACGACCTCCCATGGGGGGAGGTCTCGGCGATCGCCGGCAGGGCCGCGCTCGAGGCGATCGAGACCGCGACGCGGCTGGCCCTGGACGGCGTGGTATCGGCAGTGGTCACCGCCCCCATCAACAAGGAGGCGATCTGGGCAGCCGGCTCGTCGCATCTGGGCCACACCGAGCTGCTCGGGGCACTCACCGGCAGCGACCGGTCCTCGACGATGTTCGTCGTCGACGACCTCAAGATCTTCTTCAGCACCCGCCACATGTCGTTGCGGGAAGCGATCGAGCAGATCACCGCCGAGCGCGTCGGCTACGCGATCCGGGAGTCGGTGACCGCGCTGGAGGTCATCGGTCACGACCAGCCGCACCTGGCCGTCGCCGCGCTCAACCCGCACGGCGGCGAGGGTGGCTCGTTCGGCCGCGAGGAGCTCGACGCCATCGGGCCGGCCTGCGAGGAGGCGCGGGCCGCGGGGCTGCGCGTCAGCGGCCCGGTGCCCGCCGACAGCGTGTTCCACCAGGGCCTCCAGGGCCGCTTCGACGGGGTGCTGTCGCAGTTCCACGACCAGGGCCACATCGCCGCGAAGACCTGGGACTTCGACACCACCGTCTCGGTGACCACCGGGCTGCCGATCCTGCGCACCTCGGTCGATCACGGAACCGCGTTCGACATCGCCGGCACCGGCCGCGCTTCCCACAGCACCATGCGCGCTGCCCTGGACGCCGCCGCCCGCTTCGCGCCGGCCGCGCCGCGGATGCGCGAGGTCTACGGCAGCGCCGCCCGCGCCTGAAGCCAGGCGACGCTGCCGGAGCCGCGCCCTTTGGGCGAGCCAACCCGCCCCGACCCGGTCACTCGTCGAGCACGTCGGTGATCGCGTCCTTGACGCGTGTGGTGATCGCCGAGGGGCCGCCGAGGACCCGCACGAGCTGCGGGTCGAGCCGCTGCAGCTCGTCGGCGACCTCCTCGGGCACCTGCCCCGGGGTGACCAGCAGGGCCGGCTCGCCCTCGGCGCCGGCAGCGGCGGCGCCGCCGACCGCGTCGGCCCAGCCCACGCCGGTGGCCATGGTGACCGACTCCGCCTCGCCGTCCTCCTCCACGAGATGCCGGCTGACGGCGACGGCGGTGCCAAAGCGGTCCTCGCCCTCAAGGCGCTCGACCTCGGCGTCGGCGACGTCGGCGGCCTCGTCGGCGACGTCCTCGGAGAGCGCGCTGTCGCCGCCCAGCACGATCAGCTCGTCCGGGTCCAGCCGATCCAGCTCCCCGGCCGTGACCTCGGAGAGCTCGTCGGTCTTGGTCAGCAGCAGCGGGGCCTCGTCAGCCACCGCAGCCGGCGCGCCCACCAGCGCGTCGGCATAGCCCTCGCCGGTGGCGAGGTACACGGTGTCGGCGAGCGACTCGTCGCCGTTGCCCTCACCGTCGTCACCGTTGTCGTTGCCGTCCTCGTCGTCCTCGGCATCGTCGCCGAACAGCTCCTGGCTGATCATCACCGCGGTGTGGTAGCGGTCGTCGCCGGCGACACGCTCGACCTCGACCTCGGACCTGGTGACCTGCGCGATGTCGTCGATCACCGGTCGCGCCACGGCGCCCTCGCCGCCCAGCACGCGGACCTCGTCGGGGTCGAGCCGCTCGAGCTCGGCTTCGATCGGACCCTGGAGCGTCCCCGGCGGGGTCAGCAGCAGCGGTGCCTCGTCGTTGGCTGCGGCTACCGCGCCGGTGAGCGAGTCCGGGTAGGTGTGGGAGGTGGCGATGTAGACGACGTCGGCGTCCTCGTGCAGGTGGGCGCTGAGCGCGGCGGAGGTGGCGAACCGGTTCGGACCCGAGATGCGCACGACCTCGGCCTCGGCCTCGGCCTCGTCGTCCTCGTCTGCGCCGTCTTCCCCGTCGCCGTTCGCCTCCTCGTCCTCCTCGTCCTTCTCTGTCTCCTCGTCCTCCTCTGTCTCCTCGTCCTCCTCGTCGTGCTGGTCGTTGCCGCTCTCATCGCCGTCCGGCTCCTCGTCGGCGGCGGCGACGGCGGTGAGCACGCCCATGGCCAGCAGCGCACTCGCCAGCAGCAGCGCCAGCAGCCGCGTCGGCGCAGCACTGGCGACGGTGGCAGCGCGTGACATCCCAACCTCCTTGATCGCGACGACAGGCCGCTCGAGCCGAGACTGGCCTCACGCAGAGTCTCGGAACGCACCGCTCGCGACTTGAGCGCGGCGTCG
>PWER01000064.1 GCA_003553565.1 Nitriliruptoria bacterium | reverse complement strand
CATCAAGCAGATGAATCATAAGATAGATAAGTCTTTTATATCCTTCCATTCCATACTCATGGAACTTAGCTAAGTTTATGCTTGAGAGAAGGCATACATTATGAGCATCAAGCCACTGTTCACTATTCCCCGTAATAATACCGGAGTTAACCATAAACTTGGATGTAGAATCCACATGTGTGCAGTATACTTTTTCTGCCTTTTGCTCTAGCTTTTCAATAGAAACAACCTTGTTATATTGAAAAGAGGATTCCCTCTTAATAACCCTGTCACTAAAATCAGTCAACCGCTCAAAGGATACTTTCTTAGAAAGCTGAATAGCGCTTCTTTGGGGAATTGTAAGACGGTACACTGATTTTGTATTATACTCACTCCCCCATATAACTGAAGTCCCTTCTTCTTTTGACTGAGCAACCCTTCCGTATACTCCTATCGTAGAGAGTAACCTTACAACATCAATTAAAAAATCCTTGTGAATCGAAGAAATCTGATACCTATAGCCTTTATCGTTATTAAGGCTTGTACCGTCTGCATCAAACAACCCTGCAATTAAATTGAGCTTAGATGGATTATCCCAATTAAACACTTCCCTCGGTAACTGATACTTGTATTCATCACACCACTTATACAGCGTATCCCTCTCTACCGAAGTTAATCCTGTTATGTTTCCTCTTGAACTTCCAGAAGATTCAAACTCTTTTAGTTCACAAGTAGTTGACAAATTTTTTGCATCGTAGTTCTGCACCATTTCTTCAAAGGAACTTTTAATTCTAGAAAAGCAACAATACTTTGGCTCATAAAGCCATAATTGAGGTCGAGGTCCATTTGAAAATCCTTCATCATGTATGTTCCCGTCTCCTAAAAGAAACCCTTTTAGATAGGCTCCACTCTCATGTTTCGTTCCTTCAAACTGAGCCTGCTCTAAATTGTATTCTAGTTTATCACCTACATTAAGCTCATATGTTCTTTTTTCTTCTCCGCTTTCAGTAAAAAATCTATGTTGTTCAGTAGTGTCAAAGTACACACCATTCTGTAAAGTAACTCGATAAATATCTTGATTATAGCCAGTTACTTCAAATCCAGAATTTTCTATCCATTCATTTCCATCAAATATTGTAACTTCTTTTCCTACTAGGTCTTCAATAGGAAAAATACCCTCCTTAGTGGTTACTAGTGTATCTCCTACGAATGAGCAGGCGTTCGTCGAAACAACGTCGTACCCCAAATAATCACTATTGCTATACTTACGAACAGTGTCTATATATTGTACTCCAGGGTCTCCACTTCCCCATGCATGTTCAGCTAAAAACTTAAACAACTCCTTCGCGTTATATTTACGTGTGATTGTTTCATACTCATTTGTAAAGGTAAACTCCCAATCTCTTTCTTCCTTCACCGCTTCCATAAACTCATCGGTAATATGAATGCTTATGTTAGCAGATTCAAGAACACCCTCCTGATCCTTCACAGTAATAAAGTCTGGAATATCGGGATGATTTATATTGAGGGAGATAAGAGAAGCACCACGCCTTCCCTGTTGTGCGATAGTACTAAGCACACCGTCAAAGGTATGCATAAAAGAAACCGGTCCAGTAGATTTCTTTGAGCTATTGTGAACAAGTGAATCCTTCGGTCGAAGTTTAGAAAGATCAACTCCTTCACCTTGCCCATATGCGGCAAACTTAGCCCACCAATACCATGCATCACTTATAGACTCTAGAGTATCCTCCGGCTGATCTAAGGTAGTACAGTTTATAGATGATACATTCTTACTTGGATTCTCTGCACTTCTCCATATTCCTCCCCCTAAGCCTACCCACTTATTTACTATTGTCTCTTTAATCTCTTCAGCCAGCTCTGGATAATATCTACTAACTACCGACGTGACACGATCTTCTGGAACATCACCTTCTGATAGCTTGTACTTGGAATCAAAAATATTCCTTGACATTTCTGTTTCGAACTTCATAAATTTTCCTTATCGATACGTTTCCCGTACAGCAAAACTACACTTCACTTTCAATGAGTACGGATTTTTGCGAACAGGTATGCCTAATAGTCTAAGTGCCTCGAAATCTCAAAAAGGTTAAATAGCTTCTCCCTGATTGAAAGTTACCGTCGAGATATCATGCTCGGACTTAAGCATCTGTTTTAGATCATCTTTATGTGTTACAAGCATTATCTGTGAATAGACCCCCTCTTCAATCAACTCTGCGAGAAGGTAGAACAGATTCTTACTATACTCGGTATCAGCTTGACTGTCCGGCTCATCAAGAATGATTGACTCAATTCCAAACCCCTTACCAAACGCATACTTATATGCAAGAGAAAACACCTTCCTCTCATATCCGCTTGCAGTTTTCACATCCTGCTTACGCGGCCCATATAGAAGCATCAGCTTATCATTCTTTTCTTCAAAGTACAAGCTATGCCGACCATCATATACCTTATCAATAAACTCTTGGGCATAATTCTGCAGGGTACTCATAATCTCTTGAAGCGAGAATACACTAAGTTTCTGTAGCGTGGTTATAGCTTCCTTTGCTATCTCTCTTTTCTTCTCTACAGATTCAATTTGAGACTGGGTATCCTCTATTTCCTTTTCATCCCGCTGCCGCTTTTCTTCTATAGACTTATTCCACTGTTCAATTTCCCTGTTCCGTCTAACGGTATCATCAAAATCTTGAAGCTTATCGTTAAGCTCTTTTATGCTCTCACGAGTACTACGTATTTTCTCATTAATGTCTTGTATGCGGCCTTCTATCTCAGAGTCATCATATTCGTTAAGCGAAGCCTCTTTATCAGCTACTTCCTTTTCAGCATTCTCAATAAACTGCTTAAAAGCAGAAATACTGTTTCCAAGAGATTTCGCCGATTCCTTAATAGACTCTATTTTAGACTCTATGCTCTTTCGTCGTTCATCTATAAGACGCCGGTTGGATTCCTTCTTATCTTCAATCTGCTTTTTTAGGTGTTCAATCCTTTGTCGGTTTTCAGATACCCTACGATTATGCCTCTCAATATCTTTATTCTCTTCAGCTATCCTGTCTCGCTCTTTCTTTAATTGGCGTTCCTTCTCTTGAAGTTCAGCAAGCTCCTTAGCAATAGCTTCTCTTTCACTCTGAATCTTTTCTTTATCATGATCTTCCCATGGACGCCCGCATTCTGGACAAGCTCCCTGATCGATAAGACCTATCTTATGATCTATAGCATCTAACCGTGATTCAGTGTTTATTCGAGATTCAGTACATTTTGAAAGTTCCTGTTCATCAAAGGAATTATCTAAACTCTTTTCCTCTAAATCCTCAATGCCCGCTAACTCACCTTCTAGAGACTCTACACTTTCAGAAAGCTCTTTAACATACTCAGATATTTCCTTTTCAACATCTATCGAGGATAATTCAGAGTTCTTTTTCTCATACTCCGCTTCATCCTTAGCAAGATCATCTTTTGACTTAAGAAGTTGCCTTCGCTTATAATCTATCTCCCTTTCAAGCTCTTTCTTCTGAGCTTTCTTCTCTTCAATACGAGATTCTTCTTTAAGCAAGCTATCTTTAGCATCTTCTAAAGAACCAACTTCATCTTTAATTCGGCTATACTCACTCTCAGAGAACGGAAGCCGCTCAAAAGACTTTTCCTCATACTCTCTACTTTCAATCTCTTGCTTCTTATCCGATAGCTTATCTACATTATCCTTATGCTCTTTTACCTCATTTTTAGCTTCCTCAATAGAAGCATTGATAGGATCGAATATTTCCTGATACGTAGATTGAAGCAAGTCCCGTCTCTGTGCTGGGCTTGTATCAACAACTGTTACCTCTTGCTCTTTCATAATCATCGCAGCCTTCATCTGCGAAGTAACCCCGAAAGATACAAGCTGATCTACCGCATTCTTATTTTTATAGGTCTTTCCCGTAGACCTATCTGTTAATACTCTCTCGCTGCCCTTTCCCCGTGTAAGAGCCATAGAGACATTGTAAGAAGTTCCATTATGCTCAAACTCAAAATCTATCGACGCCTTATCATGATCCCAGTTAATGTAATCATCAAAAGAGCCTATATAATCATTAAACAATGCCATCTGAATGGCTTGATTCACCGTAGACTTTCCTTGACCGTTTCTCCCGTCAATGAGAAGAAACTCTGGATTCCCAAATTCATAGGAAAAATCCTTAACCATCCTAAAGTTCTTTAGCTCTAATCGTTTAAACAGCATACGCCTTCCTTTACACGCCTATCGTTACTTCTTCTTCTACTTCTTTTTCAAACTCATCTACATCGCTTGAATTTTGTTTAGCATCATTTGATTCTTCTTCAGGTTCAATTTCCTCTCGTGCATTAGCTGGAACAATTCGCTCCCGAATTTTTTCCTTAAGCTCAGACAAAACAGTTCCATCATCACTTTCAACATGAGCATACACCGCATCCTTACCTTGAAATTTATTACCGTCTGGCAAGGTATAGTATGGACCACCCTGAACAATAACTCCTAGGCTTACCGCATAATCTACCCATTCCCTAGTATCTTCAAACCCCTTACCGAAGGTCATAGTTATTTCCTTTTTCTTCATAGGAGGAGCGGTCTTATTTTTCACCGCTTTTATTCGAGACTTCATTCCGACAATCTCATTCTTCTTAGTAACAAATTCTATCTTGCGTACTTCAAGGCGAACACTGGTGAAGAATTTAAGAGCCTTGCCCCCTCCAGTTGTTTCGGGATTGCCGTAAGAAGCCATAGTCATCCTTATTTGGTTTATCCACAATACTGACGCCATAGAATGAGAGATTGATGCAGTTAGTTTTCTACAAGCTTTTCCCATAAGCCTCGCTTGCAACCCCATTTGCTGATCTCCCATTTCCCCTTCAATCTCAGCCTGTGGAGTAAGAGCGGAAACAGAATCGACGATAATCATATCGACAAGTTTACTTTCAACCAATTCCTCAAGAATATTTAACGCTTCCTCTCCAGAAGAAGGCTGCGATAGAAGCACCTTATCCATATCCAGCCCAAAGGTACTTGCATATTCTTTATCGATAGCGTGTTCAGCATCAATATACGCGATAACCCCTTTTCGGGTTCTCTGCTTTCCGGTCTTATCTGTATATACTACATCCTGATTTTGTACATTAGCGGCCAAATACATAGAAAGGGATGTTTTCCCACTACCTTCGGGTCCAAACACTTCGATCATTCGTCCACGAGGCAATCCACCTTCTACCGGGTTAGGCCCAAATACATCAGCTATCGCCGGACTCTTAATAGAAAACCTGGGAATTCTTCGAGCATACGAATCTGAATCTGGATCAAGAATCGCTTCTTCTCCATACTTTTTTCGAATATTCTTCATTAGTGCTTTGACTTCTTTGTCAAGATATTTTTGATCATCATCTGCCATTTGACTTCTCCATTAGTCTATAAAACTGTTCGTTTCCCACAATGTACTTCCACCACTCTAGGGCAGTCTCTTTATTCTGCATCTTTCCGGTTATCGGATGCCTGTATTGATCTAACATTGTATGACTATACCTATTTAACATAACCACATTATCAATGTCAAGCCTTAAATGTGGATAAGCTCCCCTTCCTAATATGTGCGCCATATCAATAGTATCAAAAAGAAAATCTGCATACCTCTCCAGCGCATCCTTTAATTCTTCAGGAAGCTGTGAATAGAGTATACATCTATTACCATATTTCTGTAAAGCCTTTAGATGTAATTCTTGTAAATCCGTCATTCCCCGCCTTCGCCATGTTCTGACTGAATAGCGCGATAAAGATGATCAATACTTCTGATCTGTTCGGAGGTAAGATTCTTATACACATTATCTATCTCATCATCCTTTTTATCCTGACCCAAGCTATTTGCAAGTAAGGAACCGGCTCCGGGCACAGGCCGAAACAAGCTTATAATGCTTTCAGCCGCTGTATTCTCTTCCTTGGACACCATGGAAAACACTCTCATAAGCTGATCAAATGAAAGCTCATCGGACTCGATCATATTATGCAGTTTTTCCTGCACGCTATTCCTTAGAGTTTCCTGCTTACGAATACGCTCCATATGTGTCTGGAAAAAGGTAAGAATATCGTTCCTAAGCATATCCATAGGATCGGAATGCTTAACCTTCTCTACATCTTCTTGAACTTCTGGATCGCTGAACGTATCCAATAAATCACTTGCGGTTCGGTCCATCGTTTCTTCTTTATTTTTCTTCGCCATTTTCATGATAATCTCGCGCTGGAAACCCACGGCTTTAGCCGTGGGAGGAAAGCGCGGTATCCTCCTTTATTGTTAATGTTGATGTTCTTGCAGACAATCTTCTGCAATTCTTTTTCACGTTCACGGAATTATGTATTGCTGTTCCATCAAGATCACTAATTGAAAAAAATCCCGTACCTCTCTTACCCTTCACGAATCCTGTACCTTTCGGAGTCTCAATAAGATCAAACTTTCTCAACCCGAATAATTTCCCGGTCGGAATTAGTTTTTTAGATCGTGCCCCTTTGGTCTGTTGGTAATCACCGGTTGAGATATTTCGTTTCCGATACAAGCATATAAGAGGATTAACAATTTCACCCTCAGAACAAGCAATAGATACCGCATCATAATAGTGT
>PWER01000042.1 GCA_003553565.1 Nitriliruptoria bacterium | reverse complement strand
TGCGCGCCACGCCAGGCAGCGCGACGAGCTCGGCCATGGTGGCGGGGACCTCGCCGCCGTGATGCTCCAGCAGGGCTGCCGCCACACCCTTGAGCGCCTTGGTCTTCTGCCGGTAGAAGCCGGTGGGGCGCAGCAGCTCCTCCAGCGCGGCCTCGTCGGCTGCGGCGATCCCCTCGGGCCCGGGGTGGCGGGCGAACAGCGTCGGCGTGATCTGGTTGACCTTCTTGTCGGTCGACTGGGCCGACAGGATCGTGGCCACCAGCAGCTGGAAGGGGGTCTCCCAGTCGAGCTCGACGTGGCCGCCCTCGTAGGCCTCGTGCAGCGCCTCGAGGATGACCGGGGCGCGCTTGGTCTTGCCGCTGCGCCGCGTGAGGTCGGGCGCCTGGGCGGGGTCCTCGGCGGGGTGCGATGCAGGGTCCATGCGAGCCGGCAGTGTAGGCGCCGCGCGGGGTCGAGCCGGGTCGAGCCGGGTCGAGCCCGGTCGAACCGGGTCGAGCCCGGTCGCTCGTGCGTCTCAACGCACCCAATAGGAGGCGCGCCCTCGGACTGGGTGCGAATCGACACACATAACGTCCGATCCGCACCCAGACGCCGGCCACCGACCGAGCCCGCACGCCCAGCCGCACCCAGTACGCCGCGCGCCCTCGGACCGGGTGCATCGGCCACCACATATGTGCCCCGGCGCACCCGTTAGGAGACGCGCAGTCGGACTGGGTGCATCAGGCAACGCATGTACGTCTCAACGCACCCGATAGCCGGCGCGCCTTCGGACTGGGTGCGAATCGACACACATAACGTCCGATCCGCACCCAGACGCCGGCCACCGACCGAGCCCGCGCGCCCAGCCGCACCCAGTACGCCGCGCGCCCTCGGACTGGGTGCATCGGCCACCCCATGTGTGCCCAGGCGCACCCAATCGTCGGCGGGTCGGCGGGTCGGCGGAGTGGGTGCGGCTGGGCACGGCGGGCGGCCAGCGGCCCAGCGACCGCCCGGCCGCCGCGGCCGAGCAGCTCGACGCGACGCGCTAGCGCACCGGGTCCGAGGGCAGGCGCACCCGGAAGCGGGTCCCCTCCCCCGGCTGCGAGTCGAGCGCCACCGTGCCGCCGTGGCGTTGCACGGCGTGACGCACCAGGGCGAGGCCCAGCCCGGTCCCGCCGGCGCGGCGGCTGCGGTGCTTGTCGGCGCGGTAGAAGCGCTCGAAGATGCGGGCCTGCTCGGCCTGCGGGATGCCGATGCCGGTGTCGGCGACCTCGAGCAGCACGGCGGCCGGCTCGGCGGTCACGCGCACCTCGACGCTGCCTCCGGGACGGTTGTAGGCCACGGCGTTGTCGACGAGGTTGGTGGCGATCAACCGGACGTCGCGCGCCAGCGCCTTCACCCGCGCCGGCTGGTCAGCGTGGCAGCGCACCGACAGGTCGCGGTCGGCGGCGCGGTCGGCGACGCGCTCGCAGGCACGCCGGGCGATCTCGGCGACGTCGACCTCCTCGAGGCCGTGGGTCACCTCGGGTTCCTCGAGGCGTGCGAGATCGAGCAGATCGCGCACCATCTGCCCGAGGCGCTCGGCCTCGCGCTGCAGCGACCCGAGCATGGCGTCGGCGCGGGCAGGGTCGCGGTGCAGCGCGAGCGCCAGCGACTCCGACAGGGCCTGGACGCTGGCCGCGGGCGTCTTGAGCTCGTGCGAGGCGTTGAGGACGAAGTCCCGTCGGATCGACGCGGCGCGCTTGAGCTCGGTGAGGTCGCTGAGGACCAGCGCCACCTCGCCGCTGGCGGTCCGGGTGGCGCGGGCCCGCAGGTGACGCTCGCCGAGATCGACCGAGGTCTCGGCGGTGACGGCCTCGCCGGCCGCGCGCGCCACGACCTCGGCGAGCTCCTGGGAGCCCAGGACGTCCTCGGGCGACAGGCCAGGACCCGACGACGACGCGACGCTGCCGGAGCCGTGGAGCCCGAGCAGCGCGCGCGCCTCGGCGTTGGCGAACCGCAGCCCGCCGTCGAACAGCAGCACGCCCACCGGCAGGCTCGCGAGCAGACGCTCGACGCGGTGGCGCTCCTCGGCCAGCGCACTCACGCGCTCCTGGACCCGCCGGTCGGCTTCGGCACGCACCGCGCGCTCGCGGCGGCGCAGCACCACCGCCGCGACGACCCCCGTGATCGCGGCAGCCAGCGCCGCCAGCCCGACCGCAGCCCACCAGGGCATGGCCATCGGGGGCGCAGCGGCCAGCAGGACAGCGCCCAGCACGGTCAGGCCCCGTCGATGAGCTTGTAGCCGACCCCGCGGACCGTGACGATCAGCTCGGGGTCGTGAGGGTCGCGCTCGAGCCGCCCGCGCAGCCGCTTGATGTGCACGTCGAGGGTCTTGGTGTCGCCGACGTAGTCGGGTCCCCACACGCGGTCGATCAGCACGTCGCGGGTGAGCACGCGCCCGGCGTTGCGCACCAGCAGCTCGAGCAGCGCGAACTCCTTGGGCGGCAGCTCGACAGGGCGGTCGCCCAGGTGGGTCTCGTGGCGCTCGGGATCCAGGCGCAGCTCGCCGGCGTGCAGCGCGTCATCGTCGTCCTCGCGGGCCTCGCCGCGGCGCAGCACCGCGCGCACTCGGGCGGTGAGCTCGCGCATCGAGAACGGCTTGGTCACGTAGTCGTCCGCGCCGAGCTCCAGGCCCAGCACGGTGTCGACCTCGCTGTCCTTGGCGGTGAGCATGATGATCGGCAGGTCGCTGTCGCGCCGCACCCGCCGGCACACCTCCGTGCCGGACACGCGCGGCAGCATCAGATCCAGCAGGACGAGGTCGGGGTGCTCGCGGTCGAGCAGGCGCAGCGCCTCCTCGCCGTCGGCGGCGGTGACCACCTCGAAGCCCTCGGCGACCAGCGCGTAGGACAGGGCCTCGGTCAGCGACGGCTCGTCATCGACGACGAGGATCTTCGGCATGGCAATGGGTCCAGGGTCGAGGTCGAGCGGCGTCGGCCGGCGGGGGCGCTACCGATCGGAGGGTCGCTGCTGGGCAGCGGTCTCGGCGCGGGCGTCCAGCTCCTCGAGCAGAGCGTCGACGCGTTTGGCGATGTCGTCGCGGATGGCGCGCACGGTGTCCATGTCCTGACCCTTCGGGTCCGACAGCGCCCAGTCCTCCATGGGCGTGGTGGTGGCCGGGCAGGCGTCCTCGACGTTGCAGCCCATGGACACGAGCCTCGTCGCGGCGTCGGCGAGCTCGGGGGACAGCAGGCGGCCGGGGCGCTCGGGGACGGTCACGCCGAGCTCGGCCATGGCCGCGACCACCTCGGGGTGGGGGCGCGACGCCGGCTCGGTCCCGGCCGAGGCGGCGGTGTAGCGCCCCTGCGCCGCGCGGTTGAACAGCGCCTCGGCCATGCGCGAGCGCCCGGCGTTGTGCACGCACACGAACAGCACGTCGGCAGTGGGATCCGTCGTCACGCGGGCTCCTCCTCGAGCGCAGCGGGCAGCGGCCTGACCACGCACCAGCTCGACCACCAGCGCCGTGGCGTGCCTTCTCTGGATCGGACTGTGCCACAGCCAGGTGTCGGGAGAGTGAACGGTTCGGTCGTCGCCGAGTCCTCGCCGAGTCGTCGCCGAGCCGTCGTCAAGCGTTCAGCCCTCGTTCACGTGCGCGACGCGATCCGGCCATGTGGGCTGCCTACGGTCCGAATCGGCGGGGAGCGAACCCGACGGGCCCAACCGGTGCCCGACCACGCGCCCCGCGCCGGCTCGCTGCCGGCCGCTGATCTCGACGGACGCAGAGGAGCACGCGATGACGAGGTTGCGAACCGTGTGGCTGCTGGCCGCACTGGCCGCGGTGGCCCTGCTGGCCGCCGCCTGTGGCGGCGAGGGCGAGACGGTCACCCCTGAGGACGCCGCCGAGCAGCAGGACGACCCGGCCGAGGACGGCGATGCCGGGAGCGCCGGCGACGAGCTGCTCGAGGAGGACGACCAGGTGGGCGTCGAGGAGGACACCGCCGACCTGCTGGGGGCCGGGGCCACCTTCATCACCCCGGTGATGCTCGAGTGGACCCGCGACAACGAGCCGGGAGTCGGGGTGAACTACCAGTCGATCGGCTCGGGCGGCGGCGTGGAGCAGTTCCTCGGCGAGCAGGTCGACTTCGGCTCCAGCGAGCGCTACCTCACCGAGGAGGAGCTCACCGACGCCCAGGAGATCCGCGGCTGCGAGGCGCTGCACATCCCCGACGCGTTCGGCTCGGTGCCGATCACCTACAACGACCCCGACCTCGACGCCGCGCTGGAGGAGGCCGGCCAGGACGCGCTGGTCCTCGACGCCGACGCGATCGCCGGCATCTTCTCCGCCGAGATCGAGACGTGGAACGACCCCGCCATCGCCGAGCTCAACCCCGACGTCGCCCTCCCCGACACACCGCTGGTGGCGGTGCACCGCTCGGACGGGTCGGGCACCACCTACATCTTCACCACCTACCTCGACCACGAGGTCGACTCCTGGTCGCAGGAGTACGGCGCCGGCGACGAGATCGACTGGGCGGCCGGCACCGTTGGCGGCAACGGCAACGAGGGCGTGACCGCCAGCGTGCAGCAGCAGCCCGGCGGCGTGGGCTACGTCAGCTACGCCTACGCAGTCGAGAACGACATGCCGGTCACCGAGGTGGTCAACGCCGACGGCGAGGCGATCTACCCGACCCTCGACTCGATCTCGGCGGGCCCCAACGAGATCATCGACGACATCCCCGAGGACATGCGCTACGACATCCTCGACGTCGGCGGCGAGGGCTTCCCGATCGTGGGCACCCACTGGGTGCTGGCCTGGGAGTGCGGCTACGAGGACGGGGTCGGCGACTCCCTGCGGGACTTCATGACCTGGGTCGTGGAGTCCGAGGAGGCCGAGGAGCTGGCCCGCGACCTGCAGTACGGCCCCATCACCGGCGACTTCCAGGACCGCGTGCTCGAGGTCGTCGAGCGGATCGACTCCCAGTGAGCGCGCCGCGGGGTCCCGGCCGCGTGCCACGCCGGGACCCAGCGGCTGCCGCGCCGACGCACGGGCCACCGCGGCCAGCGCGTCGGCGCACGAGTGAGGAGGGAACCACCGCCGATGTCTATCACCACCGATCCCCGACCTCCCGATCCGGCGACCAGCGGCCTGCGCGGTCGCGGGCGCGCGCGCCTGGGCGACCCGCTGTTTCGCTGGCTGACGATCGTCGCCGCCGCCAGCGTGCTGGTGATCCTCGGCGTGATGATGGGTCGCACGACCCTCGAGGCGATCCCCATCTTCCAGGCCGAGGGGATCGTCGGCTTCCTCACCGGCGACTTGTGGAGCACCGGGCAGTCCCGCTCCGAGGTCACCGGCCAGTACGGCGCGCTGCCGTTCATCTACGGCACCGTCAAGGTGTCGCTGATCGCGGTGGCGCTCGCCGTGCCGATCGCCGTGGCCGTCGCGCTGTTCATCAACGAGGTCGCCCCGCGGTGGCTGCGCAAGCCGATGGCCTACCTCACCGACACGCTGGCGATGGTGCCGAGCATCGTCATCGCCATCGTGGCGATCTTCTGGTTCGTGCCCAACGTCACCGATCCCATCGCCCAGTGGGTCGTGGCCTCGCCGCTGGGCGAGATCCCGCTGTTCCAAGGCCCGGCGCAGCGCCTGAGCTACTGGTCGGCCGGGCTGATGCTGGCGATCATGATCCTGCCGATCATCACCGCGGTCACGCGCGAGACGTTCGCCAAGACCCCGGTGGACGAGCGGCTGGCCGCCTACGCCATGGGCGCCACCCGCTGGGAGGTGATGCGCACCGTCATCGTGCCGCGCGGGGTCCCGGGCCTGGTCGGCGGCACGATGCTCGGCGTGGGACGCGCGCTGGGCGAGACGATCGTCGTGGCGTTCACCATCGGCTCGAGCCAGCGCATGAGCTCGAGCCTGTTCTTCGGCGGGGACTCGATCACCGCGGTGATCTTCAACACCTACGCCACCGCCTCGCCGGAGGCGATCTGGGGTCTGCTGGCCCTCGGCGTCACCTTGTTCGTCATGACCACGATCGTCAACGTCGCCGCACGGCTGATCGTGCAGCGCTCGGGACGCGTCACGGGAGATGCCTCGGTATGAGCACCGACCTCGACACCCGCGCACCCGCCCGCGGCCCGGCGGCGAGCATCCACGAACCCAGCCCCGGCGCGCGCCGACGCCGCACCACGAGCCGCGGCATGGCCGCGCTGATGGGCGTGGCGATGGTGCTGGCAGCCACGCCTCTGGCGCTCATCCTGTGGCAGGTGGCCGTGCAGTCCGGCGCGGCGCTCGGACCGAGCCTGCACGGCATCGGGTCGTTCCTCACCCAGGTGGAGCCCCTGTCGTATCGCGAGACCGGCGGCGGCTACGCCCATGGCATCGTCGGCACCCTCTACATGACCGGGGTCGCCGCAGTCATGGTGATCCCGCTCGGGATCGCCGCCGCGGTGTTCCTGGTGGATCACGGGCGCGGCGCGTTCGCCAAGCTCGTGCGCCTGTTCACCGACGTGATGACCGGCGTGCCCTCCATCTTCGTGGGCCTCGCGGTGTACGCCGTCCTGGTCACCACCCTGGGCTTCGGCACCTTCGTCGGGGCGGTCGCCCTGGCGATCATCATGCTGCCGATCGTGGTGCGCACCAGCGAGGAGATGCT
>PWER01000118.1 GCA_003553565.1 Nitriliruptoria bacterium | reverse complement strand
GTCCCGCCCCCGTAGCTCAGGGGAGAGAGCAGCGGTCTCCTAAACCGCGTGCGCAGGTTCGAGTCCTGCCGGGGGCACGTGCCGGGGGCACGTCATAGCGTCTCGTCACGCCGCGCCGCGGCCACCCGCAGGCCACCACGACACCCACCGGCCGCAGGCAGCGCGCGACGGCGTGCATAGTAGGGTTCGGCGGCAGCGCGGGCGGGCCAGCGCGCGTCGGTCCGGACGGCCTCGCGCCCACCCGGGCACTCGCTGGAGGGACGCCGCGCGATCCCGCGTCGAGCGACTCCCACACGAGCAGGACAGGAGCCTCGGACGTGCCACAGACCGACGTCTCACAGGACGAGCTCGCGGTGCTGCGAGCGGTGCGACGCTTCGAGCAGGTCGACATGGCTCCCACGGTCCAGCTGATCGCCCAGCTGACGAACTCGACGTACCCGCTGGTGCGGCCGTACCTGAACCGGCTGCTGGAGCGCGGGCTCCTCACGCCCGGGCTGGGGCTGACCGACGCTGGGCGCGCAGTGGTGGACGCCGCGGACAGGAGGTCGTGACCCATGAGCGACGCCTCCCCCGACCCGAACGGGGCCCTCGACGCCGAGCCCGGCTCCGACCCCGACGCGATCGAGGCGCGTGTGCTGCACGCGGTCGCCGCGCACGCCCCCGAGCATCAGCGCCTGTGGATCGATCCGGCGCACGCGGCCACCGAGGACTTCTGCGCGCGCTACGACGAACCACCCGAGGAGTCGGGCAACTGCATCCTGGTGGCCAGCCGCACCGAGCCGCGCCACCACGTCGCGTGCGTGGTGCAGGCCACCCGCCAGCTCGACGTGAACAAGACGGTGCGCAAGTGGATGGGGGTCCGCAAGGCCTCGTTCGCCCCACCCGAGGAGACCTACGCCGTCACCGGGATGCTGTCCGACGGGGTCACGCCCTTCGGGCTGCCCGAGGGGATCCCGCTGCTCATCGACGCCCCGATCATGGCGCTGCCGCGGGTGGTGGTCGGCGGCGGCAGCCGACGCCTGAAGCTGGCGGTCCCGCCGAGCGCGCTCGCGGCACTGCCTGACGCGCACGTGATCGAGGGGCTGTCGCGGCCCGCGCCGAGCTGATCGCACTCCGCGTCAAGCTGATCGCACTCCGCGGCACCCCGGGGTCCGCAGGCCTGGCGCAGCCGGCATGAAAACGCTTGCTTCCCGTAGCGGCGAGCCAGTAGGTTGCGGGGGCGAGGAGCCGGTGAAGGACGCCTATGCCCGCCAGCATCGGTGACGTCGCCGACCGCGCCGGCGTCTCGGTCGCGACGGTCAGCCGCGCGCTTCGAGGGCTCCCGAACGTGGCGCCCTCGACGCGGGAGCGTGTGCTCGAGGCCGCCGCGACGCTGGGCTACGTCGCCGATGCGCGCGCTGCGGGCCTGGCGTCCGGGCACACCCGGACCGTGGGCGTGGCAGTGCCGCTCATCGGCCCGTGGTTCTTCTCGCAGGTGCTCGCCGGGGTGGAGGCCGTGGTCACCGCGCGCGACCTCGACGTGCTGCTGATGACCGTCGATGACGCCGCGGGGCGCGAGCGCCTCGCTGCCGGCGCCCGGCTGCGAGGCCGCGTGGACGGCTTGATCGTGGTCGACATCGCCCTCACCGAGGCGCAGAAGGCAGAGCTCGCCGCCAACGACCTGCCGGCGGTCGTCGTGGGCGCCGAGGCCGAGGCGCTGCCCTGCGTCCTGGTGGACAACGTCGAGGTCGGGCGCACGGCCACGAGCCACCTGCTGGAGCTCGGCCACACCCGCATCGCCCTGATCGGCCACGCCCGCGAGGATCCGCTGCACTTCCCGGTGCCCGAGGAGCGGCGCCGTGGCTACCACGAGGCGCTCGCCTGCGCGGGCATCGCACCCGACCCGGCGCTCGAGGTGGACGGCAACTTCTCGGTGGCCGGCGGGGCCGAGGCCGCCACGGCCCTGCTGGATCGCGTCGACCCGCCGACCGCGATCCTGGCCATGTCCGACGAGATGGCCTTCGGGTGCCTGCGGGTCGCGCGTCAGCGCGGGCTGGCGGTGCCCGGTGACCTGTCGGTCATCGGCGTGGACGACCACGACGTCTCGCCCGCATGGGACCTGACCACCGTCAGCCAGCCCGTGCATCGCGTGGGCGGGCAGGCTGCCGAGCTCCTGCTGGCCGTGATGGACGCCGGCGCGACCTCGCCGGCTCGGATCGCGCTCCCCACCAGTCTCCGACATCGCGGGACCACAGGGCCGCCCATGGTGCCCACGGAGCCTTCTCCGCTCGGCCAGGATGCGTTACGCTGACGCCGACCAACGTCGCGGACTCGCGGTGACGGCGGGCCGGCCCTTGTGCCAGATCCACCGCCCGTGCACCATCCGCGGGGAGCGCTCCGTCGAGCCGAGGTGACAAGCATGGCCACCGTAGTTTTCGACAACGTTTGGAAGATCTTCCCAGACGGCACCGAAGCAGTGAAGGAGCTCAACCTCGAGATCGACGACGGCGAGTTCGTCATCCTCGTGGGGCCATCCGGCTGCGGGAAGTCCACGGCCCTGCGCATGGTCGCCGGACTCGAGGACATCTCCCGCGGTGAGCTGCGCATCGGCGAGAAGGTCGTCAACGACCTGACGCCGAAGGAGCGGGACATCGCGATGGTGTTCCAGTCCTATGCGCTGTACCCGCACATGAGCGTGCGCGACAACATGGGCTTCGCGCTCAAGCTCGCCAAGATCGACAAGAACGAGATCGATCGCCGGGTCGAGGAGGCCGCCGAGATCCTCGACCTGGGCGAGTTCCTGGAGCGCAAGCCCAAGGCCCTCTCGGGCGGCCAGCGCCAGCGAGTGGCGATGGGGCGCGCCATCGTGCGCAACCCGCAGGCCTTCCTGATGGACGAGCCGCTGTCGAACCTCGACGCCAAGCTGCGGGTGCAGATGCGCTCCGAGATCGCCCAGCTCCAGCGGAACCTGGGGGTCACGACCATCTACGTCCCCCATGACCAGGTCGAGGCCATGACGATGGGTGACCGCGTCGCGGTGCTCAAGAAGGGCATCCTCCAGCAGGCCGAGGCGCCCCAGCGGCTCTACGACAAGCCAGACAACCTGTTCGTGGCCGGCTTCATCGGCTCGCCGTCGATGAACCTCATGGAGGCTGACCTCGACAACAACCCCGGCGGCAACCCGATCCTGCGGGTGGGCGAGCAGTCGCTCGAGGTGCCTGACGACGCCCTCGCCGAGTATCCGCGGGTGCGCGACAAGATCGGCGGCAGGGTCGCAGCCGGCATCCGCCCCGAGCACTGCTTCATGGCCGATGCCGACACGCCCGAGGGCGGCACGCTGCGCGGCGAGGTCCGGCTCGTCGAGGCCTTGGGCTCGGAGGTCCTGGTGCACCTGGGCACCCAGGCCCGCCCGGTGGTCACCGAGGACATGCGCGACGCCGTCGACGACGAGGAGGCCTTCGCGCGGCTGGAGGAGACCGGCGCGAGCGGCGGCATGGACATGACCTTCCGGTTCGACCCGTCCTTCACCCCCAAGGTCGGCGAGACCCTGGAGATCGGCATCCAGCGCCACCGGATGCACTTCTTCGACCTCGACGACGGGCAGACGCTGCGCTAGTCGATCATGCCGCATCCGCGCCAGCGCGCCCCCGCCACCCGGCGGGGGCGCGCTGCGTTGCGGGGCCTCCTGCGAGGCGCCGCACGCCGCGCACGGCAGCACACCAGGCACGAACAGGTACGACCGTCCTCGCAGGCCAGGACGCAGGTCCGTGTCCTCACGGGCATCGAGGGCACGTCCCGCAGCGATCCTGAATTGAGGGACCCCGCCTGTTGACGCGGCTACGACTGGCGTGGTTGGCTGTGCAAACGGTTGCAAGAGGAGCGGAGCCACCTCCAACCGCAGACCCCCAGAGGGAAGGAGCCAGAGCATGAGCAAGAATCCCTTCTTGTTGCGCGCAGTCGGCCTGTTGGCCGTGCTGGCGCTCGTCGCCGCCGCGTGCGGCCCCGCGCCGGACGAGGACGACGAGGCAGCCCCCGATCCCGAGGACACCGCTTTCACCTGGGCGGTGACCGGCGCGGATGGCCCGACGATGGAAGCCGTCGCCGACCTCTGGAACGAGGAGAACCCCGAGCAGCAGGTCGAGCTGGAGCTGCTGCCGCCCGAGGCAGACGACCAGCGCCAGGCGATGTTCAACGATCAGGTCACCGAGGCCGGCCAGTACGACGTGCTCGGGCTCGACGTGATCTGGACCGGCGAGTTCGCCGAGGCCGGCTTCATCGAGAACCTCGAGGACATGCGCGACTCCGTCGAGGGGACCTCCATCCCCGGTGCCATCGAGAGCGCCCAGCACGAGGGCGAGCTCTACGCGCTGCCCTACTCCACCAACTTCGGCTTCCTGTACTACCGGACCGACCTCGTCGATGAGCCGCCGGAGACCTGGGAGGAGCTCTACGACACGGTCCTGGAGGTCCAGGAGGAGAACCCCGACATCGACGGCTACGTCGGTCAGGGCGACAGCTACGAGGGCTTCGTGGTGAACTACCTCGAGTTCCTGTGGAGCGATGGTGGCGAGGTCTTCGACGAGGCTGCCACCGAGTCGCTGCTGCTCGAGGGCGACCACGCCGAGAAGGCCATCACCTTCATGCGGGACGCCTTCGAGGAGGGCGTGTTCGCCGCCGACTTCAACACCATGGTCGAGGACGACGCCCGGCTGGCGTTCCAGGCCGGTGACGCGATCTTCATGCGCAACTGGCCCTACGCCTACCCGCTGCTCGCCGGTGAGGACGAGGACGACCCGACCGAGGTGGCAGACGACTTCGACATCGCCCCGATGCCCGCGTTCGAGGGTGCGCCGGTTGACACCATCTCGACACTGGGTGGGCTCAACAACGCCGTGAGCACGCTCAGCGAGAACCAGGACGTGGCCCGCGAGTTCGTCGAGTGGGCAGCCACCGACGACGGCCCGCAGGAGATCCTGGCCGAGATGCAGCCGCCGCCCACCAAGGCGTCGATCTACGAGAACTACGAGGACATCGTCCCCGAGGACCAGGCCCCGGTGTACGAGGTCCTCAACTTGGTCCGCGAGGACGCACGTGCCCGCCCGCCGGTGCCGGGCTACAACAGCTTCAGCCTGGCGGTGCAGGAGGAGCTGCACGGGGTCTACGCCGACGGCGACGATCCGGGTCCCGCGCTCGAGGCGGTCAACGAGGCCGCTGAGAACGCGCTCGTCGAGGACCCCGAGGACGTCATCGAGGAAGAGGCTGACGTCGACGAGGACGAGTAGAGCTCTATGAGCGACTCGACGCCTCAGGGTGCGCCTGGCTCGGTCACCGAGCCGGGCGCGCCCGCGCCGCCGGAAGCTGAGCGTCCGCGGCCGCAGGGCGAGGGGATGAGCGAGCGCGCGCTGGGGCGCGCGTTCCTCACCCCCGCCTTCGTGGTGATGGGGTTGCTGGCGCTGTTCCCCATCGTCTACGCGGCCTACGAGAGCCTGTTCGACTTCGACTTCTTCACGCGCACCGACTTCGTCGGGTTGGCCAACTACGTCGACCAGCTGACCAGCCCACGCTTCTGGTCCGCCGTGTTCGTCACGATCGCGTTCACGGTGGTGTCGGTGACGCTCGAGTTCATCGTCGGCATGATCTTCGCGCTCATCATGAATGCGGCGTTCAAGGGCCGGAACGTCACCCGCGCGGTCATCCTGCTGCCGTGGGTCGTCCCGACCGTCATCGCCGGACAGATGTGGCGCTACCTGTTCGAGCAGCGGCCCGGCTACATCAACGAGTGGCTCGGGCTCGGAGCGATCGACTGGCTCGGCAGCGGCGCCTCGATGTTCTGGGCCGTGGTCATCGCCGACTGGTGGAAGACCGCGCCGTTCGTGGGGCTGCTGCTCCTGGCCGGTCTCCAGACGATCCCGAACGAGGTGTACGAGGCCGCGCGCGTGGACGGCGCGACCTGGACCCAGCGGTTCCGCAACGTGACGCTGCCGCTGCTGACGCCCTCGATCGTGGTCGCGCTGCTGTTCCGGTCGGTGGATGCCCTGCGCATCTTCGACCTGGCCGACATCATGACCAACGCGCGGCTCGAGACGCTGTCGGTGCTGGCCCAGCGCTCGATCGTGCGAGCACCTCAGCCCGACATCGCCAACACCCTGGCGGTGCTCACGTTCGTCATGATCATGGGCATCGGGTTGATCTTCATCGCCATGATGGGACGCGACGTCGTGGGCGAACCGGAGGAGGGTTCCTGATGGCAGCAACCGCTGACACCGGCCCCGCCCCACCGCAGGCCGCGCCACAGAAGGCCGGAGGCCTGCGCAACGACCCTCGCGTCCAGATGGGCGGCCAGCTCCTCGGACTGGCCGTGGTGTTCGCCTGGTGCATCTTCCCGTTCCTCTGGATGGTGCTGGTCAGCTTCCAGGGGACCGTGGCGCTGCGCGACGCCAACATCTTCGGCGGCCCCTTCACCACGGGCAACTACACCCGGGTGTTCGAAGAGGGCTTCATGTGGAACCTGGGCAACTCGATCTTCGTTGCCTTGAGCACCACGGTGATCTCGATCCTCGTCGCGTCGCTGGCGGCCTACGCCATCGCGCGGCTCCCGATCGCCTACAAGTTCACGATCCTCGCCGGGACGCTGGTGGCCACCGTGTTCCCGCCCGTGTCCCTGGTGCCGCCGCTGTTCGTCGCGTTCAACGCGCTGGGGCAGCTCAACACCTACCAGGCGATGATCATCCCCTACGTGGCCCTGACCCTGCCGCTGTCGATCTTCATCCTCACGACCTTCTTCGCCACGATCCCCAAGGAGATGGAGGAGGCCGCGAAGGTCGACGGGGCCACCCCCTTCCAGACTTTCGTCAGGGTCGTGGTGCCGCTGGCCGCCCCCGGGGTGTTCGCGGCAGCGATCCTGGTGTTCGTCTACGCGGTCAACGAGTACCTGATCGCCTTCTCGCTCGCCTCCGGTGATCCCAACGTCATGACGGTCACCGTGGCCATCGCCACGCTGGACCGCGTCGGGTTCGAGGAGCCGATCGGGACGATCACCGCGGCATCGACGATCGTGTCGATCCCGCTGATCATCTTCGCGCTGGCTGCCCAGCGCTGGATCGTGTCCGGCCTGACCGCGGGAGGCGTCAAGGGCTGACGCCCGTCCCAGCACGTGGCACGGCGCCCGCCAGCCCCGCTGGCGGGCGCCGTCGTCTGCCGGGGCGCGCCGCCAGGCCGTTGCCGACTCAGGTGCAAGCGCGCGGGCGCGCGGGTTGACGCCCGCGCGCGAGAAGCCACCATGGGCGCGGTCGCAGCGCCGGTTCGCGGCGCTGCGCAGGGCTTCACCAACGCGCAGCGGGCGCGCACGCAGGCAGGGACGCTGGCAGCCCCCTGCCGATCTGACCGAGCACCACCACGCGACACCACCCTGGTCGGCGAACGAGGCGAGGCACAGGATGCGGCGCACCGAACCACGGCTGCTCAGCCCCCACGACCACCCGGTCGACCCCTGGCGCCTGGTCGAGCGCCGCTTCTCCTCACGGCTGCTGCCCCGCACCGAGACCCTCTTCGCCACCGCCAACGGCTTCGTGGGGCTGCGCGGCAACCCCGAGGAGGGCCGCCCCGGGCATGATCACGGCACGTTCGTCAACGGCTTCCACGAGACGTGGCCGATCCACCACGCCGAGGAGGCCTACGGCCTGGCGCGCACCGGCCAGACGATGGTCGATGTGCCCGACCCGAAGATCATCAAGCTCTACGTCGACGACGAGCCGCTGTACCTGCCGCACGCGATGCTGCCCTCCTACGAGCGCGTGCTGGACTTCCGCCGCGGCGTGCTGGAGCGCTCCCTGGTGTGGGAGACGCCCTCGGGCAAGCGGGTCCAGGTGCGCTCCCAGCGCCTGACCAGCCTGCGTCACCGCCACCTCGTCGCGATGTCCTACGAGGTGACGGTGCTCGGCAGCGACGCGCCGGTGGTGATCAGCTCGCAGCTGCACAACCGCCAGGACGCCGAGCCCCATGACACCCGCCAGGAGCAGTTCGACCCGCGCACCACGCGCGTCTTCGATGATCGGGTGCTCCACGCCCAGGGCACCCGCGAGGACGGTGAGCGGATCCTGCTCGGCTACCGCACCGGCCGCAGCGGCATGACGCTCGGCTGCGGCATGGACCACCTGGTCACCACCGACAACACCTATCAGGTCCACCGCGAGCTCGGCCAGGACCTTGCCAAGGTCACCTACACCGTGCAGGCGCGCGCCGACGAGCCGTTCCGGATCGAGAAGTTCGCCAGCTACCACACGTCCTCCACGGTGCCCAGCCACGAGCTCGTCGACCGCGCCGACCGGGTGCTCAGCCGCGCGGTGGCGGTCGGCTTCGATCAGCTCGCCGCTGACCAGGCCGAGGACTGCGCGGCGTTCTGGGAGCGCGCCGACGTCGAGGTCGAGGGCGACGAGCGCACCCAGCAGGCGGTGCGCTGGAACCTGTTCCAGCTGCTGCAGGCCACCGAGCGCGCCGAGGGGACCTCGATCCCCGCCAAGGGCCTGACCGGCCACGGCTACGAGGGTCACTACTTCTGGGACGTGGACGTCTACGTCATGCCCTTCCTGGCCTACAGCGCGCCGCGCGTGGCCAAGAACGTGCTGCGCTGGCGCCGGTCGCTGCTGGACATGGCGCGCCAGCGAGCCCAGGAGCTCGACCACGTCGGCGCGCTCTACCCGTGGCGCACCATCAACGGCGAGGAGGCCAGCGCCTACTACATGGCCGGCACGGCGCAGTATCCCCTCAACGCCGACATCGCCTACACGCTGCGTCGCTACGTCGACGTCACCGGCGACGAGGACATCCTCAGCGAGAGCGGCGCGGAGATCCTCGCCGAGACCGCACGGCTGTGGCTCGACCTCGGCTTCTACGGCGACGACGGGCAGTTCCACCTGCACGCCGTCACCGGACCCGACGAGTACACCGCCATGGTCGACGACAACACGTTCACCAACGTCATGGCCCGGCGCAACCTCCAGTACGCCGCCGAGGTGCTGGAGCGCCTCGCCGAGCGCGACCCGCATCGCTGGGAGGTGCTGTGCCACGACCTCGACCTGCGCGCCGAGGAGATCGACCAGTGGCGGGCCGCGGCGGAGGCGATGCACGTGCCCTACGACGAGGTGCGCGGCATCCACCCTCAGGACGCCCACTTCCTGGAGCGCAAGCGCTGGGACTTCGACCGCACGCCCGACGAGAAGTACCCGCTGCTGCTGCACTACCACCCGCTGGTCATCTACCGCCACCAGGTCCTCAAGCAGGCCGACGTGATCCTGGCGCTGTGCCTGCTCTCCGAGGAGTTCGACGAGGACGTCAAGCGACGCGACTTCGCCTACTACGAGCCGCTGACCACCGGCGACTCGTCGCTGTCACCGCCAGCCCAGGCGATGGTCGCCGCCGAGATCGGTGAGCACGAGACCGCCCTGCGCCACTTCGAGCAGGCGCTGTACATGGACCTCGCCGACGTCGCCGGCAACGCCGACCACGGCGTGCACGTGGCCTGCACCGGCGGGGTGTGGATGTCGCTGGTGTACGGGTTCGCCGGCATGCGCGACAACGGGGTGCTGCGCTTCGACCCGCGGCTGCCGCAGGGCTGGGAGGCGCTGCGCTTCCGGCTGCGCAAGCGCGACCGGCCGCTGCGCATCGAGGTGACCCACGACGCGTTGACCGTGGAGCTGCTCGACGACGGCGAGCCCTTCGACGTGGAGGTGCGCGGCAAGCTCGTCAGCGCCAGCCCCGACGCGCCCGCGTCGGTCCCGCTGAGCTGATCTGGCCGACCGCACCGGACCCGCCTCGGAGACCGCGATGGCCGCGCCCGCCCCGCCGCTGACCACGGTGCATCTGTGGCGGGTGCCGCCCGCGCGTGCCGGCGGCGCGCTGGCGCGGATGGCCACCGACCGCCTGCGGCTGCGGCGCACGCCGGGACTGGCGTTCGCCAAGCTCGTGGGCACCGGCGACGGGCGCACCTTCGACGCTCGCGACGCCGACCTCACGACCTGGGGGCTGGTGGCGTCGTGGGAGCACCCGCGGCACCTCGCCGCCTTCGAGCGACGGTCGCCGGTGGCGCGTGGCTGGGCGCGCTTGGCCCACGAGCGCTGGCGAGCCGACCTGGCGCTGCTGACCGGCCACGGCACCTGGGCCGGGGTGGAGCAGCCCTTCGGCAGCCCACCACGGGGCGGTCGTCCCGCCGGGCAGCGCTGGGAGGGGCCGGTGGCGGCGATCACCCGGGCGCAGCTCACCTTCGGGCTGTGGCGCACGTTCTGGGCGGCGGTCCCGCCGGTGGTGGCCGACCTGGCGCACGCACCCGGGCTCCTGCTGCGCGTGGGCATCGGCGAGGCCCCCGTCGGACTGCAGGGCACGTTCAGCCTGTGGAGCTCCGAGCAGGCGCTGACCGACTTCGCCTACCGCACCGCGGCCCACCGGGACGCGATCCAGCGCACCCACGAGCTGGGCTGGTACCGCGAGGAGCTGTTCGCGCGGTTCGCGGTGCTGGCCACCACCGGCACGGTGTTCGGCACCGACCCCCTGCGCACCCACGCGGCTGACGGGGGCGCTGACTACACTTCCCGCCATGCGTGACGTGGTGGTCATCGGAGCGGGTCACAACGGGCTGGTCGCTGCCTGCTACCTCGCCAAGGCGGGACTGGACGTGGAGGTGGTCGAGCCGCGCGAGGTGGTCGGCGGCGCGGTGTCCACGGTGGAGCGCTTCCCCGGCTACCACATGGACGTCGGCTCCAGCGCCCACATCATGGTGCGCCACACCGGCATCGTCGAGGACCTCGGGCTCGAGGAGATGGGCCTCGAGTACCAGGACCTCGACCCCTGGGGCTTCGCCCCGTTCGGTGAGCAGGCGCTGGCCTTCCACGTCGACCTCGACGCGACCTGCGACAGCATCGCGGCGGTGTGCGGCGACCGCGACGCGCACGCCTACCGCGCGTTCGTCACCGAGTGGGCCGAGCGCAACGAGCGCGTGTTCACCGCGTTCCAGGAGCCACCCAGCCGTGCGCTGCGCCACCTGTGGGGGATCGGCCGCCGCAGCGGCGAGAGCGGCCTCGAGCTGTCGCGGCAGTTCCTGTCCTCGGGCGATGCGCTGCTGGACGCCACCTTCTCCGACGAGCGCCTCAAGACCGCGCTGGCCTGGATGGGCGCCCAGTCGGGCCCACCGACCCACCAGCCCGCCACCGCCGACCTCGTCGGCTGGAACGCCCTGCTGCACCGGCGGCCGCCCGGCCATCCCAAGGGCGGGTCGGGCATGCTCAGCGTCGCCCTGGCCCGGCGCTTCGAGGCCCTGGGCGGCACGCTGCGCCTGGGTGATGGCGCTGCCCGCATGCTGGTTCGCGACGGCGCCGTCACCGGCGTGGAGACCACCAGCGGCGAGCGCATCGCCGCGCGCCAGGTCGTGGCCGCCTGCCACGTGCTGACCACGATGGACCTCGTCGGCGACGAGCCCGGCGCCGGGGCGGAGTGGCAGCGCCTGGCCGGCAAGGCCCGCCGCACGCTGCGCACCGGGGGCGGCATCGGGATGATCGTGCGGCTGGGCACCAACGATCTGCCGCGCTATCCCAGCAGCATCGGCGGGGCCGAGCACCGAGCCATCCAGCTGATCGCGCCTGACCGACGCGCGCTGCGAGCCGCCCACGGCGACTTCGTCGCCGGGCGCCCGCCGGAGCGCCCGCCAGTGCTGGCGATGACCTTCAGCGCCTTCGATGACACCATCGCACCGCCGGGCAAGCACAACATCTCGGTGTGGGGTCAGTGGCACGCCCACGACCTCGGCAACGGCGAGGACTGGGACGCCATCGCCGAGCGCGAGGGCCACAAGCTCATCGCCGCCGTCGATGCGGTCGCGCCGGGCTTCGCCGACACCGTCGAGCATGCCTACGTGCAGACCCCCACCGAGATCGCGCGCGAGCTCGGCCTGATCGACGGGCAGGTCATGCACCTGGAGATGACCCTGGACCAGATGTTCGCCTGGCGCCCGCTCCCCGAGCTGTCGGGCTACCGCACGCCCCTGGAGGGGCTGTACCTCTCCGGCGCCTCCACCCATCCGGGCGGCGGGGTGTTCGGCGCCTCGGGGCGCTCCAGCGCCCGGGTGCTGCTGTCGGACCGCGAGCGCGCGGCGCGCCGGGCCAAGGTGCGCGGCGCGGTGGAGCGGGCCGAGGCCGGCGCCCGCGACCTGCTGGACCGGGTGCGGCGGTGACCGACCAGCTCAGCTTCCGCGTGCGTCCCGCCGCGCGCACGGCGAGCGTCGTCGCGGGCGTGCTCACCGTGCTCGTCATCGCCCTGCAGATCCCCTACCCGCTGCTGGAGGGCCAGCTCCGCGACCTCACCACGATCGCCGCGGTCGTCGTCTTCTTCGGCGCCAGCGTGCTGCACGCCGCCGCCTCGCGGAGCATCGCCTTCGCGCTGTGGCTGATCGTGGTCGCCGCCGGCATCGGCTTCGGCGTCGAGCTGCTGGGCACGCGGACCGGGCTGCCGTTCGGCACCTACAGCTACACCGGCGACCTCGGGCCGCGCCTGGCGGACGTGCCGGTGATCATCCCGCTGGCCTGGACGATGATGGCCTATCCCGCGCTGATCATGGCCCGGGCCACCACCACGCGGCCGCTGCTCGGCGTGCTGCTCGCGGCCTGGGCGCTGACCGCGTGGGATCTGTTCCTGGACCCGCAGATGGTGGCGGCAGGGCAGTGGGAGTGGGCCGAGGACGGGCTCTACCTGGGCATCCCGCTGACCAACTTCGCGGGCTGGTTCGTCACCGGCCTGGTGATCATGGCGCTGCTGTGGCCCGCCGCCCGAGCCCACGCGGCGGCGGCACGCCGCCCCGCGTCGGGGCGCAGCGGGGACCTCGTGCCGGTGGTGCTGTACCTGTGGACCTGGATCGGCTCCACGGTGGCCCACCTGGTGTTCCTGGACCTCGAGGCATCGGGCGCCGCCGGGTTCGTGGGGATGGGCGTGGTCGTGGCGCTGTGGGCCTGGCAGCGCCGCAGCGCGCGATGAGCAGCACCGCGGAGCAGGCGCCGGCAGCGCTGCGTGCGGCTGCGCTCGGTGCTGCCGTGGCCACCGCCCACACCGCGGTCAACGTGGCGCGGCTGCAGCGCCCGCCGGTGCCGCCACCGACCATCCTCGAGCCCGTCAGCGTGCTCGTGCCCGCGCGCGACGAGGCCCCGCGGATCGGCGCGTGCGTGCGGGCCCTGCTGGGCAGCAGCGACCTCGCCGACCTCGAGGTGATCGTCGGCGACGACGGCTCCAGCGATGGCACCGCCGAGCTCGCGCGTGCCGCCGGCGAGGGCGATCCGCGCCTGCGGGTCGAGTCGCTGGACCCGCCGCCACCGGGCTGGCTCGGCAAGCCGCACGCGTGCGCACGGCTCGGCGAGCAGGCGCGCGGCGCGGTGCTGGTGTTCGTCGACGCCGACACCGTGGTGGAGCCCCACGGGGTGGCGGCGACGGTGGCGCTGCTGCGCGCAGCGGACGTCGGGCTGTGCAGCCCCTACCCGCGACAGCGCTACGCGGGCGCGCTGGCGCGCCTGGTCCAGCCGCTGCTGCAGTGGTCGTGGCTGACGTTCCTGCCGGTCGACGCCGCCCAGCGCAGCCCCCGCCCCTCCCTGACCGCCGCGAACGGGCAGCTGCTGGCCCTGGACGCCACGGTGTACCGACACCTGGGCGGCCACGAGGCGGTCGCCGACGACGTGCTGGAGGACATCGGCCTGGCCAAGGCCGTCAAGCGCGTCGGCGCGCGGCCGCTGGTCACCGACGGCAGCGCCGTGGCGAGCTGCTCCATGTACGGCACGCCCGGCGACCTGGTCGCCGGCTATGCCAAGAACCTCGCGGCGGGCTTCGGCTCGTCGGCGGGCACGCTGGTGGGCATGGGCGGCCTCGCGTGGCTCTACGTGCTGCCGGCGGTGGCGGGCGTGGTCGGGGCGGCGCGCGGGCGCTGGCGGACCGCCGCCTGGGGTGCGCTGGGCTACAGCGCCGGTGTGGCCGGGCGGCTCCTGACGGCTGGCGCCACCCGCGGTCCCCAGCGCGACGCGTGGGCGCATCCCGCCAGCGTCGCCGCGCTGTGCGCGCTCGCGGTGGTGTCGGTGCGCCGGCGCGCGCGCGGGACCGCGACGTGGAAGGGGCGCGCGGTGACCGGCGGCACGGGCCCGCAGCCTGCCGCGTCGCTCGGTGGCGCCAGACAGGCGACCCGAGAGGAGCCCTGATGGCACGCGTGGTCGTGATCGGGGCCGGCGTGGGCGGCGTGGCCGCAGCCGCGCGGCTCGCAGCCCAGGGGCACGCCGTCACGGTGTGCGAGGCC
This sequence comes from Nitriliruptoria bacterium, assembly GCA_003553565.1. Taxonomy (GTDB): domain Bacteria; phylum Actinomycetota; class Nitriliruptoria; order Euzebyales; family Egibacteraceae; genus PUKE01. Next base: position 10,960 of record PWER01000118.1, on the reverse strand, counting down.
TCGGACCGAGTCGGCGGCAAGCTCGGCCGCGTGCAGCGCGACGGGTTCGCCTGGGACACCGGCGCGCACCTGCTGACCATCCCGCAGGTCTTCCACGAGCTGTTCGCCGACACCGGCGCCCCGCTGGACGAGGTGCTGGACCTCGAGCCGCTCGACCCCCTGATGCGCTACCGCTTCGCGGACGGCACCTGGCTGGACACCCACGCCGACGCCGCGGCGCTGCGCCGCGCGCTGCTGGCCGCGCTCGGGCCACAGGCCGCCGCCGACATGGACGCCTTCCGCGCCCGCGGGGCCCGTATCTGGCAGGCGGTGGAGCACGCGTTCCTGCGCGAGGCCCCGTTCAGCCGGACGGCGCTGGCCCGCCAGCTGCGTCGCGCGGGCGACCTCCCCGCGATCGCGCCGGGGCGCACGGTGCGTGGCCTCGGGCGCTCGCTGTTCTCCGATCCGCGCCTGCAGATGTGGCTGGAGCGCTACGCGACCTACACCGGGTCGGATCCGCGCACGGCGCCGGCCGCCCTCGTCTCAGCCCCCTACGCCGAGCTCGCCTTCGGTGGCTGGTACGTGCGCGGCGGGATGCATCGCCTCGGCCAGGCGATCGCCGAGCGCGCCGAGGCCCGCGGCGCGACGATCCGCACCGGCACCCCCGTCCAGGCCATCGCCACCCAGGGTGGGGGCGTGGTGGGGGTCGACACCGCCGAGGGCGAGCGGCTGCCAGCCGACGTGGTGGTCGCCAACGTCGACGCGTGGCAGCTCGCCCGCGATCTGCTCCCCCGCCGGACCGCGCGCCCGCTGGCCCGGCGGCTGGCACGCGCGACGCCCTCGTCGGCGGGGCTGGCGCTGCTGCTGGGCCTCGAGGGTCGCTCGGAGGGGCTGGCGCACCACAACGTGCTGTTCTGCGAGGACTACGACGCCGAGTTCGACGCCCTGTTCGGGCCGGTCCCGCACCCGGTGCTCGACCCGACGCTGTACGTGGCGCGCCCCGACGATCCTGCCGCTGCACCGCCGGGCCACGAGGCCTGGTTCGTGCTGGCCAACGCCCCGCGCCACGTCCCCACCGAGACGTGGGCGCACGGGGCCGATGCGGCCACGCGCCGCGGCGGCGGGATCGACTGGACCGCACCGGGCCTGGCCGAGCGCGAGGCGGACCGCCTGCTGGCGCTGCTGGCCGCACGCGGCGTGGACGTGCGCGACCGCGTGGTCACCCGCGCGGTCCACACCCCGGCCGACCTGGCTGCCGACACCGGCGCGCCCGGCGGGTCGATCTACGGGACCGCGTCCAACAGCGTGGCCTCGGCCTTCCTGCGGCCACCGAACCGCACCCACGTCGACGGGCTGTTCCTGGTGGGCGGCTCCTCGCACCCTGGTGGTGGCCTGCCGCTGGTGACGCTCTCGGCGGCGATCACCGCAGCGATGATCGGACCGGCCTGATGGGTGGGATGGGACTGGCGGAGGCGCTGCTGCTCCAGGCGGCAAGCGTGCTGGCCACCGACGGGACGGGCGGGATGATGGTCGACCCGACCGTCCCGCAGGTGCTCGCCAGCTACGTGCTGTGGATCCCCCTCGCGGTGCTCGCTGCCCGCGACCTGCGCGGGGAGGGCAACCTGCGCGTGGCCAGCGTGGTGCTGATCCTGGTCGTGCCGCCGGCGGGCCTGCTGCTGTGGCTGCTGACCCGCGAGCTGTGGGGTCGTCGCAACCGCGAGTCCGGGGGCCGCTGAACGCCGGCTCTCAGGTCGCGTCGTGCGTGGTGAGCAGCGCGCGGATGGCCACCAGGAGCTGGCCGAGCCCGGCTGCCATCAGCAGGATCATGATCGCCAGGCCCAGCGTGGCGATGGTGGCCTGCAGCATCGGGACGGCCCCGGCCAACCCGAGGCTCAACGCGAGGATGATCACCCGGTTCGCGCGCTCGCCGAGGGTGACCGTGGCGACCTCGCCCGCGCCGGCGCCTGCCGCGCGAGCCCGCAGGTAGTCGTGGAGCAGGAACAGCCCGCCGGCGATGACCGCCAGCACCGGCAGCCCTCCGACGAGCACCACCGCACCGAGGAACAGCACCTCGTTCACCCGGTCCACCAGCGAGTCCAGCACGTAGCCGAACCGGGTCGCGCGATCGGTGAGCGCCGCCACCGCCCCGTCGAGGGTGTCACCGACGGCGCTCAGCACCACGATCAGGCCCGCCAGGATCGCCCAGGGCCCGCCGATGGCGGCGGGGATGAGCGCCAGCGCTGAGATCCAGACGGTCCACAGCGTCAGCAGATCGGGCTTGACGCCCAGCACGGCGAGCGGACGCGACAGCCGGTAGGTCAGCCGCAGCCAGCCACGCACCCACACGCTGGCACGCGGGTCGTGCCCGCCGTGCAGATCGCGCCAGCGGTCGTAGTAGCCCTCGAGGTCAGGGACCGGCTCGCTGGGCCGCGTGCCGCTGAGCAGCGTGCCGAGCACCAGCACCGCGCCCACCACGACCATGCCGATCGCCAGCTCGACGAGGACGGCGGCGCCCTCGGGCGCGGCGGGAGGTCTCAACGGTGCGCGGCAGCGTCGGCGTCGGCATCGGGCTCGGACGTGCCCGGCACGCCGGCGGTCTCGCCCGCCGCGGCGGCGGTCTCGGCCGTCGCGGTCTCGGCCTCGGCCGTCGCGGCGCGTGCGAGCCCCCCGGCGACGAGCTCGCCGGCGACGCGGGCCACCGGCCACCAGCTCGGGGCCAGCGGCCCGTGGAGGTGCGCGGACAGCTCGATGTCGGTGCGCTGGCGCGGCAGCGGCAGCAGGCGCACCGCGATGACCTCGTGCATCCCCGGGAAGGGACGCGCCCTCAGCACGAGCTCGTGCTCGGCCTCGGCCCGCTCGATCTCCACCGCGATGCGCCGCAGCCACGGCACGGCGCGTCCGGGCACGCCCGCCCCTTGGAGCCTCCAGGTCGTGCCCGGCGCGGCCGGGGGCCCCTCGGCGGCGGCCAGCATCGGGTCGAAGTCGGGCCAGCGCGCCGGGTCGGACAGCAGCCCCCACACGAGGGCGACCGGCGCATCGGCCTCGGCTCGAGCCACGATCGCGGGCAGGCACACCGGCAGCGTGGCGGGCAGGCACACCGGCGGGCGACGGGCGAGCAGGCCGCGCAGTGACGACGGCAGCGACACAGAGGGCATCGCCGGCATGGTAGCCGGCCGCGCGCGGGCGCCGGCGCGTCCTCTAGGCTCCGCGCCGGCGGGATACCGCGCCATCGCGCCACGGCCGCCACCGCGACACCGCCGCACCGCGACACTGCCGCAGCAAGGAGCCCTCGATGCGCCTGGGCCTGAACGTCGGCTACGCCGGCGCCGACATGGACACGACCCTGCCGCTGGTCACCCACGCCGAGCAGGTCGGGATCGACTCGGTGTGGGCGGCGGAGGCCTACGGCTCGGATGCGGTGACGGTGCTCGCGTACCTGGCAGCGCACACCGAGCGCATTGGCCTCGGCACCGCGATCATGCAGATGCCGGCGCGGACCCCGGCCAACACCGCGATGACCGCCATGACCCTCGATGCGCTGTCGGGCGGGCGGGTGCTGCTGGGCCTCGGGCTGTCGGGCCCGCAGGTGGTCGAGGGCTGGCACGGCGTGCCCTACGGCAAGCCGCTGGCCCGCACCCGCGAGTACGTCGACATCGTCCGTGCGGCCATCGCGCGTGAGGCCCCGCTGGCCTACGAGGGCAGCCAGTACCAGATCCCGTATCAGGGCGAGGACGCCACCGGCCTGGGCAAGCCGCTCAAGTCGATCCTGCGGCCGCACCGGCCCCGCATCCCCATCTACCTCGCCGCCATCGGGCCACGCAACACCCGCCAGACCGCAGCGATCGCCGACGGCTGGCTGCCGATCTTCTACAGCCCCGAGCGCGAGCACATCATGCTCGAGCACCTCGACGCGGGGCTGGCCGAGGCCGGGCGCCCCGCCGAGGAGGTCGACATCGCCGCCAGCGTCCCGGTCGCCGCCGGCGACGACATCGCGGCCTGCCGCGACCAGCTGCGACCGTTCTTCGCGCTCTACATCGGCGGCATGGGCGCGCGCAACGCCAACTTCTACGCCGACCTGGCGCGCCGCTACGGCTTCGAGGAGGCCGCCGACACGATCCAGGACGCCTTCCTCGACGGCCGCAAGGACGAGGCCGCCGCGGCGGTGCCCGACGCGATGGTCGACGAGATGGCGCTGGTGGGCCCCCTGGATCGGATCACCGACCGCCTGGAGGCCTGGCGCGCCTCACGCGTTGGCACGCTGCTGCTGACCACCCACCAGCCCGAGGTGCTGACCGCGCTGGCCGAGGCGCGCTGACCAGGGCGTCCGGTCACGCCGCGCTGCCCGCCGAGGGCGCGAGGCCGGCGGCCGGGCATACCGGGCACGCCCCGCGGGTAGACCCCTGACATGCCACGCACCACGCCTGACCCAGCCCTCCCCGACCGTCTCGCCCCCATCGTGCTCACCGAGGCCGACGGGTCCTCGGTGCGCCTGGGAGAGCTGTGGGCCGACGCACCGCGCGTGCTGGTGCACCTGCGCCACTTCGGGTGACTGTTCTGCCGTGAGCACGTCGCGCAGTTGCGCGACCACGCCGAAGCGATCCGCAGCCTGGGCGCCGACCTCGCCGCCATCGGCACCGGCGACGTCTCCCACGCCGCCGACTTCCGCGACAACCAGGCGATCGACTTCCCCTTGCTGGTCGACGAGGACCTGACGAGCTACGGCGCAGCCGGCGCGCAGCAGGGCACGCTGCGCACCTTCCTGCGGGCCCGCCAGCTGCTGGCCGGAGCGCGCGCGGTGGCAGCCGGGACCGGTCAGGGCAAGCCGGGCCAGCACCCGTTCATGCTGGGTGCCACCCACGTGCTGACGCCTTCGGGCTCGGTGCCCTTCGCCTGGGTCAACGCCGACTTCGCCGACAACGCGCCGGTGACCGAGGTCCTCGCAGCGCTCGAAGGCGGCCAGTCGGCGGCCTGACGCAGCCGCGGCGCGCACCGCAGCCGGCGCACGCTGCAGCGGGCGCACGTCGGGGCGGCGCGTGGCGCGACGGCACGCGCGGCGCGACGTGCGATCATGCGGGGGGCGGGCACGCGCCAGGTCCCGGCTCTGCCGCGTCCGCCCACCGCTGTCGCCGGTGGCGCCCTGGCACCCCGCCGGCACCCGATCCACCAGGAGGTCCCCCGTGGTCAACCGCCCCCGCTCCACCGACGTCACCGAGGGCTACCAGCGCGCCCCGGCCCGCGCGATGCTGCGCGCCGTGGGCATGACCGAGGACGACTTCGGCAAGCCGCAGGTGGCCGTGGCCTCCTCGTGGAACGAGGTGACCCCCTGCAACCTGCCGCTCGCGCGGCTCGCCCAGCGCTCCAAGCAGGGCGCCCGCGATGGCGGGGGCTTCCCCATCGAGTTCACCACCATCGCCGTCTCGGACGGCATCGCCATGGGGCACGAGGGCATGCGGGCCTCGCTGGTCTCCCGCGAGGTGATCGCCGACTCGGTCGAGACGATGATGCATGCCGAGCGCTTCGACGGGATGGTGACGCTGGCGGGCTGCGACAAGTCGCTGCCCGGCATGGTCATGGCTGCGGCACGGCTCGACCTGCCCAGCGTGTTCCTCTACGGCGGCACGATCATGCCCGGCCACGTCGGCGACCGCGAGATCGACATCAAGGACGTGTTCGAGGCGGTGGGGGCCCGCTCGGCCGGCACGATCGACGACGAGGAGCTGCACGGCATCGAGGCCAACGCCTGCCCGGGCGAGGGGTCGTGCGGCGGCATGTACACCGCCAACACGATGGCCAGCGCGGTCGAGGCGATGGGCCTGAGCCTGCCGGGCTCGGCGTCGCCACCGGCCACCGACCCGCGTCGCGACGAGCTCGCCCAGCGCTCGGGCGAGGCGCTGATGGGGCTGCTGGAGCAGGACCTGCGCCCACGGCAGATCATCACCAAGCAGTCGCTGGAGAACGCGATCGCGGTGGTCATGGCCGTGGGCGGATCAACCAACGCGGTGCTCCACCTGCTCGCGATCGCCCACGAGGCGCGCGTCGAGCTCGCGCTGGAGGACTTCGACCGGATCGGCCGCAAGGTCCCCCACATCGTCGACAGCCGTCCGGCGGGACGCTTCCTCATGACCGACATCGACCGCATCGGCGGCATCCCGAAGGTCATGAAGATCCTGCTGGACGCGGGCCTGCTGCACGGCGACTGCCCGACCGTGACCGGCCGGACGGTCGCGGAGAACCTGGCCGAGCTGGGTGTGACAGCCGAGCCCGACGGCGAGGTCATCCGCTCGCTGGACACGCCCATCCACGGTGACGGCGGGCTGGCGGTGCTGCGTGGCTCGGTGGCCCCTGACGGTGCGGTGGTCAAGGTCGCCGGCCTGGACGACGAGCGCTTCGAGGGTCGCGCCCGCGTCTTCGACGGCGAGCAGGACGCGATGGCAGCGGTGCTGGCCCGCGAGATCCGCTCCGGCGACGTGATCGTCATCCGCTACGAGGGTCCCAAGGGCGGGCCGGGCATGCGCGAGATGCTGGCGGTGACCGCCGCGGTGAAGGGCGCGGGGCACAGCGCGGACGTGGCCCTGATCACCGACGGCCGCTTCTCGGGGGCCACACACGGGCTGTGCGTGGGCCACGTGGCGCCGGAGGCACGCGACGGCGGCCCGATCGCGCTGCTGCGCGACGGAGACCCCATCACCCTGGACGTGCCCAGCCGCCGGCTCGACGTGCACGTGGACACTGACGAGCTCGACCGGCGTCGCCAGGAGCTCAAGCACCCCGAGCCCCGCTACACCACCGGCGTGCTCGCCAAGTACGCCAAGCTGGTGTCGGGCGCCGAGCGCGGCGCGGTCACGGGTTGATGGGAGGCAGCGGCCGCGTGCCTAGGTGACGGTGGCGGCCACCACGACCGTGGCCACCACCGCGACCGGCCCGGCCACCGCCCAGCCCAGCCAGCGGTTCGGCGCCACGATGCGCGCCACCCAGGCCATCACCAGCGCAGCCACCGCGCCCAGGAAGCCCAGCAGCGCCGCCGCCCCCGCACCGCCGCCGGGGATCAGTCCGCCGATGATCACCAGGCCGTTGCCGGCCAGCAGCCCGCCGAGCACGGCCTGGGCGATCAGCCCCGTCATCGGGCTGTGGCGCCCGATGATCCGGTCGATCGCCCAACCGCCGAGACCGAGCAGGCCCATGAGCAGCAGCACCACGATCGCGGCGATCACCAGCAGCGACAGCAGGCTCTCGATCCCCACGCCCTGGGGCAGCGCCAGGTAGCCCACCCCGGCGATGATGCCGAGCATGGTCACCGTCGCCGCGCCGATGCCGGCGAGGCGCTCCCGCCAGCCCGGGATCGTGGCGAGCACCTGCGCGAAGGTCATGGCCGCATCCTGCCACGTCACGCGCGCACCGCGGCCCGCGGACGCGCACCGGAGCCGCGCGCCGGAGGCGCGCTCCCGCGCAGGCCGAGCGGAAGGGCACCCTCACCTCTACACTATGCTGCGAGTCGTTCGCAGGAGCAGGTGTGGCCGTCGATCCCGCAGAGCCCGCCGAGCCGCGGCGCCGCCGCGTCGCCTCTGGCAGTCCAGAGGCCTCCCACGCCCTGCCGCTGCTGGTGCGCGACCTGTCGGGCGGCTACGGCGCGCTGCGCGCCCTCGAGCACGTCGACCTCGAGGTCGCGCGCGGCGAGATCGTCGGTGTGGTGGGCCCCTCGGGTGCCGGCAAGACGACGCTGCTGCGGCTGCTGACCGGTCAGGCGGACCGCCACGCCGGTCGCGTCGAGGTCGCTGGCCAGCGGATCCGCAACCGGCGCGCACCACGGCGCGTCGGGCTCGTGCCCCAGCTCGGCAGCGTCGACTGGGACTTCCCCCTCACCGTCGAGCAGGCGGTGCTGCTGGGGCTGAGCGCCGACAGCGGCCGCCGGCCCTGGTTCAGCCGCTCCGAGCGCGCCCGGGCCCGCGAGCTCCTCGACCGCCTCGGCCTCGACGGGCTCGCGCAGCGCCCCATCCGCGCCCTGTCGGGCGGCCAGCGCCAGCGCATGTTCCTGGCGCGGGCGATGATCCGCGACGCCGACGTGCTGCTGCTCGACGAGCCGACCTCGGGGGTCGATGTCGCCACGCGGGCCGAGGTGCTCGGCCTCGTCGGCGAGCTCGCCGCGGACGGTCTAGCGGTGCTCATCACCACCCACGACCTCAACTGGGTGGCCGCACACCTGCCACGGCTGCTGTTCCTCAACCAGTCGGTCGTCGCCGACGGGCCGCCCCGCGAGGTGCTCACACCCGAGGTGCTGCGCAAGACCTACGAGGCCGACCTGACCGTGATCCACGAGCAGGGGCGCATCGCCGTGGTCGACGAGCAGCCGCTGCTGGGCTCGGCCGCGACCGCGTCCGCGGCCGCCGCTGACCGCGCGGAGCGACCACCGTGGACTGGCTGATCGAGCCGCTGGGCTTCGGCTTCTTCCAGCGCGCGCTCGTCGCCGGGGTGCTCGTGGGCGGTCTGTGCGGGTCCTTGAGCGTGTTCGTGGTGCAGCGCCGCATGAGCTCGATCGGCCACGGCCTTGCCCACAGCGTGCTGGGCGGGGTGGGCATCGCGCTGGCGCTCGGCGTGCACGAGTACCTCGGGGCCGCAGCCGCCACGGCCGTGGCCGCGGTGCTCATCGACCGGGTGGGGCGCCGCCGGGGTCTGCATGTGGATGCCGCCATCTGGATCGTCACCACGGCGCTGTTCGCGCTCGGGGTGGTGGTGGTCAGCCGCGTCGAGGGCGTGGGCGTGTCGACCGAGAGCCTGCTGTTCGGCGACGTGCTCGGCGTGGGCACCGGCGACCTCGCGCTGATCGGCGCGGTCAGCGCGGGCTTCGCGATCCTGCTGCTGGCCCGCTGGAAGGCCCTGGTGTTCACCACCTTCGACCATGACGTCGCCGCTGCGATGGGCGTGGCCGCCGGGCGCCACGAGGCGCTGCTCAACCTGGCCACCGCCGCGGTGGTGGTCGCCTCGGTGCGGGTCCTCGGGGTGCTGCTGATCGCCTCGGCCGTGGTGCTGCCGGCCGCGCTCGCCCGGCTGCTCACCGCCTCCTTCGGCCGGCTGCTGGCGCTGGCGACCGTCGTGGGGTCCGCCGCGGCGGTCGTGGGCCTGTACGCCTCGTTCCACCTGAACGCACCGAGCGGGTCGACGATCGTGCTGACCGGCACCACGGCCTTCGCCGTGGTCCTCGTCGTCGTGGCCGTGCGCACCGGGCTCGCGCGGCGCCGCGGCATTGCGGAGGCGCACAGGGCGCCCTAACCTTGTTGCGAAGCGTTCGCATCTGGAGGGTGTCATGTCCGGCCGTCGCCGCAGCGCTGTGACGATCGTGGGGGTCGTGGCAGCGCTCGCGATGCTCGCCACCGGCTGTGCGGAGCAGGAGGCCGAGGACGCCGAGGAGGCGGAGGAGGCGGAGGAGGCGGAGGAGGCGGCCGCCGAGGAAGACAGGGCCATCGAGGACGGCGATCCGGCCGGCGACGGTGAGGAGCCGGCGCTGCGCGTCATGGCCACCATGGCCCCGCTGGCCGACCTCGTCGAGCAGGTCGCCGGCGACCGCGCCGAGGTCACCTCGCTCGTGCCCTCGGGCGCCGACAGCCACACCTACGAGCCCGCGCCCGAGGATGCGGTGCGCCTCGAGGAGGCCGACCTCTACGTCGGCAACGGGCTGTCGCTGAACGACGGGGCGGTGGCCACCGCGGAGGCGACCCTCGATGACGACGCCGAGATGGTGCTGCTCGGCGAGGACGCGCTGACCGACGAGGACCTCGCCGACGCGCCGGCGACCCTGCACGACCACGACCTCGCCGTCGAGCACGACCACGAGACCGACCCTGACGTCGAGGTCGGCGAGATCGTGCTGCTGGACCGCGACGCCGACGACGAGCAGGTCGCCTACGGGCACGGCGGGCACTGGCACGGCAGCCTGCCCGAGCTGGCGGTGGGTGAGCCTCGCGAGCTCGGCGCCAGCGTCGTGGATGGCACGGGCGCTGCGATCGCCCTTGGCGGGGACGGGTTCGCCCTGGGCGTCGCCGCCGCTCGCGACGACGCCGGCCAGCTCGTCGAGGTCACCGAGCACGGCGATCACGTCACGCTGACCGGGCTGGACGAGGGCGAGACCGAGGTCACCTTCCAGGTGCGCCAGGACGACCGGGTCGTCCACGAGACCCCGCCGATCGGGCTGTCGGTGGTCGCCGACGAGGACGCCGAGGACGCCGGTGACGCGCAGGGCCCGAGCGGCTCGCCGAACCCGCACTCCTGGATGACGCCGACGCTGGCGATGCCCAAGGTGGAGCACCTCGCCGACGTGCTCGCCGAGCTCGACCCCGAGGGCGCCGAGCGCTACGAGGAGCGCGCGCAGGCCTACGTCGACGAGCTCGAGGCGCTGGACGCCGCGATCGCCGAGGCCGCCGAGACGGTGCCCGAGGAGGACCGGGTCATCATGACCTTCCACGACGCCTACGGGTACTTCGCGCGCGACTACGGGTTCGAGATGGTCGGGGCGCTGCAGCCCTCGGACTTCTCCGAGCCCTCGGCGGGCGACGTCGCCACGCTCATCGAGCAGATCGAGGAGGAGGGCACGCCCGCGGTGTTCGGCTCGGAGGTCTACCCCGATGACGTGCTCGAGATGATCGCCGAGGAGACCGGTGCCACCTACTACGGGGGCCTGGCCGACGACCTGCTGCCCGACGAGGAGGAGGACGGCTTCCCGCACTCCTACGTGGGGCTGATCGAGCGGAACGCCGCCACCATCGTCGAGGGGCTCGGCGGCGACCCGACGCTCATCACCGACCGCTGAGGCCGGCCGAAGGCGCGGCGCGGGTGCGGCGCGGGTGTGGCGCGGGTGCGGCGCGGGTGCGGCGCGGCCGAGGGTGCGGCGTGGTGCGGCGTGGTGCGGCGTGGCCGATGGACCGGCGGGGAACCCTAGGATCTGATGACCTCCACTCCCCCACCTGAGCTGACCGGCTTCCCGTCGGTCCCT
>PWER01000145.1 GCA_003553565.1 Nitriliruptoria bacterium | reverse complement strand
CTCGCCCTGAAGATCAGCGAGGCGCTGGTCGAGCTCGGCGATCTCCTCGTCGAGCCGATTGATGTCCTCGATGGTGGCCTGCTGCTCGTCCTCGACGTCCTCGAGCGCGTCAACGGCCTCCTCGATGCCCTCGCGGACCTCCTCGAGCTCACGCTCGGCGCGCTCGGCGCGCTCCTCGGCCTCCTGGGCCTCGCGCTCCAGCTCTTCGGGGCTGTCGGCCAGCGCCGAAGCGGACGCACCAGCCAGCAGCGCACCGCCCAGCGCGAGGGTCGCGACCGTCAGCCAGGGGCGCCACCAGCGGCTCACCTCGACCTGCCCACCTGCCCGCATGCTCGTGGTGTCCTCTCCTGCTCGCTACCAGCCCGGGTGTCGGGTGCCGTGGCCCGAGGACGCGCGCAGCCCGTCCGGCGAGCGCGCCGGAGGGCTCCCGGCGAGAGCCCGTCCTCCCCGTCGGCGGCTCGCGGCAGGAGTCTAACGCCTGCGCCACGCCAGCTGACGGAGGCGCGTCCGCGCCTGGGGATGGTCAGACGTCCAGGAAGCGCCGCACCGACAGCAGCGAGGACACCACCGCGATGGCCGCCCCGACCACCACCAGCAGCGGGATCAGCTGCAGCACCTCGCTGACCCCCACCACCTGCAGGAACGCGATCTGGCTGTCCACGCGATCGAGGATGGTGGCTGCCGCGAGCAGCAGCAGCCCTCCGGCCAGCAGCGCGCCGACGACGCCGGCGACCAGCCCCTCCAGCATGAACGGCAGGCGGATGTACCAGTTGGTGGCGCCCACGAGCTTCATGATCCCGGTCTGCTCGCGACGCGCGAACGCCGTGACCCGGATCGTGTTGAAGATCAGGGCGCCGGCGGCCGCCAGCTGGATGACCGCGATCGCCACGGCGCCGTTGCGGATGCCGTTGAGGATCGCGAAGAAGCGATCGAGGGCCTCGCGCTGGTCCGAGACCTCCTCCACGCCAGGGCGCCCCTCGAAGGCGCTGGCCACCGCTGCGTACTGCTCGGGGTCGACCAGCTCGACGCGGAACGACGCCGGCAGCACCTCGGGGTCGACGCTGTCCAGCAGCGTGGGGTTGTCGGCGAACAGCTCCTGGAACTGGGCGAAGGCCTCCTCCTGGGACTCGTAGTCCACGTGGGAGACCAGGTGGTGGTTGACCAGCTCGTCCTCCAGCGCGGCGCGCTGCTCCGAGCCGACGTCGTCGTCCAGGAAGATCAGGACCTCGACCTCGGCGAAGAAGCGCTCCCGTGCGTCGTCCACCTGCTGCTGGATCAGCAGCCCGGCGCCGAGCAGCGCGAGGCTCACCGTCACCGTCACCACGGTGGCGATCGTCATGAGCAGGTTGCGGCGCAGCCCGAGGAGCAGCTCGCCCAGGGCGTAGCGGACCCTAGGCCCCATAGCCGTACACCCCTCGCCGCTGGTCGCGCACCAGCGCGCCGTCCTCGAGCTCCACCACCCGGCGCCGCATCGCGTCGACGATGTGCTGGTCGTGGGGGGCCATCAGCACCGTGGTGCCGGTCTTGTTGATGCGATCCAGCAGCTTCATGATGCCCACGCTGGTGGTCGGGTCGAGGTTGCCCGTCGGCTCGTCGCACAGCAGGATGCTGGGGCGGTTGACGAAGGCCCGCGCGATCGACACGCGCTGGGCCTCGCCGCCGGAGAGCTCGTGGGGGTAGGCGTCGGCCTTGTGCGCCAGGCCCACCAGCTCCAGCACCTCGGGGACGGTGCGCTGCACGGTGCTGCGGGGCTTGCCGATCACCTCGAGGGCGAAGGCGACGTTCTCGGCCACGGTCTTGGGCTCGAGGAGCTTGAAGTCCTGGAACACACAGCCGATCTGGCGGCGCAGCGCCGGCACGCGCCAGCGCTTCATGCGTGCCAGCGGCTTGCCGGCCACGATGATGTCGCCGGTGTCGGGCTCGAGGTCCTTGAGCAGCAGGCGGATGAACGTGCTCTTGCCCGAGCCCGAGGCGCCGACCACGAACACGAACTCGCCCTTGCCGATCTCGACGCTGACGTCGTCGAGGGCGACGACGTCGCCCTTCTTGAAGGTCTTGGTCACGTGGTCGAGGGTGATCACACGGTGCTCCTGGCCCGCGCGGCGCAGGCGTGGACAGCCCTCCGGGGGCTGGGGTTCTTGGCCCAGCAGCCTACCAGCGCCCCGACCGCCCGGATCGGAGCTGGCCCCGTCAGCCGGCGGTGTCGCCGGCAGCGGCGCGCTGCTTGGCCTTCCACTCCAGGTAGGCGGTGATGAACGCGTCGAGGTCGCCGTCGAGCACTGCCTCGGTGTTGGAGGTCTCGTGGTCGGTGCGGTGGTCCTTGACCATCTGGTAGGGGTGCAGCACGTAGCTGCGGATCTGGCTGCCCCAGGCCACCTCGCGCTGCTCGCCGCGCATGCGCTCGAGCTCCTCCTGGCGCTTGCGCCGCTCGAGCTCGGCCAGCTTCGAGCGCAGCAGCTGGAAGGCCACGGTCTTGTTCTGCAGCTGGGACTTCTGGTCCTGGCAGCTGATCACGATGCCGGTCGGCAGGTGGGTCAGGCGCACGGCGCTGTCGGTGGTGTTCACGCTCTGACCGCCGGGGCCGGAGCTGCGGAAGGTGTCCAGCCGCACTTCCTCGTCGGGGATCTCCACCGGATGGTCGGCCTCCTCGATGACCGGCACCACATCCACGCTCGCGAACGCGGTGTGCCGCCGGTTCTGGGAGTCGAACGGGCTGATGCGCACCAGCCGGTGGACTCCCGCCTCGGCCGACAGCAGACCGAACGCCCGGTCACCGGACACCGTCATGGTGGCCGAGCGGATGCCGGCCTCCTCGCCCTCCTGCTGATCGTGGATCGTCACCGCGAAGCCGCGCCCCTGCGCCCACCGCACCAGCATGCGCAGCAGCATCTCGGCCCAGTCCTGGCTGTCAGTGCCGCCCGCGCCGGCCTGGACGCTCACCACGGCGTCGCGCTCGTCGTACTCCCCCGACAGCAGGACGCGCACCTCGAGGTCGGAGAGGTCATGCGCCAGCGCCTCGATGCCCGCGGCCACCTCGGCAGCCGAGTCGGGGTCGTCCTCCTCCACAGCCAGCTGGTTGAGCGTCTCGAGGTCGGCCAGCCGCGCCTCGAACCGGTCGACGAGCCGCAGGTCGTCCTGGACCCGGCGCAGCTCGGTCATCACCTGCTGGGCCTGCCCGGGGTCGTCCCACAGACCCGGCTCGCCGGCGGTGGCCTCGAGCTCGGTCAGGCGTCGTCGCTTGGTGGCGACGTCAAAGATACTCCTTTGCCTCGTCGAGCCGCGCGCGATGCGCTTGCAGCGTCTCGGTGTGGTTCTCGGCCACGGCAGCCCCCTCGGACCTCGGGTGCACAGCGAACGGTCGGCCCACCACCCTACCGAGGGCAGGTCTGACCGGAACGAGCGCTGCGACCCCTGGGCCGCGCCCGTCGGGGCGCCAGGCCGTTCAGCCGCGCGAACCCACCGGAGCGCGCAGCAGCCCGCTGACCTCCCCGAGCAGCCGCCGGGCCTCGCGCTGGTCGGGCACCGACCGGCGCAGGCGCAGCTCGAGCACCGCCCGATCCTCGACCACGAGGGCGGGGGCGCGCCGCACCCCGAAGCGGTCCTCGGCCTCCCGGTGCCAGAGCCCGACCTCGGCGCGCCAGCGCTCGCTGTCGGCTGCGAAGCGACCGAGATCCAGCCCAGCCCGCTCGGCCAGGCCCAGCCACACCTCGGGGTCGCCCAGATCGGTGCGGGGGACCTGGGCCGCGGCGAAGGCCGCATCGATGTACGCGCGGTGGGCGCGTGGCCCGTGCTCGCGCGCCAGCTCGCCCAGCGCCAGCAGCTCCAGGCCCACATCGGTGCGCACGCGATCCCACGGCGAGTCGACCCCACCCTCGGCGTGCCAGTAGGGGCGCACGTCGACGGCGAAGCGCTGCGGCAGCAGCGACAGCCAGCGCCAGGCGCGCGCGCTCCAGGGGCAGGTGAAGTCGAGGTACACCGCGGTGGGGCGGATCATGCGACCTCCGTCGGATGGTGGTGGTGACCGTTTCCCGCCCACCGGCGGGGAAACCTCCCGGGGCTCGTGGCGTGGGGCTGCGAGCTCGGGCGCGGTGACCGCAGCTCGCGTCGCACCCCGCTAGCATCGCGACGCGCCCCGCTCACGGGCAGGACCCGCCGGACGCGCAGGAGGTGGCCGTGAACCCGCTGGTGGACGCCACCGAGATGTATCTGCGCACCATCTGGGAGCTGCAGGAGGAGGGCATCACGCCGCTGCGGGCGCGGCTGGTGGAGCGGCTCGGGGTCTCGGCGCCCTCGGTCAGCGAGACCGTGGCGCGTCTGGCCGACGAGGGTCTCGTGGCGATCTCGGCCAACCGCCGCCTGGAGCTGACCGACGAGGGGCGACGCATCGCGGTCTCGGTGATGCGCAAGCACCGCTTGGTCGAGCGGCTGCTCACCGATGTGGTCGAGCTCGACTGGGAGCACGTCCACGTCGAGGCGTGCCGGTGGGAGCACGTGATCAGCACGCGTGTGGAGAACCGGCTGGTGCGGCTGCTCGAGCGCCCGGCCCGCGACCCGCACGGCAACCCGATCCCGGGTCTTGGTGAGGGGCCGACGCGGGCCACGCTGCGCACGCTGCCCGAGGCGGTCGACTACGGGTCGGTGCGCATCGAGCGGATCTCCGAGCACCTGCAGGGCGACGTGGTCCTGATGGCCGAGCTCCGCGCCGCCGGCGCCACGCCCGGCGAGGAGGTCACGGTGACCGCCGGCCCCGACGGGCTGACCGCCACCGGGACCGGCGGTGCGGTGACCATCGACCGTGACCGCGCGGCCCTGGTCTACGTGCTGGAGCGCTGAGCCTGACGCGAGGCCGCGAGCCCGTCAGCCTCTGGCGCCCGTCAGTGCGCAGCCCGTCAGCAGGTCGAGTCGGTCGGCTTGGGGTTGGCCATCCCGAACAGCGGGCGCACCTTCAGCCCGGCCCAGGTGCCGCCCAGCGCCAGCGCGCCCCACAGCCAGCCGTGCAGGCTCAGCGAGGCGATGCCGCCGAAGTAGGCGCCGATGTTGCAGCCGTAGGCCAGCCGGGCACCGTAGCCCATCAGGATGCCGCCCAGCACCGCGGCCACCGCGGTGCGCAGCGGGATCCCTCGGCGCAGGCTCCAGGTGCCGCCGATCGCGGCGGCGATCAGCGCGCCGAGCATGATCCCGAAGTTCGTCACGCTGGTGTTGTGCCCCAGCACCGAGGTCTCCAGCGGCGAGGCACCGTCGAAGAAGGCCCACTGGGACGGGTCGGCGACACCGGCGGCCTCGACGGCCTGGCTGCCCCACAGCGCGAACGCGCCGGTCACGCCCCAGGGCACGCCACTGGTGGCCAGCACCGCAGCGTTGAGGACCGCGAGCGCCAGCGCGCCGACCCACAGCGGCCAGGCCCCGCGCAGCGCGCGAGCCAGGCCCGTCGCCGACGGTGGGCGCCCCAGCTGCGGGGGGCGCCGCCGGCGGATGGCCAGCTCGGCTATCAGGGCCAGCAGGCCGAGGCCGCCGAGCGTGACCGCCAGCCCACCGCCGAGGCCGAGCTCGGCGCCGAGGTCCACCGGATCGAGCGCAGGGGTGGCCTCCCAGAAGCCGAAGTGCCAGGCGCCCAGCACCGAGCCCACGATGAACCCACCGAGGGTGAGCACCACCACCAGCTGGCCGCTCCCGGCGTTGAACAGCGTCCCCGACGCGCACGAGCCGCCGAGCTGCATCCCGATCCCGAACAGAAACGCGCCGACGACGACGCCGACGCCCACCGGCGCCACGTAGCCGCTGGTCTCGATGCCGAACAGGCCGGTGCCGGCGGCCAGCAGGGGCGCGAACAGCACCGCAGCCACGGCGATCATGAGCGCGTGGGCCTGCAGCGCACGACCCTGGCCCACGCTGACGAGCTGGCGGAACGCCGAGGTGAACCCGAACCGGGAGTGGTACAGCGCCACGCCGAGCCCGAGGCCCAGCGCGAACAGCAGGGTCATCGCACCGCCCTCCGCCGACCAGATGGCCGCGGCGAGGGCAAGCGCACCCAGGATCCCGGCGCCGGCGACGAGCCACCGCGGCGGCGGCAGGGTGCGATCGGTGAGCGCAGCCGACGGGGCGCAGGTGGCGTCGGCGACCCGGGGAGCGGCGGTCGTGGTCTCTGCCACAGGAGCACCTCCTGTCAGTGTCGCCCGCAGAGCGGGCTGTCAGTGTCGCCCGCAGAGCGGGCTGTCAGTGTCGCCCGCAGAGCGGGCTGTCAGTGTCGCCCGCAGAGCGGGCTGGGTCGACACGGTGGACGGTGGGATCGCGCGATCCGTCGGCGCGGGCCGGCGCCAGCGAGCGGCGGTCGGCCCGTGACCGACGCGGACGCTACGAGCGTCGAGGCGTGATCGGCACACGCCGGCAGTGGAAACGGTGTGAAGTCTCGCTGGCAGCCGGTTGTCCACGCCTGCCATCACGCGCCCGCAAGCAGACGGGCGCGGGCGTGACGCCCGCATACCCTCGGGTGACCATGCGCGCCCTCACCGCCCCCCTGCCCTGCCTCGGCCGCAGTCACGGGCCGGTGTGGGACAGCACGCCCTTCTGCGACCGGCGCGCCGGGTGACCCCCGACGAGCGGATCACAGCCACCCGGGCGCTGGTCGCCGCCTACGCGCCCGCCGACGCTCGCGACGCCGAGGCCCGACGGCGCACGCTGGCGGCCCTGGCAGGCGCCGCCGACCCGCACGAGGCGCTGTCGGACCCGACCCACCT
>PWER01000057.1 GCA_003553565.1 Nitriliruptoria bacterium | reverse complement strand
TCCCCGCCGACCCTGACGGGCCCTACGCCGGCGAGCGCTACCCGCTGGACTCGGTGGAGGACTTCGCGGTCCGCGCGATCGGCAACTTCGCGTTCAACGCCGAGGTGCCCGAGGCCCCCGACGAGGAGCTCGACTACGTCGACCGCTTCCCCGTCGCCCGCCACAAGGACCGCCTGGGCGACGAGGACTGGCGTCGCGCCGCCTACGTGCTGGCGCGTGGCGGCTACTTCGAGGCGCCCGAGGACGCCTGGGACGACGAGGAGCGCCACGTCGACCCTGTGGGGCTCGACGACCGCGCGCCGCTGCAGTTCTGGCACGAGGACCTCGGCACCTCGTATGAGACCGGCACCGGCCGGCGCCTGCACGGCACCGCCACCTACCGCGAGCCCACCGACGGCGCCGGCGAGTCCCTCGCCGACCAGGACGCCGAGGAGTACCCGTTCCACGTGGTGACCTTCCGCACCGCCACGCGGACCAAGGCCCGCACCGCCTACGACTACTGGGCCGGCGAGATGCACCCGGAGAACCGGGTGAAGCTGCATCCCGACGACGCCGAGGCGCTGGGCATCAGCGACGGTGACCGGGTGCGGATCGCCTCGCCGAGCAACGCCACCGAGGGCATCGCCCGGCTCACCGGGCGCGTCAAGCCCGGGACCATCGCCGGCACCCACCACTACGGCCACACCCAGCAGGGCGTGGGCGAGTGGACGATCGTCGGCGCCGACGAGGCGATCCTCGGCGACCGGGTGGCCTCACCGGTGCTGCACGGCGAGCTGCCCCAGATCGTCGAGGGCGACCGTGTCCACGGCGACGCGCGACGCTTCGCGGGCGGCTTCAACGTCAACGACGCGATGCGCCGCAACGGCGACGACGTGCTCGGCGACACGCCGCTGGTCGACAACACCGGCGGTGGCACGGTGTTCCTGGACAGCCGCGTGAAGGTCGAGCTGGTCGAGGAGGCCTAGCTCGCCGGGTTCGCAGGTGCGGGGCGGGGCGTCGTGGGACGCCCCGCCCCGCACCTGCGACGATGGAGCGCAACGGCAAGGGACCAGACCGTGCGAACCGAAAGGACGAGCCCATGGAGCGCCAGGAGCTCGCCGAGCGCGCCAAGCAGCTCACCGCCACCGGACTGGCAAGCGCCAGCCGCGGGCTGAGCAAGGCAGCGCAGGCAGCCGAGCAGACCGCCGCCAAGCTGCGGCCCGACACCGAGGCGTCAGGCGCTGCCTCCCGGACGACCAGGCAGGGTCCGGGGTCGCCGCCGGCGCCGGAGGGACCAGCGTCGCAGGCGACCCGCGCCAGCGCGCACGACGAGCCCGACATGGCGGCGCTGGCCAGCAAGCCTGTGCGCGAGCTCACCGCCGAGCTGGACGGACTCTCGGCGTCCCAGCTGCGCGAGCTGCGCGGTCACGAGGAGGCCGGCAAGGCGCGCAAGACCATCCTCTCCGCGATCGACCGCCAGCTGGCTGCCCGCGAGGGCTGACGCGCGTGGGCTGACGCGCCAGGGCTGACGCGCGTGGGCTCTGCGCGCCGGCGGCCTAGGGCCCGTCGAGCAGGCGCGCGGTGCCTGACTGCCAGCGCTGGCGCGCCGCGGCGAGGTCGAGCGCGCCGACCCCGGTCACGCGCACCTGCTGGGCCTCGGTGACCGCTCCGAGGTGGGTGAGCGGCACGCCCGCGGCGGCGGCCGCGGCCTCGACCGCCGCGAGGTCGTCCGGCGCGACGCTGGCGACCACGCGGGTCGGCGCCTCGCTGAACAGCCACTGGTGGGCCGCGAGGTCCGGTTCGGGCGTGACCTCCGCGCCGCGGTGGCCGCGCAGCGCGCTCTCGGCCAGCGCCACCGCGAGCCCGCCGTCGGCGACGTCGTGGGCGCTTGCCAGCAGCCGCTCGTCGGCGAGGTCGCCGAGCAGGCGCTGCAGCGCCACCTCTGCGGCGAGGTCGATCGCGGGCAGCCGGCCAGCCAGGCGCCCGCGCACGTGCCACAGCCACAGGCTGCCCGCCAGGCCCGGCCGCGTCGACGCGCCGAGCAGCACGATGGCATCACCGACGCGCTGGAAGGCCGCGGGCACCGCGGCGGTGACATCGGCGAGGGGCCCGAGCACCCCGACCACCGGGGTGGGGTGGATGTCGGTGCCGCCGGTGGCGTTGTAGAAGCTGACGTTGCCGCCGGTGATCGGGGTGTCCAGCGCCTCGCAGGCCTGCCCGAGCCCATCGACGGCGGTGGCGAAGGCGTCCATGACCGGCGGGCGCGTCGGGTCGCCGAAGTTGAGGTTGTTGGTGGCGGCCAGCGGCCGGGCGCCGGTGCAGGCCACGTTCCGGGCGGCCTCGGCGACCACCTGGCGCGCGCCCTCGGCCGGGTCGAGCGAGCAGCGCCGACCGTTGCCGTCGGTGGCCACCGCCACGCCCCGCAAGGTCACCCCGGGGGTGCCGTCGGCGCCGGGCAGTCGCAGCACGGCCGCGTCGCCGCCGGGTCCGGCGATCGTGGACGAGCCGACCGCGCTGTCGTACTGCTCGGCGATGGGCGTGGGGTCGGCGGCGCGCGGGTGATCCAGCAGCGCCAGCCAGTCGGCGATCGGGTCGACCGGGGCGGGCTCGTCCGCGTCGGGGTGCTCGTGGGCGTGGGGGTGCACCCACGGCTCGCGCGGGCGGTCGTAGGTGGGGCCCTCGTCGGCGATGGAGGCGGCTGGCGCGTCGTGGACGACCGCACCGCCGCGGGTGAACACCAGCCGGTCGCCGTCGGTGACCTCCCCGATCGGCGTGGCGTCCACGCCCCAGCGCCGGCACACCGCGAGCACGTCGTCGAGCCGGTCGGGCTGGACGAGGGCGAGCATGCGCTCCTGGGACTCCGAGCACAAGATCTCCCAGGACTCCATCGACGGCTCGCGCAGCGGCACCCGGTCGAGGTCGACGCGCATGCCCAGGCCCGCCGCCGAGGCCATCTCGGCGGTCGAGCAGGCGATCCCCGCCGCGCCCATGTCCTGGATGCCCGAGACGAGCTGACGGGCGTAGAGCTCCAGGCACGCCTCGATCAGCAGCTTGCCGGCGAAGGGGTCGCCCACCTGCACGTTGGGGCGCTTGGCCTGACCGGCCTCGTCGTCGGCGTTGTCATCGAAGGTGGCGCTGGCCAGCACGCTGGCGCCGCCGATGCCGTCACGGCCGGTGCGCTGGCCGATGAGCACCGCGACGTCGCCGACCCGCTCGGCCTTGGCGTACTGGATCCCGTCGCGGGCCACGACGCCGACGCACAGCACGTTGACCAGCGGGTTGCCGGCGTAGCACGGGTCGACGTCGACCTCGCCGCCGACGGTGGGCACCCCGATCGCGTTGCCGTAGCGGCCGATGCCGCGCACCACCCCGCTGGCCACGCGCGTGGTCACCGGGTCGCCGGGCTCGCCGAACCGCAGCGGGTCGAGCAGCGCGATCGGCCGGGCGCCCATGGTCAGGATGTCGCGGATGATCCCGCCGACGCCGGTGGCCGCCCCCTGGATCGGCTCGACGAAGCTCGGGTGGTTGTGGCTCTCGATCTTGAACGCGACCGCGAGGCCGTCGCCGACGTCGACCACCCCGGCGTTCTCGCCGGGGCCGACGAGCACCTGGGGCCCGCGCGAGGGCAGCCGCCGCAGGTGGATCTTCGAGGTCTTGTAGGAGCAGTGCTCGCTCCACATGACCGAGTAGGTCCCGAGCTCGGCGGTGGAGGGGGTGCGCCCGCAGGTGGCGACGATGCGCTGGTACTCCTGCGAGGTCAGGCCGAGGTCGGTGGCCAGCGCGTCGGGCTCGGCGGCGGGCTCGGGGACGGTGGGGTCCGCGGCGCGGTCGGAGGTGGCCATCGACGGCTCCTAGTGCGCGGCAGGCGCCGGCGCGGCTGCGGCGAGCAGCCCGCGCCCGTCGGTGCCCCCGAGCAGCGGGTCGACGGCGTGCTCGGGGTGGGGCATGAGCCCGGCGACGTTGCCGGCGGCGTTGGTGACGCCGGCGATGTCGGCGACCGACCCGTTGGGGTTGTCGTCGGCGTAGCGCAGCCACACCTGGCCGGCGTCGGCGAGCCCCTGCGGGTCGGGGTGGACGTAGCGCCCCTCGCCGTGCTTGATCGGCACGGTCAGGGTCGCGCCTGGCACGAGCCCGGCGCTCCACGGGTTGGTGGCCTCCACCCGCACGTCGACGGCGCGGTGCACGAAGCGCAGGGTCACGTTCTCGGTGAGCGCGCCGGGCAGCAGCCGTGCCTCGCACAGCACCTGGAAGCCGTTGCAGATGCCGAGGACCGGACCGCCCTCGGCGGCGAACTGCGCCACCGCGCCCATGATCGGGGCGAAGCGGGCGAGCGCCCCGGCACGCAGGTAGTCCCCGTAGGTGAACCCACCGGGCACGACCACGGCGTCGACGCCGCGCAGCTCGGCCTCGGCGTGCCACAGCAGCTCGGGCTCGGCGCCCACCAGCGCGAGCGCGTGGAGCGCGTCGCGCTCGTCGCACGAGCCGGGGAACTGCACCACGCCGACACGTCTGCTCATGGCCGGGATCCTAGCCGTCACCGCACCGCGCCCGGCGCCGCGGGCCAGCAACGGTCACTCGAAGCCCGCGACGCGCAGCGCCGCCAGCGGGTCGTCGAGCGCCAGCAGCTCCCGGGCGTCCTCGCAGCCGACGTTGAGCTCGTCGTCGAGGACCGCCTCGCAGGCGGCCCACTCGGCATCGCGGGCGGCAAGGGTGTCCTCGGCGGTGGCCGGGTCGCCGGCCAGGCGCACGGCCTCGTAGACGATCAGCGGCGCGACCCACCGCGGCTGTGCGGCCTGGGCGAACCGCCCGTTGGGCAGCACCACCGGCGGGTCGGCGTCGCGGACCGCGGTCACGTCCACGCCGCTGCGCTCGAACGCGCCGAAGCGCACCACCGCCTCGGCGTCAGCGAGCGCACCGACCGCCGCGCCCGCCCCGTCTGGCAGCACCACCCCGCACAGCGCGTTGAGCGCCTCCGACAGGCGGCGGCGATCCTCCACGGTGCCGGCCACCTGGAAGCCCTCGACACCGTCGCAGTCGGCCTCCAGCGGCTGCGGCTCGGCCTCGCCGACCTGCCAGTCGCCGACGTCGCCGGTGAGCTCCCCGGTGGGCGGGGGGCGCCGCTCGGCGACGGGGACGACGTCCTCCTCGCCCCACGGGAACGCCACGGCGAACAGCGCGACCGCCACCGGCACCAGCGCCAGCACCACCAGCACGAACCAGCGGGGCAGCAGCGGCGCGTGGAGCTCGTCGACCGGGGCGTCGGCGTAGGGGTCGACGGGTGTGTCGCGCGAGCGGCGCAGCCTCACCGGGCGCGGTCGTGGTCCTCGTCGAGGACGCGGTAGGTGAACGACTCGATCACCGGGTTGGCCAGCAGCTGGTCGGCCATCGCCTCGACGCGCTCGGCGAGGTCATCGCCGGCGGGCAGCGTCAGCTCGACGTGCTTGCCCACCCGCACCTCGCGCACGTCCTCGAAGCCGAGCTGGGGCAGCGCCCGCTCGATCGCCTGACCCTGGGGATCGAGGATCTCGTCCTTGAGCAGCACGTCGATCGCCACGCGGACCATGGGCGGGCCCTCCGGCTCGTGGGGCGGGTCGTGGCCGGGCGTGGTGCGCCCCGGCGAGCCTGTCGCGCCCGGGTCACCGGATCGGCTGTGCGCAGCGGCCATCAGCGGTCGCCTCCGGGCAGGAACGCTCGGTCGGCGAGGCGCTCGTAGACCTCGATGTAGCGCTCGCGGGTGCGCTGCACCACCTCGTCGGGCAGCTCGGGGGCGGGCGGGGCCTTGTCCCAGCCGCTGGACTCCAGCCAGTCGCGCACGATCTGCTTGTCGTAGCTGTCGGGCGCCGCGCCGGGCGTGTGCCCCTCGGCAGGCCAGTAGCGCGACGAGTCGCAGGTGCCCACCTCGTCGCACAGCGCCAGCTCGCCGTCGATCCACCCGAACTCGAACTTGGTGTCGGCCAGCAGCAGCCCGCGCTCGGCGGCATGGGCGGCTGCCACGGCGTACAGCCGCAGCGTGCGCGCCCGCAGCTCCTCGGCCACCGCACCGCCGACCATGGCCACCACCTCATCGAAGGTCACCGGCTCGTCGTGGCCCGACTGCGCCTTGGTGGTCGGGGTGAACAGCGGCGGGTCGAGCGCCTCGCCGAGCGCCAGCCCGTCACGCAGCCGCTGACCGCCGACGGTGCCCTGCACCTGGTACTCGCGCCAGGCGGACCCGGCCAGGAAGCCGCGGGCGATGCACTCGACCGGCAGCATGTCGGCGACCCGGCACAGCATCGTGCGGCCGGCGAGGTCCTCGGCGAAGGCGGGCACCGGCTGCGGGCAGCTCGCCGGGTCGGTGGTCACCAGGTGGTGGGGCGTCTCGTCTGCCAGGGGGCCGCGCAGCCACAGCTCGGTCAGCGCGGTCAGCACCGTGCCGCGGTCGGGGATCGGGGTGGGCAGCACCACGTCGAACGCGCTGATGCGGTCGGTGGTCACCAGCAGCAGCTTGCCGCCGGGCACCGCGAAGCGCTCGCGCACCTTGCCCGAGGGCAGGCGCGCGACACCCGCACGCTGGGCGAGCTCATCGAGGCGCTCCGGACGCTCCACAGGTGGGGAGCGTAGCGCCCCGCGCGCTCGGGTAGCACCGTCCACGATGACCACCGACGCCCAGACGCGCCGCGTGCACGCGATCATCTCCGGACGTGTCCAGGGGGTGTTCTTCCGTGCGTCGGTGCGCGACCGCGCCCGCGAGCTCGGGCTGGTCGGCTCGGCGCGCAACCTGCCCGACGGCCGCGTCGAGGTCGAGCTCCAGGGGCCGTCGCCGGCGGTCGAGCAGGCGCTGGCCTTCGCCCGGGAGGGCCCGCCCATGGCGCAGGTCGACGACGTCACCGTCACCGAGCGGGAGCCCCGCCGCGACCTCACGACCTTCTCGGTGCGGTGAGGCCGTGAGCGTCGCCGTCACTCCTCGGCGAGCTGGGCGGGCAGGCGCTCGTCGGCCTCGGCGCTGGCGCGGGCGAGCTCCTCGCGGTGGTCCTCGAGCTCCTCGGCGAGCTCGGGATCGCTCAAGGCGAGCATCCGCACCGCCAGCAGCCCCGCGTTGGTGGCGTTGCCGACCGCGACGGTGGCGACCGGCACGCCGCGGGGCATCTGCGCGATCGACAGCAGCGAGTCCATCCCGTCGAGGTGGCGCAGCGGCACCGGCACGCCCACCACCGGCAGGCGCGTCGCGCTGGCCAGCATCCCCGGCAGGTGCGCGGCACCGCCGGCGCCGGCGATCAGCACGCGCAGCCCCCGATCGGCGGCCTCGCGCCCGTAGGCGAGCATCCGCTCGGGCGTTCGGTGGGCGCTGAGCACGCGCACCTCGCGGGGCACGCCGAAGCGGTCCAGCACATCGATCGCCCCGCGCATCGTCCCGAGGTCGCTGTCGGACCCCATCACCACGCCGACCCGCTGGGTCGGTCCGGCACCCGTCGCGGCTGCGTTCACAGCGATCCCTCCTCGCCGCCGAGGTGGTGCGCAGCCGCGCGGGCCTGGCGCAGCGCCTCGGCGTGGTCGTCGCCGGCCACGGTCACGTGGCCGAGCTTGCGCCCCGGTCGGGGCATCTTGCCGTACCAGTGGACCTGTGCTCCGGGGGCTGCCAGGGCCGAGGGGACCCGCACCGCCGGGTCGAGCCCGCCCTGCGCCTCGGACGTGGCCTCGGGACCCAGCACGTTGACGGTCACCACCGCCGGCGCCGTCGCCTCGGTGGCGCCCAGCGGCCAGCCCAGCACCGCGCGCAGATGGTTGGCGAACTGGCTGGTGGCCGCGCCCTCGATGGTCCAGTGCCCCGAGTTGTGGGGGCGCAGCGCCAGCTCGTTGACCAGCACGGCACCGTCGTCGGCCACGAACAGCTCGACGGCGCACAGGCCCACCGCGCCCGCGGCATCGGCGACGGCCTCGCCGACCCGAGAGGCGCGTGCCAGGACAGCGGGATCCAGGCGCGCTGGCACGTGGGTCTCGGTGCAGATGCCGTCCTCCTGCACCGTCTCGACCACCGGATAGGTGACCGTCGCACCCGCTGCGGTGCGGGCGGTGAGGACCGCCACCTCAGTGGCGATCGGCACGTGCGCCTCGACCAGGAGCGCTCCGGCGCGCACCGCCTCGGCCCAGCGCGCGGGCAGGTCCTGCGCGGTGTCGCACACCCACACCCCGCGGCCGTCGTAGCCGCCGCGCGCCGACTTCAGCACCACCGGCCAGTCGTGCGCCTGCGCGAAGGCGCGCACGTCCTCGGGGGCGGCGACCTCGGCGAAGGCTGGCACGGGCAGGCCGGCCGCGGCGAGGGTGTGGCGCTGGTGCAGCTTGTCCTGGGCGAGGAGCTTGCCCTCGGGCGGGGGCGCGAGCGGGACGCCGTCGGCGGCCAGCGTCGCGAGGTGCTCGGGCGCGACGAGCTCGTGGTCGAAGGTCAGCACGTCGCAGCCGGCAGCGAAGGCCCGCAGGTCCGTCAGCGACCCCCAGTCGCCGACGCGAGCGTCGGGCACGACCTGGGCGGCGGCATCGTCGGCGTGGGCAGCGAGCACGCGCAGGCGGATGCCCAGCGCCGTCGCGGCGGCCTGCGTCATCCGGGCCAGCTGGCCGGCGCCGACCATGCCCACGGTGGCTGCGGCGGGTGCGAAGGTCATGATCGCGCAGCCTACCGGCGCAGCGCCACGTCCCCGAACACCGCGACCGCGCTCACCGGGAGGGTGCGTGTGGGCGCCGGGGCCGCCGAGGGTGCGTGCACGTCGCCGAACACCGCGGTCTCGCGCAGCGCCACGTCCACCTCGGGGGGGACCGTCACGCTGACCGAGCCGAACAGCGCGACGCACTCCAGCGCCCCGCGAGCGCCGACCCTGGTGGCGGCCACGTCGACATCGGACAGGATCGCGAGCACCCGGCGCTCGCGGTTGCCGATCGCCAGCTCCCCGTCGACGTCGGACAGCAGGGCGGTGCCGGCGGCCCCGCGCCCACCCAGGCGCGTGGTGGTGCTGATCGTGGCCAGCACCAGCAGCAGGCCCACGGTGATGAGCACCACGGGCGCGATGAGCTCGCCGGGCAGGTGGATGATCGCCAGCGCGGCGGCGCCGGCCAGCAGCGCCAGCAGCCCGGTCAGGACGCGGCGACGGACCAGCAGCACCGCACCGACCGCGATCAGGGCCAGCGGCCACCAGCGTGTGGCCAGGGCCGCGACGTCGGTGTCGAGCACCGCGGCGCGCTCCAGCGCCAGCCAGGCGCCCAGCACCACCAGCGCCAGGCCGATCAGCAGGGGCGCGCCGCCACCGCGCACCCCGGCAGTGGAGGCGTGAGGCTGCTCGAGCGTCATGGCGTGCTCCTGTGGGACTGCCCGTTGCGGGGTTGCTCGTCGCCGCGGTCTCGCTCGCGGTCGCGGGCGCGACGGGCGTGCGCGCGGGCGGATGCACCGGTGGCTGCGCCGGTGGCATGGCGCACCGTGACGTCGCCGAGCAGCACGGCACCGTGCAGCTCGGCCAGCGGGCTGGTGGTGGCACCGTCAGGGTCGTCGGGGATGGTCACGTCGCCGAGCAGGGTGGTGCTGCGGTCGCGCACCCGCCAGCCGGCCGGCACCTCGACGTGCACGTCACCGAAGGCCACGGTGACCGGCACGCGCACCACCGTGCCGGGCGCCTCGGGGCCAGCCACCACCACGTGCGCGTCGCCGAACACCGCGGTGGCCCCGGGCAGCGCCGTCACCGATGCCCCCGCCGCACCGGCCGCTGGCGGCGCGGACGAGGCAGCCACCGCGGACGCGGTCTGCGAGCCGCGCAGGCGCAGTCCTCCCGCGACCAGGGCGGCGCCCACGAGGGCGAGCACTGCGGGCACCACCAGCTCGGTCGGCGCCAGCGGCAGCTCCAGGTGGAGGCCGGCCAGGAGCAGCGCGCCGACAACGGCCACGATCGCTCCGGTCCACCGCGGCCCGACGAGCAGCCACCAGCCGCCCAGCACCACCAGGACCAGCGGCCACCAGGCGAACAGCACCGCGGTGACGTCCACCACGCCCACCTGCTCGAGGGCCAGCAGCACCCCGAGGACGATCAGCCCGAGCCCGCCGAGCAGCGGGCCGCCACGCGCGCGCAGGCGCGCCGAGCGCAGCGCGGTCATGCTCCCCTCCTGTGTCCGTCGGACAGGGCCCACCTGGATGGTGCGCCCCGATCGCGATCTGCCTGCACCGTACGCGATCGCCGGTCGCGGTGGCAGCGCGACCGGCCCGGTCGGCAGGGTCGCGATCGGGACCGTCAGTCCGCCGAGTCGATCGACACCGCGCGCCCGGAGGCGCGGTCCACGACCGCCTGCACCTCGATCCCCTCGAGCTCGCGTCCCAGCGCTGCCGGCTCGGGCACGTCAGCACCGCGCGCACCGAGCGCCTCGGCGACCTCGACGTCATCGGCCAGGGGCACCCGCGCGCGGTGCCCGGCGAAGCTGCGCGGCAGATGCCGCGGCGCCTCGACGAGCAACGGGTCATCGAGGACCAGCAGCGGCCCCTCGGGCTGCCGGGTCCCCTCGGCGACCCCGGGCAGGCCGAGGGCGCCCTCGTCGTCGGCGTCCACGACAGTGCCGCGCACCGTCAGCACGCCGGTCACGACCGCGCGCTCGGGCTCGGCGGCCCCAGGGGGCACCAGCACCTCGACGACATCGCCGGACTCCACGGTGACCAGCAGCTCGCCGTACAGGCGCAGCGCCACGCCCTCGTCAGGGGCGGGCAGGTGTGCGGTCTGCCAATCACCCAGCGCGGTGGGCAGGGCATCCGGGTCGCAGCGCCGCCCGCCGGGCTCACCCGCGCTGTCGTCGTCCGCGTCGGCGTCGTCTGCCTCCTCTGTCTCCTCGCCGGCTGTGGGTGCGTCGCACAGGCGCGGCGCTGCCTGACCCACCTGCTCGAGCGTGGCGCGCACCCTGTGCAGCCCATCGTCGCGAGCAGCGAGATCCGCCACGTCGACGGGCCCGGCCTCGCGTGCCAGTGGGTCGGGCGCCACGAGCTCACCGGTCTGGCAGCGCGACCACAGCGCCGCGCGCGCGACCGGCGTGCGCGAGCGCGAGGGCTGCGGCTGCTGGATCCGGGCCAGCCGACCCTCCGCCTCGACCTCGACCTCCCAGGAGGCCAGGGTGGGTTGCGGCTCGTCTCGCGGCTCGTCGCGTCGGGCGAACGGGTCGCCGTCGGCGGTCCAGGAGCGCTCGGCGACCGGGTCGACGATCTGGCGCTCGTCGGCGCACCAGCCCAGCAGACCGCGACGCCCGGCGGTGGTCACCGGCGAGCGCGCATCGAAGGCCGCCAGGCCGTCGGTGTCATGCACCAGCAGGACCGGCAGGTCGTCGGTCAGCCAGGTGGCGGTGACCTCGCCCACAGCGGGGACCTCGACGACGGGGTCGGCCTCGGCGTCGGCCAGCCAGCCGGCGAGCCCGGCAGCGCCGAGCACGGCGAGGGCGACGGCGGTGCCGGCCAGCCCGCGGCGCCGCCACCCCCGGTGCGCCTGGCTGCCGTCGCCTGATGCCATCGCGCCCTAGCGTGCCAGCGCCTCCAGTCGGTGGCGCACCACGTCGTGGCGGGCCAGGAACCGCTCGGGGGCGAACGCGTCGGCGGGCAGGTCGACTCCCTCGGCGGCGAGGGTGTCGCGGAACGGCTCACCGGTGGACCAGGTGCGCATGGCGGCGCGCTGGACCACCGCGTAGGCGTCGTCGCGGGTCCAGCCGTGCTCGGCGATGATGGCCAGCAGCACCTGGCTCGACGACAGCAGCCCGCCGGTGAGCTCGCAGTTGGCGCGCATCCGCTCGGCGTCGACGTGGAGGCGCTCGACCACGTCGGCGGCCAGCCACAGCTGGTAGTGCGTGGCGGTCAGCGCGTCGGGCAGGATCACCCGCTCCACCGAGGAGTGGCTGATGTCGCGCTCGTGCCACAGGGCGATGTCCTCGAGCGCCGGCACCGCGTAGCCGCGCACCAGGCGCGCGAGGCCGCACAATCGCTCGCTGCGGATCGGGTTGCGCTTGTGTGGCATCGCCGACGAGCCCTTCTGCCCGGCTCCGAAGGCCTCCTCGACCTCGCGCACCTCGGTGCGCTGGCGGTGACGGATCTCGGTGCCCAGCTGCTCGACGCTGGCGGCCAGCAGCGCGCAGGCGGCCAGCAGCTCGGCGTGGCGGTCGCGGGCCACCACCTGGGTGGCGATGGGCTCCACGGCCAGGCCGAGGCGCTCGCACACGTAGGACTCCACGAACGGGTCGACGTTGGAGTAGGTGCCCACCGCGCCGGACAGCGAGCCCACGGCCACGGCCTCGCGCGCCCGTCGCAGCCGCGCCCGCCCGCGGTCCACCGCGAACGCGAGCTGGCCCAGCGCATGGCCGAAGGTGGTCGGCTCGGCGTGGACGCCGTGGGTGCGTCCCGGGCACACGGCGTCGAAGTGCTCGAGCCCGCGATCGCGCAGCGCGGCGACGAGACGGTCGGCCTGGGCCAGCACGAGGTCGGTGGCGCGCACCAGCGTGACCGCGAGCGCGGTGTCGAGCAGATCCGAGGAGGTCAGGCCGTAGTGCACCCACCGGGAGGGGTGCTGCTCGCCGCTGCTGTCCGCGCCGCGGTCGCCCGCGTCGTCGACGCCGCCGCGGGCTGGTGGGATCGTCTCGGCGAAGGCGGTGAGGAACGCGATGACGTCGTGGTCGGTGGTGGCCTCGATCTCGGCGACCCGCTCCGGCGTGGGCGCGTGGCCCTGGCGGATCGCCGCGAGGTCGGCGGCGGGCACCACGCCGAGCTCGTGGTGGGCCTCGCAGGCCAGGACCTCCACCTCGACCCAGGTCGCGAGCTTGGTCTCATCGGTCCACAGCGCCTCCATCTCCGGGCGCGTGTAGCGGGGGATCATGGCGCCTCCAGGCACAGCGCGGACCGGCGCCGCGCGTGCGCGGCGATCGTGCCGCAGCACCGGTGCGCCCGCCAGCGCGAGGCCGCGCTCCCGCCGGGCGGCCGTGCGCCTGCCGCGGTCAGCCGCGGTCAGCCGCTGTGGTCAGCGGTCGGTGGTGATCTCCTCCACCAGGCCCGACACGAGCGACAGCTCGAGCTGCACGGTGGTGGCGGCGAGCTCGTCCTGCAGCGCGCGGCGCGGCCCAGGTCGTCGGCGGGGCTCTCGCCGTCGGGCCAGTCGTCCAGGACCTCGGCGGTCAGCGTGAGCGCGCCGGCCCGTGGGGCTCACGGTGCGCCGGCGTCGGCGTCGGTGTCCGAGGCCCGCTCTGCGGTCAGGCCGCCTTCGCGGACGCGCGTCACCTCGCCGCTGACGCGGTCGACCCAGACCTCGACGGTGGGGGCTTCGGGCAGCGCCACCCCCTCGAGCGCAGCGAGCAGCGCGTCGACGTCGTCGGTCTGGGCGTCGAGGAGGCTCGGCACGTCGAGCTCGGGCGCATCGGCGAACCACAGCTGGACCTTGATGCCCCGCCCGCGCGGCATCGCCTGGGGCTCACCACGCGCGTCCCCCCAGTCAAGCACCCGCACCCCGGTCAGCGCGGCGTCCCCGGCCCCGTCGGGCTCCTCGCCAGGGGTGATGCTGCGCCACGACCCGTCGCGCTGCTCGCCCTGCTCCCGCGACAGCAGCCGCCCCTCCAGACGCACCTGCCCGGAGACCGGCCCGAAGGCGAGCTGGGCGTCGGCGGGCACGTCGATCCGGGTCACCTCGCCGTCTGCGACCACGACGCCGACCTCACCGACCCGGGCCACGGCGTCCCCCGACGAGGCCACCCCGTCCCAGCTGTGCGCGGCGGCAAGCGTCGCGCCGTCCTCGCACAGCGGCATGGGCCAGTCGACGTCCCGGCCCTCACCGCGCGCCGCGGCGGCCTCGGCCCCTGCGTCGGTCAGCGGGCACCACCGCACCACGTCGTCGATCTGCTCGACTGTCGCCTCGACGCGGTAGCGCCCGTCGGGCAGCGTCGCGGCCTCCTCGGCCGCCTCGAGGCTCACCCGCTCGCCGCGCAGAGGCGGGGTGGCGGTCTCCTCGGGCGGGCAGCCGCTGGGCCAGGGCAGCTGGACCGGCTCGACGTCGCGGGGCGGGTCCTGCCGCTCGCCGACGCGCACCGGCCCCTGCCCGGCGCGCTCGAGGGCGTAGGACGTCAGGGCGCGCCGCGCCTGCGGGCCGTCCGGCTCGGCGCCGAACGCACCGACCTGGGGCAGGCCGGCAGCGTCCCAGCTGCGCACGCCCAGCGGCTCGACCAGCGTGGGGCCGCGCGAGCCCGAGTCGCACCAGCCGAGCAGCCCCACCACCTGGGCGGGCTCAGGCCCCCGGGCAGGGGTCGGCTCGTCGGCGTAGGGCAGGCGCGCG
This sequence comes from Nitriliruptoria bacterium, assembly GCA_003553565.1. GTDB lineage: Bacteria > Actinomycetota > Nitriliruptoria > Euzebyales > Egibacteraceae > PUKE01. The sequence continues at coordinate 60,347 of PWER01000057.1, read as the reverse complement.
TCCAGGACGTGCACCGCGTCCTCATCGTCGCGGGTGACCATCACGGGGGTGCCGTCCGACAGCTCGGCCACGCGCGCCTCGCCGGCAGCGGGCACATCCAGCACATCGTCGGTCGCGGCGACGTCGCCGAGCAGCGCGACGCCGATGGCGGCCACGAGCGCCGCGGCCGCGACGACGCCGGCGCGGACCGCCCGCCGGGATGGCGCCGCGGCACCGCGCCGCCAGCGGCGCGGTGTGGGCGAGGGCGTGTCGGAGGCCATGACCTGCCACCGATGGTGGCGCACCGGCGCGCCCGGCGCCAGATGCACTGTCGACCGGCGCCCCCTCGCGCAAGACGCGACCCCCGTGGGCGCGCGAGGTCCCGCTACCGTTCGGTGGCGCCGTCGATCGCGCGAGCAGCGATGTCGCGGCGGCAGAACGCGCCGTCGAAGTCGATGTGGTCGACTGCGCCGTAGGCTGCGTCGCGGGCGGCGCGCAGGTCGGCGCCCAGGCCCGAGACCGCCAGCACCCGGCCGCCGTCGGTGACCAGCTGGCCCTCGCGCTTGGTGGTGCCGGCGTGGAACACCAGCACGTCCTCGCGGGCCGCCAGCGACTCCAGCCCGGTGATGCGCGCGCCCTTGTCGTAGCGCCCCGGGTAGCCGGCAGCGGCCAGCACCACCGTCACGCAGGCGGTGTCGTCGGTGTCCAGGCGGGTCTGGGTCAGGCGGCCGCGGGCGGCGCTGCGTAGCACCGCCGCCAGCGACCCGCGCAGGCGCGGCAGCACCGCCTGGGCCTCGGGGTCGCCGAAGCGGCAGTTGTACTCGAGCACCTTGGGTCCCTCGCCGGTCAGCACGAGCCCGGCGTACAGGACGCCGACGTAGGGGGTGCCGCGGGCAGCGAGCGCGTCGATCGTCGGTTGCAGGGCCTCGCAGCGCACGCGCTCGAGCAGCGCCTCGTCGGCCAGCGGCACCGGCGAGTAGGCGCCCATGCCGCCGGTGTTGGGCCCGGTGTCGCCGTCACCGACGCGCTTGTGGTCCTGCGCGGGAGCCAGCAGCGCCACGCGCGTGCCGTCGCTGATGGCGAACACCGACAGCTCGGGGCCTGCGAGGTGCTCCTCCAGCACCACTCGGGCGCCGGCGTCACCGAAGGCCCGCGCCACGATCGCCTCGTCGATGGCCTCACTGGCCTCGGCGCGCGTGTCGCACAGGCGCACGCCCTTGCCGGCCGCCAGCCCGTCGGCCTTGACGACGTAGGGCGCAGCAAAGCCCTCGAGCGCCTCCTTGGCGGCGGCGGCGTCGGTACCCGTCCAGTGGCGCGCGGTGGACACCCCGGCCTCGGCCATCACCTCCTTGGCGTAGGCCTTGGAGCCCTCGAGCTGTGCGGCAGTGGCCGAGGGGCCGAACACCGCGATCCCGGCCTCGCGCAGCGCGTCGGCCACCCCGGCCACCAGCGGTGCCTCGGGGCCGACCACGACGAGGTCGGCGTGCTCGCGCTCGGCGAGCGCGCGGACCGCCGAGGGGTCGTCGGGCTTGACGTGCGCGCAGCGAGCGATCTTGGCAATGCCCGCGTTACCGGGCGCGCAGACGATCTCGTCGACGTCTGCGGCGCGAGCGAGCGACCAGCACAGCGCGTGCTCGCGCCCGCCGCCGCCGATGACCAGCACCTTCATGTGCCTGCTCCTGCAACCGGGTCGGGGTGGGAGCCGGAGGCTCGTGCCGCGGGACCGTCGGGTGCCACGTCAGTGACGCGGCACCGGGCACCGCCGCGGCCGTCAGCGGCCGTCGCGCTCCAACGTCTGCGCCCGCGAGGGGCCCACCGAGACGTAGCGGATCGGCGCCCCGGACAGCTCCTCGATGCGGTCCACGAACGCCTGGGCCTCGGCGGGCAGCGACCGGTAGTCGCGCACGTCGCTGATGTCGGTGCGCCAGCCCGGGTGCTCCTCGTACACCGGCTCGGCGCGGTGGAAGATCGACTGGTGGGGCGGGAAGTGCTCGTACTCTTCGCCGGCGTAGCGGTAGGCGCGGCACACCCGCAGCGTGTCGAACTCGCTCAGCACGTCCATCTTGGTGAGGAAGTGCTCGGTGAGCCCGTTGACGCGGGCGGCATAGCGGATCAGCACCGCGTCGAACCAGCCCACGCGCCGCTGGCGCCCGGTGGTGGTGCCGAACTCGTGACCTGCGGCGGTCAGGCGGTCGGCGACCTCGCCGGAGACCTCGGTGGGGAACGGGCCCGAGCCCACCCGTGTCACGTAGGCCTTGGTGACCCCGATGACCCGGTCCACGTGCTTGGGCCCCAGTCCCGCCCCGGTCAGCGCACCACCGGCCACCGGGTTGGAGGAGGTCACGAACGGATACGTGCCGTGGTCGAGGTCGAGCAGGGTGCCCTGGGCGCCCTCGAGCATCACGGTCCGGTCGTCCTCGAGCGCGTCGTGGAGCAGCCCGACTGTGTCGGTGATGTAGGGCCGCAGCCGCTCGGCGTAGACCGCGTGCTCCGTCTCGATGTCGCCGGCCTGCATCGGCATGCGGTTGTAGACGCGCGACAGCGTCGCGTTCTTCTCGCGCAGCACCACGTCGAGCTTCTGGCGGAAGATCTTCATGTCGTAGAGGTCCTGCACGCGCAGCCCCACGCGGGCGGCCTTGTCGGCGTAGGCGGGCCCGATCCCACGCTTGGTGGTGCCGAGCTTCTGCTTGCCGAGGTAGCGCTCGGTCACCTTGTCGAGCTCGCGGTGGTAGGGCATGACCAGGTGCGCGTTGCCCGAGATCTTGAGCTGGGAGACGTCGAGGCCCTTGGCGGTGAGCTCGTCGAGCTCCTCGAGCAGCGCTGCCGGGTCGACCACCACCCCGTCGCCGATCACCGGGGTCACCGCGGGGTAGGCGATGCCGCTGGGCACCAGGTGGAGCTTCAGCTCGAGGTCGTCGACGATGACGGTGTGCCCGGCGTTGCTGCCGCCCTGATAGCGCACCACGTAGTCGACGTCGTCGGCGAGCAGGTCGGTGGCCTTGCCCTTCCCCTCATCACCCCACTGGGTGCCGACGAGGATGATGGCTGGCATGGGCTCTCCAGTCGTGCGCGCCGATGCGCGCGGACGCTGCCGGCGGCTGCCGCTGGCGACGCGGGGGCGCCGCGCGGGGGATCCTAGGCCACCCGCGGCGGGCGCACCGACCGCCCCGCCACGCGGCGGGCTCCGGCGCGGTGACGCGGGCGCAGGGGGGCTGGGACGGGGCGCTGCAGCGCCGGGACGGGGCGTGCGTCCCAAGCGGGCCGGGCAGGATGCCATCGTGGAGACCGCCGCCGTGCCGTTAGGCTGACAGCGATCCCCACACTCGAGCGAGGGAGGGCACGACATGACCGCTACCGCTGCCACTAATCGCGTTGCGGAGCTGCTTGGCGACCAGGCCGACTACTACCTGGGCCACAAGAGCCAGACGATCGACGCGTCGCACCTGCATCTGCCCGGGCCCGACTACGTGGATCGCGTGGTCGCGCCCACCGACCGCAACAACCAGGTGCTGCGGGGCATCCAGCAGATGCTGGGCAACGGTCGCCTGGGCGGCACCGGCTACGTCTCGATCCTCCCGGTCGACCAGGGCATCGAGCACTCGGCTGGCGCGAGCTTCGCCAAGAACCCGGCCTACTTCGACCCCGAGAACATCGTGCGCCTGGCTCACGAGGGCGGCTGCAACGCCGTGGCGTCCACGTTCGGCGTGCTGGGCTCCTGCTCGCGCACCTGGGCGCACAAGATCCCGTTCATCGTCAAGCTCAACCACAACGAGCTGCTGACCTACCCCAACCAGTTCGACCAGGTGCTGTTCGGCAACGTCCGCGAGGCGTGGAACATGGGCGCAGCAGGGGTCGGCGCGACCATCTACTGGGGCTCGGACAACGCCACCCGCCAGCTCGTGGAGATCGCCGAGGCGTTCCACCAGGCCCACGAGCTCGGCATGTTCACCGTGCTGTGGTGCTACCTGCGCAACCCGCACTTCAAGCAGGACGGCACCGACTACCACCTCGCCGCTGACCTGACCGGGCAGGCCAACCACCTCGGCGTGACGATCGAGGCGGACTTCATCAAGCAGAAGATGCCCGAGACCAACGGCGGCTACAAGGTGCTCAACCAGGAGTCGAGCTACGGCAAGTTCGACGAGCGGATCTACACCGAGCTGACCAGCGACCACCCGATCGACCTGACCCGGTACCAGGTGGTCAACAGCTACATGGGGCGCATGGGCCTGATCAACAGCGGCGGCGCCTCCAGCGGCGACAGCGACCTGGTCGAGGCCGTCAAGACCGCGGTGATCAACAAGCGCGCGGGCGGCATCGGCCTGATCAGCGGCCGCAAGGCGTTCCAGCGCCCGATGGACCAGGGCGTCGAGCTGCTGCAGGCCATCCAGGACGTCTACCTCTCCGACGAGGTGACCGTCGCCTGACCCGCGCCGCGCGCTCAGCGCGATGCGTGACCACCACGGGCCGGCCCGCTGCGGGCCGGCCCGTGGTCATGGCTGGGGCTGCCCGATGAGGTCGGTGGGCGCCATGGCGGCCGCGACCGGCGCGATGGCGTCGGCCCAGAAGCCGTAGCCCACCGGCGCCGGGTGGAACCGGTCGGCGCTCATCGAGGCCGGCACCCCAGCGAACCGCGGGCTCGCCTCGCTGGCGATCTCCACCAGCGGCAGCTCGGCAGCCCGCGCGGCCCGGCGCTGCACATCGCGCTGGACCCGCGCGTAGGCGACGACCACCTCGCGCAGCGGGCGCGGCAGCGCGGCGACGCCCTGGAACAGCGGGATGCCGCCGAGCACCGGGGTGCACCCGACCAGCTCCCAGGCGCGAGCGGCGAGCTCGCCCACGTCGCGGCGCAGGCGCCACGGCGCCGTGGCGTGGATCACGTCGTTGGCCCCGCACACCGCGACCAGCACATCGGGGCGCACCCGGGCCGCGGCCGGCAGCTGGGTGATGGCCACGTCCAGCGTCTCGGCCCCGGCGACGCCGAACCCGTCGACGCGCACCGCGCGACCGAGCCGATCCGCCAGGCGCGTGGCGATGAGCACCGGCAGCGCCGTGTCCACGGTGGGCGAGCCCACCCCAGCCACCGTCGAGTCGCCGACCACCGCGAGGCGCAGCGGACGCCGCGCGGTGGCGCGGGACGAGCCGGCGACGATCCCGTCGACGCGGTAGCCCGGGTCGCGGGGAAGGTAGCCGCGACGCCGCGCCACCCGCGCCTGCGCGCCGACGAGCCCGGCCAGCGCCAGCGGCAGGGCGGTGGCTGCCCGTCGGGAGCGCCCGGAGGCTGGGGCGCTCACCGCGCATCCTTCGGTCGGCGCGGGCCTGCCTCGGCGCCGGCGTCCAGCGCCCCGGCCAGGTCGCCCCACAGGTCGGCGTGCGCCTCGCAGCCCACGCTCAGCCGCAGCAGGCCGGCTGGCAGGTGGTCCTCGCCGGGCTGCGCGCCGCGCCGCTCGATCGTCGACTCGACACCGCCGAGGCTGGTGGCGTGGGCCACGAGCCGCAGCGCCCCGAGCACGCGGTCGGCGGTGGCAGCATCGGCGAGCTCGAACGCCAGCATCGTGCCCGGACCCTCGGCCTGGCGCGCGTGGCGCTCGTGGCCCGGGTCGGAGGGCAGGCCGGGGTAGCGCACCCGGGTGACGGCGGGGTGTGCGGCGAGGTCCCCTGCGAGCGCCATCGCGTTGGCCTCCGCCCGGTCGAGGCGGACCTCGAGGGTCCGCAGCCCGCGCAGCGCCAGCCAGGCCGACTGGGGCTCGAGCACCGCACCGTCCAGGCGCCGCCGCAGCCGAAGATCCTCGGCCACCGACGGGTCGGCGGCGATGGCAGCGCCGGCCAGGAGGTCGGAGTGCCCGCCGATCAGCTTGGTGACCGAGTGGACCACCACGTCGGCGCCGTGCTCGAGCGGGCGCAGGCGCAGCGGCGTGGGGAAGGTCGCGTCGACCACCACGCGTGCGCCGTGCTCGCCGGCGCCAGCCACGAGCGCGGGCACATCGGCGATGGCCATCAGCGGGTTGGTGGGCGTCTCGATCCACAGCACGTCGGCGTCACCGAGTGCGGTCAGGGTCGCCTCGGTGTCATCCTGCTCGACGCGGGTCCAGGTGAGCTGCCCGTCGGCCTCGAGGTCGCCGAGCAGCGCGCGGGTGCCGAGGTAGGCGTCCCACGGCGCGACGATGCGCCCACCCCGTGGCACCAGCGAGCGCACCGTCGCGGCGATCGCGCCCATCCCCGAGCCGAACGCCACGGCGTGGCCTCCGTCGAGGAGCCCGAGGGCGTGCTCGAGCGCGCTGGCGGTGGGCGAGGCCTTGCGCGCGTAGTCGACCGCGCCGCCGGCGCGAAACGCCGAGGCGGGGATCGGAGGCGCGTTCAGCGGCTCACCAGCGCCGTCGGGGCGTGCCGCTGCGATGGCCTGCGTGGCCCGCTGCCAGGAGGAGGCGCCGCTCATGAGCGACGATCGTAGGCCAGGCGCAGCCGCCGGGCAGGCCCGGTCGCGCCGATCCCGCCCGTCAGCGGTCGCGGCCCACCAGCAGCCGGCGCGTGCTGATGCCGCCCTCGGCCGGGGTCGGGCGCGCGGTGGCCGTCTGACGGGTCAGCGCCCAGCCGGTGACCAGCAGCCCCACCCCGACCGCCAGCCCGATGACCAGCTGGGTCCCGATCGGCACCGCAGCCCACGTCGTGGAGGCGCGCAGCGCCACGACCGGATCGAGCTCCTCGGGGCCCCACCAGCGCCGGAACGCCCCCACCAGCAGCTGCAGCTGCAGCACCGTCGCGACCACGAGCGTGCCCGGCGCCACCAGCCGAGCCCAGCGTCCCAGCCCGGCGATGAGGCCGGCGCTGGCCACGACGGCGAGCCCGACGAGCCCGCCGAGCAGCAGGTGCCCGTCGGGACCGACCATGACGCCGCGCTCGGCGGTGGCCATCCCAGCCCCGACCAGCGCGACCGCCGCCGAGCCCACCACGACCACCAGCTGGCACAGCAGCGCTGCGCGCACCGACGGTCCGGGGCGCCGGCGCCCCACGACGGCGGCCAGCGCCGCCCCGATCAGCACCACCAGCAGCGCCAGCACCGCGCCGTTCCACAGGGCCAGCTCGTCCCAGCCGATCCGTCCGAGGAAGCCCTGCAGCAGCCACCACACCGCCGTGGCGAGCCAGCCCAGCCCGTCCTCGGCGGGACCGCGCACGATCCCGACCGGCTCCAGCACTGCGGGCGAGGGCGGTCGCAGCAGCCACCACCACCCGCCGAGGACGCCGGTCAGCGCTGCGGCGAAGCCCACGGTGGTGCCCGCCTGCAGCGGGCTGGCGCCACCGCGGACCACCCCGACGACGCCGGCTGCCAGCACCGCCAGCGGCCAGACGAGCCCCACGACGTGGGTGAGCGCACCCACACCGAGCGCCACACCGAGCAGCAGCCCGGTGAGCAGGCGCGTGTCGCCCAGCGCCAGGCGCGACACGCCCAGCGCGAGGATGCCGCCGCCGGTGGCCAGCCACACCGCGGCGCTGCCCGCGCCGGCCAGGTGCGACAGCGTCGGCACCGCCAGCGGCACGGTCGCAGCCGTCAACGCCGCGCGGCGATCATCGAGCAGCCAGCGCGTGGCCAGGTAGGCCAGCAGCGGCAGCGGTGCGGCGACCAGCGCTGACAGCACGCGCAGCAACCACCCCTGCACGTCGTAGGGCGCGGTGTCGGGCACCGCGGTCAGCACGGCGGCGCCCGCGAGCGCGGCCAGCGGCGGCTGGTCGGCTGCCCGGTTGGGCACGTGGGCGCCGTCGACGCCCGGCGGCGGTGCCTCCATCCCGTCGAAGGAGGGCCGCGCCAGGCGAGATTCGGCCTCCTCGACCCGGAAGCGGATGTCGCGGAAGGCCCCGTCGGCGCGCCAGTCACCGGCCACGCGCCACTCCTGGGCTGCCGGCGGCGTCTCGGTCTCCTCCTCGTCGACGTGCTGGGCGCCGATCATCGCCTCGCTGATCGTGAGCGCCCCCGGCTGGTCGGGGTAGGGGTCGCCGTCGGCGAGGTGACGCGCGAGATCCACCTGGGCGGCCTCGTCGAGGCCGCGCAGCGGCGGGTTGGCCACCGACCAGCCGAGCCCCACCAGCAGCTGCAGCAGGCACAGCAGCCACACTGCGCTGGGCAGCCGCCCGGCCAGAGCCGGGCGGCGAGCCCGCGGTGTGCGGGGCGCGAGGAGCGAGGACAACACGGCGGTCGGAGTGTAGGCCGAGCCGGGTGCGCGTCGGCGCCGACGCCGCGCCGCGACGCCGGTGCCGCGGCGGTCAGCGCAGGACGAGCTCGTCGGTGTCGCGGTCGAGGTCGACGGTGACGGTGTCGCCCTCGTCGTAGCTGCCCTCGAGCACCTTGAGCGCCGCCGGGTCCTCCAGGTGGGTGCGGATGACGCGCTTGAGCGGGCGCGCCCCGAAGGCGGGGTCGTAGCCGCGCTCGGCGAGCCAGTCCTTGGCCGCGTCGGTGACCTCCAGTCCGAGGTCGCGCTGGGCGAACCGCTCGGCGACCCGCTCGAGCTGCACATCGGCGATCTCGCGCAGCTGGTCGCGCTCGAGGCGGTGGAAGATCAGCAGCTCGTCGAGCCGGTTCAGGAACTCCGGGCGGAAGTGCCCGTACACCGCGTCCATCACGCGGCGGCGGACCTCCTGCCCGGTCAGCTCGTCCTCGAGCAGCCACTGGCTGCCCAGGTTCGAGGTCATGATCACCACGGTGTTGCGGAAGTCCCCGGTGTGGCCCTGCCCGTCGGTGAGCCGACCGTCGTCGAGCAGCTGCAGCAGCGCGTTGAACACGTCGGCGTGGGCCTTCTCGACCTCGTCCAGCAGGACCACCGCATAGGGGCGGCGACGCACCGGCTCGGTGAGCTGGCCGCCCTCCTCGTAGCCCACGTAGCCCGGCGGGGCGCCGACGAGACGGCTGACGGTGTGCTTCTCCTGGAACTCGCTCATGTCCAGGCGCACCATCGCCCGCTCGTCGTCGAACAGCAGCTCGGCGAGCGCGCGCGCCAGCTCGGTCTTGCCCACACCGGTCGGGCCGAGGAACAGGAACGAGCCCAGCGGCCGGTCGGGGTCGCCGATGCCGGCCCGGGACCGGCGCACCGCGTTGGCCACGGCGGTCACCGCTTCGTCCTGGCCCACCACGCGCTGGCGCAGCTGGTCCTCGAGCGCCACGAGCTTGTCGCGCTCGCTCTCCAGCAGCCGCGACACCGGGATGCCGGTCCAGGCGGCGATCACCTCGGCGACGTCCTCGGCGTCGACCTCCTCCTTGAGCATGCGCTGGTCGGCCTGGAGCTGCTCCAGCTCGTCCCGGGCGGTCTCGAGCTGCTGCTCGTAGGTGGGGATGCGGCCGTAGCGCAGCTCGGCGGCCTTCTGCAGGTCGCCCTCGCGCTCGGCGCGCTCGGCGTCCTCGCGGGCCGCCTCGATGTCCTCCTTGAGCGCGCGGATCGTGCCGATCCGGGCCTTCTCATCCTCCCAGTGCTGGGTCAGGCGCTCGAGCTCGGCGCGCTGGCGGGTGAGCTCCTCGTCGAGCTCGGCGCGGCGCCCGCTCGCCTCGTCGGACTCGTCGCCCTCCAGCGCGGCGCGCTCGATCTCGAGCTGCTTGATGCGCCGGTCGAGCACGTCGATCTCGGCGGGCATCGAGTCGATCTCGATGCGCAGGCGGCTGGTGGCCTCATCGATCAGGTCGATGGCCTTGTCAGGCAGGAAGCGCTCGGTGAGGTAACGGTCCGACAGCCTGGCGGCGGCCACGATCGCTCCGTCGGTGATGCGCACGCCGTGGTGGACCTCGTAGCGCTCCTTCAGGCCCCGCAGGATCGCCACGGTGTCGGTGACGCTGGGCTCGCCGACGTGGATCGGCTGGAAGCGGCGCTCCAGCGCCGAGTCCTTCTCGATCTCGCGGTACTCGTCGAGGGTCGTGGCACCGATCAGGCGCAGCTGCCCGCGGGCGAGCATCGGCTTGATCATGTTGCCGGCGTCCATGGCGCCCTCGGCCTTGCCGGCGCCCACCAGGGTGTGCAGCTCGTCGAGGAAGGTGATCAGCTGACCCTCGGCGGACTCGATCTCGGTCAGCACCGCCTTGAGGCGCTCCTCGAACTCGCCGCGGTACTTCGCGCCAGCGACCATGGCGGCCAGGTCCAGCTGGACGATGCGCTTGTCCTTGAGCCCCTCGGGCACGTCGCCGGCCACGATGCGCTGGGCCAGCCCCTCGGCGATCGCGGTCTTGCCCACGCCGGGGTCGCCGATCAGCACCGGGTTGTTCTTGGTGCGCCGGCTCAGCACGCGGATGGTGCGCCGGATCTCCTCGTCGCGTCCGATGACCGGGTCGAGGTTGCCCTGCTCCGCCTCCTCGGTGAGGTCGCGGGCGTACTTCTCCAGCGCCTCGTAGGTCCCCTCGGGGTCCTGGCTGGTGACGCGCTGGTTGCCGCGCACCGCGCGCAGAGCCGATAGGAGCTGGTCGGTGGTGGCGCCGCGCTCGGTGAGCACGCGCGCTGCGGGGTCGTCGGCCTCGGCGATGGCCAGCAGCAGGTGCTCGACCGCCACGTACTCGTCGCCCAGCGTGCTGGCGCGCTCCTCGGCGTCATGCAGCACGTCGCTGGTGGCCCGGCTCAACGTCGGCTGGCCGGTGGTCCCGTGGGCGGTGGGCACGCGCTCCAGCGCCGCCTCGGCGGCGCGCTGTGCCTCGGCGCGGTCGATCTCGAGGCGACGCAGCAGCGCCGCTGCGGTCCCCTCGGAGTCAGCCAGCAGCGCGTGCAGCACGTGGATCGGCCGGACCTCGGAGTTGCCGCGGTTGGTCGCGGTGGTCACCGCCTGCTGCAGCGCCTGCTGACCGCGTGAGGTGAAGCGGTTCACGTCCATCCTGCACTCCTTGAATCCATAATGCTGGACTCTATAATCTTGAGCCTGATCGACTCATATCTTACCGCGTTGGGGGAGCCGCGACACCTCGTCGGTGGCGCACAGCCGGGTACGCGCCGACGATGCAGGGGTCCACAACCCGACGGCCTCCATCCCGGCAGGCCGCCTCGCGCCGCTCGGGCCGCGCACCAGGCCACGCCTCGGGCCGCGCCTCAGGCCGCGCGTCAGGCCTCGTCGGAGCCGCGCGCGTCACCGAGGTCCAACCAGGCCGCAGCGCGCTCGTCGACCCGCGCTCCGCTGGCGCGCGCAGCCTCGGCCAGGGTCTCGCGCAGCTCGGTGCTGTCGCGCCAGGCCGACAGGTCGACCAGCAGGTGGGCCCCGTCGCGGTCGGTGAGCTCGAGCACCCGATCAGCCAAGCGGGGCTCGCGGGCGGTCACCGCGTCGAGGCGGTCCAGGTCCACGGTGGCCGAGGGGCCGCCGGGTCCGTAGCGCCACAGCCGCCCGTCGGGCAGGCGCACCAGGCGCGCCCCCAGCAGCCGCGCCTGCCACACGGCCGCGGCCAGCAGCGGCAGGGCGAGCACCGCGGCGGCTGCCAGCGCCACCCACGCGTCCTCGGGCAGCGCGTCGCCGCGTCCCAGCGTGAAGGCGATGAACCAGCCGACCGTGCCCGCGGCCACCGCCAGCAGCACGAGCATCGCCACGAGGAAGGTCTGGGCCGCGCTGCGCTTGTGCGCGCGCTGCTCCTGCGGTGCCACGGTCACGCTCGCACCCCCTGGTCGGACGTCGAGGACGTGGGCGCAGCGCCGGCGGCCGCGCTGGCGCGGCTCACCGCACGCGGCGGGTGCGGCGGCGGTTGGCCGTCGGGTGGCGCTCGACCTCGGGTGGGCGGTACAGGACGATCTCGCTGCTGCGGTCGCGCAGCGCCTCGCGCAGCGCGTCGTCGGCCTCGGCGCGCACCTCCTCGACGCGCGCCCGCTGGCGCTCGACCTCGGCCGACAGGGCGTCGACGCGATCCTGCAGGTCGAGGATGCGCATCACCCCGGCGAGGTTGACCCCCTCCTCCTGGGTGAGCTGCTGGATGAGCTGGACGCGTCGGACGTCCCGCCCGGAGTAGCGCCGCGTGCCCCCCGCGGTGCGCGCGGGCTTGATGAGCCCCTTGCGCTCGTAGGTGCGCAGGGTCTGGGGATGCACGCCGGCGAGCTCGGCGGCCACCGAGATGATGTACACGCCCGAGTCGTCCCAGCTCATGGTCTACACCTCCGCGCGGTCGGGCTGAGCCGCCTCGAGGTGGCCCCGCAGCTGGCTCGGGTCCTCGGTGGCGGCGAAGTCCGACAGCAGCTTCCTCTGCGTCTTGGTCAGCGAGCGGGGGACGTGCACCTCGACGGTGACCAGCAGGTCGCCGCGCCCGCCGTCGGAGGTCGGCGCGCCGTGCCCGCGCACCCGCAGGCGCTTGCCGCTGGGCGTGCCCGCCGGGATCTTGACGGTCACGCTGCCCTCCAGCGTCGGCACCCGGAGCTCGGTGCCGAGCGCGGCCTCGGCGAAGGTGACCGGCACCGTGAGCAGCAGGTCGTCGCCGCGGCGGTCGAACAGCTCGTGGGGCTCCACGCGCACGTTGACGTAGAGGTCGCCGGGTGGCCCGCCGCGCAGTCCCGGCTCGCCGCGGCCCTTCAGGCGGATGCGCGCGCCGTCCTTCACCCCAGCGGGGATGCGCGCCCGGATCTGACGGGGCTTGTCGACCACGCCCGCGCCGGCGCACGTCGGGCACGGGTTGGGGATGGTGGTGCCGGTGCCGCCGCAGCCCTCGCACGGGCGGGCGAAGCTGAACAGGCCCTGGTCGCTTGCGACCTGGCCGCTGCCGCCGCACATCGCGCACCGCTGCGGCGAGGTGCCCGGTCGTGCGCCGGAGCCGCCGCAGGTCTCGCAGGCCGCGCGTCCCGACACGCGCAGCGTCGTGGTGACCCCGGCCATGGCGTCGGTGAACGACAGGGTCAGCGTGGTCTCGGCGTCACGACCGCGCTGCCCGGCACCGGGACCGCCAGCGCCGGGGCCGCCCGCTCGACCGCCCGTGCCAGCGCGGCCCTCCGCGCCGAACAGGTCGCCGAGCAGATCACCGAGGTCGAAGGTGGTGGCACCCCCGCCGCCGCGGGCGAAGCCCTCGAAGCCGCCGGGGAAGCCGCCCATGCCGGGACCACCAGCACCTCCGCGGCCGCCCGAGAACGCGCCGGCGTCGACCATGTCGCGGACCTGGTCGTACTCCTTGCGCTTCTCGGGGTCGGCCAGCACCCCGTGGGCCTCGCTGATGTCCTTGAACTTCGCCTCGGCCTCAGGGTCGTCGGGGTTGGCGTCCGGGTGGTAGCTGCGAGCCAGCTTGCGGTACGCCTTGTTGATCTCCTCGGTCGAGGCGTTCCGGCTCACCCCGAGGGTGGCGTAGTAGTCCTTCTCGATGTAGTCGCGCTGGCTCATGGGCACCTCCGGTCCCCACGTGCGGCTCGCAGCGTCCCGCTCGTGATCACTTGGCGACCCTCACCGAGGCTGGACGCAGCAGGCGGTCCTTGAAGCGGTAGCCGGGCCGGAGCACCTCGGTGACCACCGGCTCATCGACGGCGTGCCCCAGCGCCTCCTCGGCGTCGACCTGGTCGACGGCCTCGTGGACAGCTGGGTCGAACGTCGCGCCCTGGCCGGGCACCTGCTGCAGCCCGGCCTGCTCCAGGACGTCGACGAGCTGGTTGTGGACCATCGCCACGCCCTTGGCCAGCTGCTCGTCCGAGGAGCCCTCGGCCGCCTGCAGCGTGTAGCCGAAGTTGTCGAGCACCAGCAGCAGGTCGGCGCACACCTGCTCGACGCCGCGGTCGAGCGCCTCGGCCCGCTCGCGGTTGGCGCGCTTGCGGAAGTTCTCGAACTCGGCGCGCTCGCGGCGCAGCGCGTCGAGGTACTCGTCGCGCTCGGCGCGGGCGGCCGCGACCGGGTCGGGCTCGGCCTCCTCGGCCTCCTCGGCCTCCTCGGGCGCATCGGCGGTGCCGAGGTCGAGCACCTCGGGCTCGGCGTCCTCGGCGTCAGCCGGGCGCTCGGCGCCACCCTCGGCGCCCGGCTCGGCGCCACCGGGCTGCTCGGCGCCGTCGTGCGCGTCGGGTGCCGGCTGCGAGGCCTCGGCCGGATCGGCGTCCGCGGCGCCTGCCTCGGCGTAGGCGGCGTGCGCGGCTGCCGTGGCGTCGGCATCCACGGTCGGGTCCTGCTCCGGTCTCCGCGTGCGGTCGCTCCGGTCGCTCATGGCTGTCTGCTCCTCGTGTGACGGCGGTGGTGCGGGGCTGCGAGGCGCGCCCCGCACCCGACACGGCGGCTGGCCGCCGGCCGCCCGAGGCGGCCGGCGGCGTCACCGTCGCGGCCTCACGACCGCTGGTCGTCGTCGCCCTCGTCCACGACCTCGGCATCCACGACGTCCTCGTCGGCATCGCCTGTCTCACCGGCCGCCGAGGCGGTGGTCTGCTGCCCGGCCTGGTCCTGGGCGCTGGCGGCGTACAGCGCCTGGCCGACCTCCTGGCTGACCTTGCTCAGGTCCTCGGCGGTGGAGCGGATCTGGTCCACGTCATCGCCCTTGAGCGCCTCGCGGACCTTGCCCTGGGCCTCCTCGAGGCGGGCCTTGAGCCCAGCGTCGATCTGCTCGCCGGAGTCCGAGAGCATCTTGTCGGTCTGGTACAGGAGGTTGTCGGCGTTGTTGCGCGCCTCGGCGGCCTCGCGACGCTTGCGGTCCTCCTCGGCGTACTGCTCGGCGTCGCGGACCATCCGGTCGATGTCCTCCTTGGGCAGGGCCGTCTGACCGGTGATGGTCATCGACTGCTCCTTGCCGGTGCCGCGGTCCTGCGCCGAGACGTTGACGATCCCGTTGGCGTCGATGTCGAAGGTGACCTCGATCTGGGGCACCCCGCGCGGCGCCGGCGGGATGTCGGTCAGCTGGAACTTGCCGAGCGACTGGTTGGCATCGGCCATCTCCCGCTCGCCCTGCAGGACGTGGATCTCGACCTGGGGCTGGTTGTCCTCGGCGGTGGTGAACACCTCGGACTTGCGGGTGGGGATCGTGGTGTTGCGCTCGATCAGCTTGGTCATGACCCCGCCCTTGGTCTCGATGCCCAGGCTGAGCGGCGTCACGTCGAGCAGCAGCACGTCCTTGACGTCGCCCTTGAGCACGCCGGCCTGCAGCGCGGCGCCGATGGCCACGACCTCGTCGGGGTTGACGCTGCGGTTGGGCTCCTTGCCGCCCGTCAGCTCGGTGACCACCTCGGTCACGGCCGGCATCCGCGTCGACCCGCCCACGAGGATCACGTGGTCGATGTCGCTGTTGGAGATGCCCGCGTCCTTGATGGCGGCGTGGTAGGGCCCCTTGAGCCGCTCGACGAGGTCCTCGCTCATCTGGTCGAGCTGGCTGCGCGTCAGCGTCTCCTCGAGGTGCAGCGGCCCCTCGCTCGTCGCGGTGATGAAGGGCAGGCTGATGGTGGTCTCGGCGGTCGAGGAGAGCTCGCGCTTGGCCTTCTCGGCGGCCTCCTTCAGGCGCTGCTGAGCCATCTTGTCCTTGGACAGGTCGACCCCGTGGTTGTTCTTGAAGGTCTCGACCAGCCAGTCGATGATCTTCTGGTCCCAGTCGTCGCCGCCCAGGCTCGTGTCGCCCGAGGTCGCCTTGACGTCGAACACGCCCTCGGCGATCTCGAGCACCGACACGTCGAAGGTGCCCCCACCGAGGTCGAAGACCAGGACGGTCTGCTCCTCCTCCTTGTCCAGGCCGTAGGCCAGGGACGCGGCGGTGGGCTCGTTGATGATCCGCAGGACCTCGAGCCCGGCGATCTCGCCGGCCTCCTTGGTGGCCTGGCGCTGCGCGTCGCCGAAGTAGGCCGGCACGGTGATGACCGCCTCGGTGACCTCGTCGCCGAGGTAGGACTCGGCGTCGCGCTTGAGCTTCTGCAGGATGCGCGCCGAGATCTCCTGTGGCGTGTAGGTCTTGCCGTCGACCTCGGTGGTCCAGTCACTGCCCATCTCGCGCTTGATGGACTGGACCGTGCGCTCGGGGTTGGTCACGGCCTGGCGCTTGGCGACCTCGCCGACGACCACCTCCCCGGCCTTCGAGAAGCCAACCACCGAGGGCGTGGTGCGCGCCCCCTCGGCGTTGGCGATGACGGTGCCTTCGCCACCCTCCATGACGGCCACGACCGAGTTGGTCGTGCCGAGGTCGATGCCAACTGCGCGTCCCATGAGCACCTCCGCGTGAACGTCGTCTCTCGTACGTCACGCCCATGGTACCCACGCAACCGGCCAGCACTAACGAACTTGAGCCTTTCGTGCTTAGATTGTGGCCAACCCTCGCGCTAAGGAGTGGCTGCGGGCGCTAGGGCGTCGGCGTGCGGGTGCGCCACGTGCGGCGCACCCGCCGTCCGCGCGCGTCGGCGCGGTCCCCGCCGTGGAAGGCGAGCATCAGCACCACGGGCAGCAGCACGATCGCGGCTCCCAGGACCAGCATCCACAGCTCCATGGCGCCCTCCTCGCTGGCGTCCTCGCTGGCGTCCGCGTGCTCGGCCGGGCGCGGGGCCGAGCGCAGCGTGCGCTGGGCCCGCGCCCAGACCCTCGTGGGCAGCGTACCCGGCACCACGAGGAGCCTGTGGCGCCGACCATCGGCTAGGCTGCCGGCCCTCCGCCGTCACCGACTCGCAGCGGGAGCATCCATGGGCGACCTCGCGGTCACCGCCGTCGGCGCCGACCAGCCGGGCATCATCGCGCGCGTCACCGGCGTGCTGCGCGAGGCCGGGGGCAACCTCACCGACTCGGCCATGACGATCCTGGCCGGCCAGTTCGCGATCATGCTGCTGGTCGAGATCGACGCCGAGCCCTCGGCACTGCAGCAGCGCCTCCAGGAGGCCACCGCCGACCTGGAGCTCGAGGTGGTGGTGCGCCCGATCGGGGCCGGCGCGGCGAACATCGCCCCGCCCACGCACATCCTCAGCGTCTATGGGCCCGACCGGCCCGGGATCGTGCACGACGTGGCCACCGTCCTGGCCGACCGCGGCGTCAACGTCACCGACCTCGCCACGCGCCTGCTGACCGGCGAGGCCGACGTCTACGCGCTCCAGCTCGAGGTGAGCGCCGATGACGAGACGGCCGCGCAGGACCTCGTGCGGGTCCTGCGCGACAGCGTCGCCGACGTCGAGGTGCAGGTGCAGCCGCTCGACGTGGCCGGGCTGTAGCGGGCGCTGCCGATGCCCGAGCGCTCCGTGGTCCAGATCCCCAACGAGGTCCTGTCCCAGCGCGCGGCCGCGACCGGCGGCCCCGACGCCGCCCTGGCAGCCGACCTGGTCGACACCATGCGCGTCGCGCCAGGCTGCGTGGGCCTTGCGGCGCCGCAGATCGGGGTGGCGCGCCGGGCCTTCGCGGTCGATGTGAGCCTCAACCGCGCGGTGCAGCGCAACCAGTGGCCCCACCACGGGCTGATCGTGCTGTTCGATCCCGAGCTGCTGCACACCGTGGGCTCGGAGATCCGCCGCGAGGGCTGCCTGAGCGTCCCCGACTTCACCGCCGACGTGCGCCGCGCCCTGCGGGTGGTGGTGCGCGGCACCGACCCCGACGGGCACGAGCGGGTCATCGAGGCCGAGGGCTTCGAGGCGCGGGCCCTGCAGCACGAGCTCGACCACCTGGACGGCACGCTCATCCTCGACCGGGTCGCCTCGGTGCGCACCGACGTGTTCCGGCGCAAGCGCTACGAGGGCCGGCGCGAGTAGGGCCGGACGGCGCAGCGGGGAGGAGTCGAGCGCCCTGGGCCTCCCGCGGGCGCTCGGTTACCCTCCGGTAACCACGTGGCCGGCCGCGGGGCCGGTGGACGCGAGCCTCGAGACTGGATGCGCAGATGCCCGACATCGAGACCGTCGACGTCGTCCGGATCGCGCTGGGCCTCGCGGCCCTCGGCGTCGCCGCGTTCTTCGCGGTGGCGCGCATCCGCTTCCTCGCGCGCCTGGTGCTCGCCGCGCAGCCGATGCCCGAGCGCACCCAGCGGCTCGGCCGGCGCGTGCGCTACCTCGTCCAGCACGTGCTGGCCCAGCAGAAGATCCTGAAGTGGACCGCCCCGGGCATCCTCCACGCCCTGATCTTCTGGGCGTTCCTGGTGAGCCAGACCAAGTCGCTGGAGGCCATCGGGGAGATCTTCGACCCGGCCTTCTCGCTGCCCGGCTTCCCCGCTGGGGCGACCCAGACCGGCGTGCTGGGCTTCCTGCAGGACTTCTTCGGCTTGGTGGTGCTGGTCACCATCGCCGGGTTCGCGATCATCCGGCTGAGCCAGCACCCCCGTCGCAGCGGGCGCAGCTCCCGCTTCGCCGGCTCGAACCTGCTGCAGGGCTGGTATGTGCTGATCGCCGAGTTCGGCCTGCTCTACACCGCGTTCGTGCTGCGCGGGGTGCGCGAGGCCAAGGGCGTGCTGCCCCACGGGGACGCGGCGTTCTTCTCGACCTGGCTGGGCGGGCTGTTCGACGGCCTCGACCCGGTGACCCTGGACGTGCTCACCACCGCGTTCCTCGTCGCCCACATCGGCGTGCTCGGCGGCTTCCTGGTGTTCACCCTGCACTCCAAGCACCTGCACATCCTCACCAACGTCTTCAACGTGTTCTTCGCCCGCCACCCCAAGGCGCTGGGCAAGCTCGAGTCGCAGACCATCGACCTCGAGGAGATGGACGAGGACACCGTCCTCGGTGTGGGCAAGGTCGAGGACTTCGGCTTCAAGCGGTTCCTGGACATGTACTCGTGCACCGAGTGCGGGCGGTGCCAGAGCCAGTGCCCGGCCTGGAACACCGGCAAGCCGCTGAACCCCAAGCTGCTGATCATGGACCTGCGCGATCACCTCTATGCCAAGGGCGATGCCATCCTCGACGGCAGCGCCGCAGCCCACGCGCGCGGCGAGGACGTCGGCGAGCGCGCCGACGTGGACGTGCTCAACGCGATGCTCGTCGGCGACGAGCCCGGCCAGCCCGACGCGGTCATCGACTATGACGTGCTGTGGTCGTGCACCACCTGCGGCGCCTGCGTCGAGGAGTGCCCGGTCGACATCGAGCACGTCGACGCGATCGTCGACCTGCGCCGCTACAAGGCGATGATGGAGTCGAGCTTCCCGCCCGAGGCGGGCGCGATGCTGCGCAACATCGAGAACTCCGGTGACCCGTGGGGCGGCGGAGCGCCCAAGCGCCTGGACTGGGCCGAGGGCCTGGACGTGCCGGTGGTCGAGGACCGGCTGGACCCCGCGACCGAGTACCTGTTCTGGGTGGGCTGCGCCGGCGCGTTCGACGATCGGGCCAAGAAGGTGACCCGCAACGTCGCCCAGCTCCTCGATGCCGCCGGCGTCACCTACGCGGTGCTCGGCCCCCAGGAGAGCTGCACCGGCGACTCGGCGCGTCGGCTGGGCATGGAGTACCTGTTCCAGATGATGGCCGAGCAGAACGTCGAGATCCTCAACCAGATCGGCGCCACGAAGATCGTGACCACCTGCCCGCACTGCCTGAACACGCTGGCCAACGAGTACCCCGACTTCGGCGGGCACTTCGAGGTGGTCCACCACAGCCAGCTGCTCAGCCAGCTGATCGCCGAGGGGCGCCTCGCGCCGCACACCGACCTCGACCAGACGATCACCTACCACGACCCCTGCTACCTCGGTCGCCACAACGAGGTCTACGACGCCCCGCGCGCGGCCATCGACGCGGTGGCCGGCACCCAGCCCGTCGAGATGCCCCGCTCGCGCAACCACAGCTTCTGCTGCGGCGCCGGCGGCGCGCGCATGTGGATGGAGGAGGACATCGGCAAGCGCGTCAACCACGACCGCATCGACGAGGCGATCGGCACCGAGCCCGACGTGGTGTGCACCGCCTGCCCGTTCTGCACCGTGATGCTCGACGACGCTGCCGGCGACCGCGTCTCCGACGGCACGATCGGCGAGGGGCAGGTGCGGGTGGTCGACTTCAGCCAGCTGCTGGCCGACGCGGTGCTGCCCCACCAGGGCGAGGGCGGCCAGGGCGGCAACGGCCACCGGGCCGCCGACGAGCACAGCGGTGACCCCACCGACGCTCCGGCGGGGCAGCAGTGAGCGCCAGCGCGCCGTTTCGCCTGTGCGCGGTCACCACCGATGCCGCCGCGGGCGGGCGCGGCCACACCGAGGTGGCGCTGGCCGCGCTCGCCGGGGGCGTCGACGCCGTCCAGCTGCGCGCGCCCGGCTGGCCCGCCGAGGACCTGCGCCCTCTGGCTGCGGTGCTCACCGCCGCCTGCGCGCGCACCGGCGCCGCGCTGATCGTCAACGACCACCCCGAGGTGGCAGCCGCGGTCGGCGCGGCGGGCGCGCACGTGGGCCAGGACGACGATCCCTTCGCCGCCCGCGCCCGCCTGTCACCCGGGCAGATCCTCGGGGTCAGCGCCGGCGACCTCGACGAGGTCGAGGCAGCCGTGGCCGCCGGCGCCGACTACCTGGGCGTCACCGTGTGGCCCACCGCCACCAAGGCCGAGGCCAGCGCGGTGGGCGTGGAGGGACTGGGCCGCCTGTCAGCGGCCAGCCCCGTGCCGCTCGTGGCCATCGGCGGGGTGTCAGCCGCCACGGCCCCGACCGCGCTGGCCGCCGGCGCCGCGGGCGTGGCGGTGGTCTCGGCGATCGCCGGCGCACCCGACCCCGTCGCGGCCGCACGCGAGCTGCGTGCGATCGTGGACCGCGCCTGCGCCGAGGATCCTGGTGGGGCTGCCACCACATCCGAACTGCCCCCGACCGGCTGACCGACAGGAGGCACACCGATGACCACCCCCGAGGGCCTCGCACCCCCCGGCAAGCTGCACGCCGACCTGTTCTCCCAGGTCATCCTGCGCCATCTCGGCGCTCACGACCCCGATGTGGTCGTGGGCCCGCGTCACGGCGTGGACCATGGCATCGTGCGCACCGGTCCCGGCCAGGTGCTGGCGCTCACCGCCGACCCGGTGTTCATCGTGCCGGCGTTCGGCTGGCAGCGCGCCACCTGGTTCGCTGTGCACATCCTGGCCTCGGACACTGCCATGAGCGGGCTGGCACCGCGCTGGATGTCGGTGGACCTCAACCTGCCCCGCGAGCTCGACGACGAGGGCGTGGCCGAGCTGTGGCAGGGTTACGCAACGGCCTGCGAGGACCTCGGCATCGCGGTGGTCACCGGCCACACCGGGCGCTACGACGGCACGAGCTGGCCGATGGTGGGGGGCGCCACCTGCATGGCTACCGGCCCTGACGACGGCTACGTGACCTCGGCGATGGCCCGCCCCGGTGACCAGGTCGTGGTCACCAAGGGCGCGGCGATCGAGGCCACCGCACTGTTCGGCGGGACCTTCGCCGACCCGCTGCGCGACGCGCTCGGCAACGCCGTGGTGAACGCGGCCGATGCGCTGTTCGAGGCCCAGACCGTGGTGCCCGAGGCGCGCATCGCCGCCAGCGTCGGCCTGCGCGAGGAGGGCGTGACCGCGCTGCACGACGCCACCGAGGGTGGGGTGCTCGGCGGGCTCGTCGAGCTCGCCGAGGCCTCCGGGGTCGGGCTGCGGGTCGAGCGCGACCTGATCCCGGTGCGCCCCGAGGTCCGAGCGATCTGCGGCCACGTGGGCATCGACCCCTACACCGCGATCTCCGAGGGGACGCTGCTGGCCACGGTCCGCCCCCACAAGGTCACCGAGCTGCTGACCGCCCTCGGCGAGCAGCACATCGACGCGGCGGTGGTCGGCGAGATCCTGCCCGCCGAGGAGGGCCGCCACCTGCACACCCGCGACGGCGCGCAGCCCCTGGCCCACCCGGGCTTCGACCCGTTCTGGGCCGCCTTCGCCGAGTGGAGCGCCGCCCCGCAGGGCTGACCGGCGGCAACGGGCGCGACGACCGGCGCGGCGGGCGGCGGTAGGTGCAGCGCGGCGGTGCGCGGCGGCGGTGAGCGGCCGCTAGCCCTGCTCCTGCTCGGCGCACAGGGCGAGGACCTCCTCCACCGCCTCCTCCACGGCCGCGGCGGCCGGCGCGGTCAGGCCGAACCCGACGTCCAGGCTGCTCACCGGCACGCGGACCACCACCGCCTCCGGCGGCGCGTTCCCGAGCATCGCCGCCAGCGCCAGCAGCCCGCCGGGGTCGACGTGGTGGCTGCCCGGGGGGCGAGCGGGGTCCGCCTCGAGCCAGCGCACCTCGACCTCGGCGACATCGACCGAGGCGTCGACGAACACCACGCGGCCACGCCCCTCGATGTCGGCGGCCAGCTCGGGGGTGAGCTGGTGGGCGGTGCGCACCGCCACGCCGGGCAGCTCGCGCTGCGCGACGGCGTTGGCCACGTGCAGCCCCGCCGCGTCGTCGGAGCGCAGCTCGCTGCCGTAGCCCAGGACGAGCGTGGCCTCCACGGCGTCAGTCGCGCCGCAGCTCGGTGAGCAGCTCGCCGTCGGGGCGCACCACCTGGACCTGGAACGGCATCTGCCCGAGCGCGTGGGTCGAGCACGACAGGCACGGGTCGTAGGCGCGGATGCCGGCCTCGAGGCGGTTGAGCGTGCCCTCGGGCACGTCGGGGCCGTCGATGTAGGCGTCGGCGATCTCGCGGATCGTCTTGTTCATCGCGAGATTGTTGTGGCCGGTGGCGATCACCATGTTGACCCCGGTGATCAGCCCGTCTCCGTCGACCTCGTAGTCGTGGAACAGCGTCCCGCGCGGCGCCTCGGAGGCGCCGACGCCGCGGCGCCGGTTGACCCCGGCCTCGGCGCGGACGAACTCGCTGGTGAGCTCGGGGTCGCCGAGCATCTGCTCGATCCTCTCGATGGAGGCCAGCACCTCGAGCAGGCGAGCGTAGTGGTAGTGGAACGACGAGGTCGCGATCTCGCCGGTGCGACCGCGGTAGCGCTGCAGCGCCGCGTCGGCGAGCATCGTGCCGAAGTGGGTGGCCACGTTGAGCCGCGCCAGTGGCCCCACCCGGTAGATGCCGTCCCAGGGGCTGCCGTTGGCCCCCACCGCGGCGCGCCAGTACGGCGACTTGAGGTAGCTGTCGGTGTTGCCGGCCTCGGCCAGCAGCTCCTTGTAGCGCGCCGCCTCGACGTCGTCGGCGATGATCGCGCCCTGCGAGTCGACCACGCGCAGCGCCCCGTCGTAGTGCTCCCAGCGCCCACCCGGGCCCACGTGGCCGAGGAACAGGCTCGGGAAGTTGCCGAAGTTCTTGACCTCCCCGCCGAAGCGGGTGACGAGCAGGCTCTCGAAGTGGGCGAGCACATCCAGGGTCGTCTGCTTGGCCTCGCCGGTCTTGTAGCCGATCTCGATGACCTCATCGTCGGTCAGCGGCTCGGCGACGCCGCCGGGCACGATCTCCTGACCGTGGATCTTGCGGCCGCTGACCTTCTCGATGACCTCCTGGCCGAACTGCCGCAGGCGGATGCCGCGCCGCACCACCTCCGGCTCCGAGGCCATCAGCCCGAACACGTTGCGCTCGCTGGGGTCGGCGTCCATGCCGAGCAGCAGGTCGGGGGCGCTCAGGTGGAAGAAGCTCAGCGCGTGCGACTGGATGATCTGGCCGAGGTTGGCCAGGCGGCGCTGGAGCACCGCGGCGGGCGGGATGGCCACCGACATGATCGCGTCGCCGGCCTTGGCGGAGGCCAGCAGGTGGCTGACCGGGCAGATGCCGCAGGTGCGAGCGGTCAGCGCCGGCATCTCCTGGAACGGCCGCCCACCGCACAGCTCCTCGAAGCCGCGGAACTCGGTGACGTGGAAGCGGGCGTCGCTGACGGTCCCATCGTCCTCGAGCTGGAGCGTGATCTTCGCGTGACCCTCGATGCGCGTGACCGGGTCGATGACGTGGGTGTTGTGCACGCCGGCCTCCTTGGCTGGTGGGTGGCCCGGTGCGGCGCCGGTCGTCAGGCCGCGCCGAGCTGTGGTGCGGCTAGCCGAAGCGGATCCCGTGGGGGGTGTCGTCGATCCCGAGCAGCGAGGTCAGCGCGTCGCGGATGCGCGGCGCCGGCGGCGGGCAGCCGGGCAGGAACAGGTCGACGGGCACCACGTGGTGCAGCGGCAGCGCCTGGGGCAGCAGGTCGGGGATGACCTCCGAGGGCATCTGCCCGTCGCGGTCGGGGTGCTCGGCGTAGACGCGGTAGACCATCTCGCCGGGCTCGCCCACGAGGTTGCGCAGCGCGGTCACGTTGCCGGTGACGGCGCAGTCGCCGAAGGAGATCACGACCTTGCTGCGGGCCCGCAGCTGGTGGGCGAGCTCGAGATTGTCGGTGTTGGTCACCGAGCCCTCGACCAGCACCGCGTCCACGTCCTCGGGGAAGTCCTTGCGGTCCACCAGCGGCCCGTAGACGATGTCGGCGTGGCGGCGCAGCTCGAACAGCCACTCGTCGAGGTCCACGAACGACATGTGGCAGCCCGAGCAGCCACCCAGCCAGATCGTGGCGATGCGGGGCCGCGAGGGAGCGGAGTTGGTGCGCCTCATCACATGGTCTCCCGGTCGAGCCACTCGCCCTCGTCGCGGGCGGAGGTGAGGAACGCCACGAGGTTGGGGTCGTGGCGCATCTCGCCGACGGCCTTGCCCTTCCACGCCAGCGCGCCGGTCGGGCACACCGCCACGCACTTGCCGCACCAGGTGCAGGAGGGGGCCTCGCCCCAGGGCTGCCCGAGGTCGGCGATCAGGTAGGAGCCGTTGGCGCGCCCGGCGACGTCCCACACGTGGGCGCCCTCGACCTCGGAGCAGGTGCGCACGCAGCGCGTGCACAGCACGCAGCGGTTCGGGTCGAAGGTGTACTTGGGGTGGCTGGCGTCCACCGTGCGGCGCGGGAACTGGTAGTCGGGCCGCACGTGGTCCACCCCGAGCTCCACCGCGAGATCCTGCAGCTCGCAGGCCCCGTTGGACACGCACACGGCGCAGACGTGGTTGCCCTCGGCGAGGATCATCTCGAGGATGAGCTTGCGGTGCTCCTGCAGGGTGCGCGACTGCGTGTGCACCTCCATGTCCTCGGCCACCGCGGTGCCGCAGGCGGGCATCAGCTTGTGGCGCTCGGCGACGTCGACCACGCATAGCCGGCACCCGCCGTAGACCGACACACCGTCGAGGGCACACAGGTGCGGGATGCGGATCCCGTTGCGCTTGGCCACCGACAGCACCGTGTCGTCGGGGTAGGCCATCACCTCGTGGCCGTCGATGACCACCGGGACGTTGGGTCGCTTCGGCCTAGCCATGCGCCACCCCCACGGGCTCGTTGCGCAGCAGCGCGGTGTACTCGTCGCGGAAGTGCTCCAGGGTGCTGGCCACCGGGTTGGGGGCCGACTGCCCCAGCCCGCACAGGCTCGTCTCGCGGACGGTGCGGGTGAGCTGCTCGAGCAGCGCGAGGTCGCGCTCGGTGCCGGCGCCGGCGCAGATGCGCTCGAGCAGGCGGTGCATCTCGAGGGTGCCGACCCGGCAGGGCGCGCACTTGCCGCAGCTCTCGTCCTGGCTGAAGTCCATGTAGAAGCGGGCGACCTCGGGCATGGACACGCTGTCGTCCATGGCGATCAGACCGCCCGAGCCCATGATCGAGCCGGCCTGGCGCAGGCTCTCGAAGTCCACGGGCAGGTCGCGGAACGACGCCGGCACGCAGCCACCGGAGGGACCGCCGGTCTGGGCGGCCTTGAACGTGCGCCCGTTGGGGCACCCACCGCCGATCTCCTCGATGATCTCGCCGAGCGTCAGACCCATGGGCACCTCGATGAGGCCGCTGTGCTGCAGCGACCCGGCAAGGGCGAAGACCTTGGTGCCCGGGCTGACGCGGGTTCCCATGCCGCGGAACCACTCCGGTCCGCGACGGATGATGTCGGGCAGGTTCGCCAGCGTCTCGACGTTGTTGATCATCGTGGGCTTGCCGTACAGCCCGCGCTCGGTGGGGTAGGGCGGGCGCATCCGGGGCTGGCCGCGCTGTCCCTCGATGGAGGCGAGCAGGGCGGTCTCCTCGCCGCAGACGAACGCGCCGGCGCCGGTGCGGATCTCGACGTCCAGGGAGAAGTCGCTCTCCAGGATGTTCTTGCCGAGCAGCCGCTGGCGCTTGGCGGTGCGGATGGCCTGCTCGAGGCGCTTGATGGCGCGGGGGTACTCGGCGCGCACATACAGGAACGCCTTGCTCGCTCCCGTGGCGTAGGCGGCCAGGGCCACGCCCTCCAGCACGCGGTGCGGGTCGTCCTCCATGACCGCGCGGTCCATGAACGCGCCGGGGTCCCCCTCGTCGCCGTTGGCGACCACGTACTTCTGGTCGGACTCGGCGTCGTGGAGCATCGCCCACTTCTTGGCGGTGGGATAGCCCGCGCCGCCGCGGCCGCGCAGGCCGCTGGCCTCGATGGTCTCGATGAGCCCGCGGGGACGCATGCGCAGCGCGGTGACCAGCGCCCGGTAGCCGTCCTCGGCGACGTAGTCCTCGATGCGCTCGGGATCGATGCGACCGGCGTTGGACAGCACCACCCGCTCCTGGCGGGTGAAGAAGGGCAGGTTCTCGTCGAGCTGGTGCTGCGAGAGGTCCTCGCGACCCACCACGTGGCGCTCGACGATGTCGGCGCCCACCTGCGGATCGACCTGCTGGAACATCGTGGCCTGTCCGCCGCGCGGCTCGGCGCGGACCAGCGGGCCGGCGCTGCACAGCCCCATGCAGCCGGTCGGCACGACCTGCACGTCGTGCTCGAGGCCCTGCTCCTCCACGCTGTGCTCGACGGCGCGGCGTGCCGGGCCGGCGCCGCTGGCGTCGCAGGCGGTGCTGCTGCACACCTTCACGCGCCAGCGGTAGCGGCTGCGAGCCTCCGCCTCCTGGACGGCGACATCGTCGAGGTCGATGACCTTGGCCATCAGCCGGCCTCCTCTTCCTCGGCCGCGGCGTCCTCGGCAGCGAACACCTCGCGGATGTGGGTGACGAGCTCGTCAGTGGTCTGCTTGCCGAGGACCGTCCCGTCGAACACCACCACCGGCGCGAGGCCGCAGCTGCCGACGCAGCGAGCGGTCCACAGCGTCAGGCGCCCGTCATCGGACGTCTGGCCGGCGGGCACGCCGAGCGCCTGGGCGGTGCCCTCGACGACCTCCTCGGCGCCCTTGACGTAGCAGGCGGTGCCCAGGCACACCGTGCAGATGTGATCGCCGGGCGCCTCGAAGGTGAACAGGTGGTAGAAGCTCGCCACGCCCAGCACGCGGCTCGGCGGCAGCCGCAGCTGCCGCGCCAGGTAGATGAGCACGTCATTCGACAGGTACCCGAACACCTCCTGGGCGGTGTGCAGCAGCTCGACGAGCTGGTCCTGCTCGAAGCGGGCGCGCTTGAGCGCCTTGTCCAGCAGGGCGAAGCGCTCATCCCCGGAGGGGTGGGCGTCCTGCTGCGCGCGACTGTCGGTCGCGGTTGCGGCCATGGAGGCCTCCTCGGTTCGTGCCACTGGGTGGCGTGCCCCCGCCCGGCTCAGGCGGGCAGCTGCACGCTGCGTGCGGCAAGCTGTGGCGCACCGTGCACCCGCGACGCAGGCCGTGCCAGGGAGCATCGTCGCAGCGCATCGAGGACCCTGGTCCCGGCCGTCATGGTCACCACGGGCTGGCGGCGAGGCCCCGC
Organism: Nitriliruptoria bacterium; assembly: GCA_003553565.1. Classification (GTDB taxonomy): domain Bacteria; phylum Actinomycetota; class Nitriliruptoria; order Euzebyales; family Egibacteraceae; genus PUKE01. The sequence continues at coordinate 32,972 of PWER01000057.1, read as the reverse complement.
GCACCCGATGCTGGGGAGGGGCCGGTGGCATGACGCTGCGCCGCCAGGGAGGAGACGCCGATGTGCCTGGGCATACCGGGACGGATCGTGGCCATCGAGGATCCCGAGATCGGCCTGGCCACCGCCGACGTCGGCGGCGTGCGCCGCAAGGTGTCGATCCAGCTGCTGCAGGAGGAGCCCGGTGGCGGTCCTGGCATCGACGACTGGGTGCTGATCCACGTCGGCTTCGCGCTGGCCCAGATCGACGAGCAGGAGGCCGCCGAGACGTTCCGGCGGTTGGAGGCCATCGGCGACCCCTATCGCGAGGAGCTCGACGAGCTCGCCAGCAGTGACATCGAGTGACGGGCGCGCTGCGCCCGAGGACGGGGCACCCATGAGGTTCGTCGACGAGTACCGCTCGCCCGACATCGCCCGCGGCCTGGCCGCCGAGATCGCCGAGCTCGCCGGGGACGGCCACCACAAGATCATGGAGATCTGCGGCGGCCACACCCACGCGATCTACCGCCACGGCATCCCTGACTACCTGCCCGACAACGTCGAGCTGGTCCACGGTCCCGGCTGCCCGGTGTGCGTGGTGCCGGCCGGGCGCATCGATGACGCCATCGCCATCGCCTTCGAGCCGGGCGTGATCCTGACCACCTTCGGCGACCTGATGCGCGTACCCGGCGGGCAGGGCTCGTTCCTGGACGCGAACTCGCGCGGCGCCGACATCCGCATGGTCTACTCGCCGCTGGACGCGCTGAAGGTCGCGCGCCGCAACCCCGACCGGCGCGTGGTGTTCGCCGCGATCGGCTTCGAGACGACCGCGCCGGCCACCGCCGCGACGGTCCTGCGCGCCGCCGCCGAGGGGATCGACAACTTCTCGGTGCTGTCCAACCACGTGCTGGTCGGCCCGGCGATCCAGGCGATCCTCGACGCGCCCGGTCAGGACCTGGACGGGTTCCTCGGCCCGGGTCACGTCTCCACGGTCATCGGCGCGAGCGCCTACGAGTTCGTCGCGCGCGACCACGGCAAGCCGCTGGTGGTCAGCGGCTTCGAGCCGTTGGACGTGCTGCAGGCGATCGCCTGGCTGCTGCGCCAGCGCCAGGAGGGTCGCGCCGAGGTGACCAACCAGTACACCCGCGTGGTGCCGTGGGAGGGCAACCGCGCCGCCCTGCGCGCCATCGACGCGACCATGGAGCCGCGCGCCACCTTCGAGTGGCGCGGCCTGGGCGAGATCCCGTGGTCGGCGCTGGCGCTGCGCGAGGAGTACGCGGCCTTCGACGCCGAGCGCCACTTCACCCTGCCGGGCCGGCGCGTGGCAGACCATCGGGCGTGCCAGTGCGCCGAGGTGCTGACCGGGCGGCTCAAGCCCTGGCAGTGCGCGGTGTTCGGCACCGTCTGCACCCCCGAGAACCCGATCGGCACGTGCATGGTCTCCAGCGAGGGCGCCTGCGCCGCCTACTACCACTACGGTCGGCTGCAGCTGGGCCGCGACGCGCACGCTGCACCGGTGCCCAGCCCGTGACCGCGCCGGACCCGACGGTGGTGCGCCCGTGACCCAGCAGCCCGAGGGAGCCGAGACCGACGCCAAGACCGAGGCCAGCGGCGAGACCGAGGCCGAGGCGCTGGCGCGCGTGGCCCGCCACCGCGAGCGCCGCCCGCGCGTGCGCGACGAGCACGTGACCCTGGCGCACGGGGCTGGCGGCTCGGCCACCGCCGACCTCGTCGAGGACCTGTTCCTGCGCTCCCTGGCGAACCCGGCGCTCGAGGCGCGCGAGGACCAGGCCCTCATCGACGTGGACCCGGGGCGCCTGGCGTTCACCACCGACTCGTTCGTGGTCAGCCCGCTGGAGTTCCCCGGCGGGTCGATCGGCGACCTGGCCATCAACGGCACCGTCAACGACCTGGCCGTCTCGGGCGCGCGGCCGGCCTACCTCTCCGCCGGGTTCATCCTCGAGGAGGGCTTTGCGATCGCGCGGCTGCGGCGCATCGTCGACGACCTCGCCGCCGCGGCCGCCGCCGCCGGCGTGCAGGTCGTGACCGGCGACACGAAGGTGGTGGGCCGCGGCAAGGGCGATGGCTGCTACATCAACACCGCCGGCATCGGGGTGCTGGAGCGTCCGGTCGAGCTCGGCGCCCGCTTCGCGCGGCCCGGCGACGCGGTGCTGGTGTCAGGACCGATCGGCGATCACGGCATCACCATCCTGCTGGCGCGCGGCGACCTCGAGCTCGAGGCCGACCTCGAGTCCGACACCGCGCCGCTGCACCGTCTCGTGGACGGGCTGCTGGAGGCGTGCTCGGGCGTGCGCTGCCTGCGCGATGCGACCCGCGGCGGCGTGGCCACCGTGCTGAACGAGGTCGCCGAGGCCGCTGGCGTGGGCATCGCGCTGGAGGAGACCGCGCTGCCGATCCGTGCCGAGGTCAACGGGGCGTGCGAGGTGCTGGGGCTCGACCCGCTGTACGTCGCCTGCGAGGGCCGGATGGTGATCGTGGTGGACGCCGCCGAGGCCGACACGGCCCTGGCCGCCCTGCGCGCGCTGCCCGAGGGCGAGCAGGCCGCGCGCATCGGGTCGGTGGTGGCCGAGTCGCCGGGCATGGTGTCGCTGCGCACCCAGCTGGGCGGCACGCGGGTGGTCGACACGATGGCCGGCGACCCGCTGCCCCGGATCTGCTAGCCCAGCAGGCCCTCACGGTCGCGCGCCGCGGCGACCGCCGCCTGGCCGAGGCTGATCCCTCCGTCATTGGGTGGGACCTGACGGTGGGTGAGCACCGCGAAGCCAGCCCGCTCCAGCCCGTCGGTGAGGCGGTCGAGCAACAGGATGTTCTGTGCCACCCCGCCGGTCACGGCCACCGTCGCCAGCCCGTGGCGCTCGCAGGCAGCCCGGCAGGCGGCCACCAGCCCGTCGGCGATGCCTGCGTGGGCGCGGGCGGCGATGGTCGGCACGGCCACACCCGCCCGCAGGTCCGCCGTGGCTGCGCGCAGCAGGGGCGCGGGGTCGAGGACCAGCGGGTCGCTGTCGTGCACCTGCAGCGGGTAGGTGCCTGCCTCGGCGGTGTCGGCGCGCTGCTCGAGCTCTATGGCCGCCTGCCCCTCGTAGGCGATCGCATCGCGCACGCCCACCAGCGCGGCGAGCGCGTCGAACAGCCGGCCGAGGCTGGAGGTCGTCGGTGCGTTGATGCCCGCGCGGGCCATGGAGCGCACCGCCGCCCAGCGGTCGGCGTGACGGGCGCAGACGGCCAGATCGTCGGGCGGCGCGCCGTCGAAGGCGGCGTCCAGCCACATCGCCGCCATGCGCCAGGGCTCGCGGACCGCCTGCTCGCCACCGGGCAGGGCCACCGTGGCGAGGTGGCCGGCCCGGTGGAAGCCGACGAGGTCGGCCACGAGCAGCTCGCCGCCCCACAGCGTCTGGTCGGTGCCGTACCCGAGCCCGTCGAGCGCGAGCCCGAGGACGGGCCCGTCCCGGTGGTGCTCGGCGAGGCAGGCGGCGACGTGGGCGTGATGGTGCTGCACCCCGACGTGCCAGACGCCGTCGAGGGCGAGCGCGTGCCGGGTGGACAGGTAGTCGGGGTGCAGGTCGTGGGCGACCACCTGCGGGGCGATGTCGAACAGGCGCTGCAGGTGGGCGACCCCCTCGGTGAACGCGTGGAGCGTCTCGAGGTTCTCGAGGTCGCCGATGTGGGGCGAGACGAAGGCGTGGCCCTCGGCTGCCAGGCAGAACGTGTGCTTGAGCTGCGCGCCGCAGGCCAGCACCGGCCGCGGGACCGACCGGTGGGTGCGCACCGGGGCGGGCGCGGCACCGCGGGCGCGGCGCACCGGCAGCTCCACGCCGCGCCACACGCGCGTGACCGAGTCGTCGACGCGGGTGTGGATCGGGCGCTCGTGGGTCAGCAGCGCGTCAGCGATGGGCGCCAGGCGGGCCCGCGCGTCGTCGTCGCGGTGGGCGATCGGCTCGTCCGAGACGTTGCCGCTGGTCAGCACCAGCGGGCGCCCCACCGCTTGCAGTAGCAGAGCGTGCAGCGGCGTGTAGGGCAGCATGACGCCGAGCTCGCGGTTGCCGGGCGCCACCCCCTGCGCCACGGGCGCGTCGGCGCGGCGAGCGGCCAGCAGGATCGGCCGGCGCGGGTCGGTGAGCGCGGCGACCTCGGCGTCGGTGAGCTCCACCAGCGCGCGCGCCCCGGCGAGGTCGGCGGCCATGAGCGCCAGCGGGCGCTCCTCACGCTGCTTGCGCTCGCGCAGCCGGGCGACCGCGTCGGCATCGGCCGCATCGACCGCGAGGTGGTAGCCGCCCAGCCCCTTGACCGCGAGGATCGCCCCTCCCAGCAGGCGCTCGGCGGCCGCGGTGATCGCAGCGGCCGGGTCGGCCGTGTGGCCAGCGGCTGCGTCGCCCTCGGGCTGGCCGCCCTCGGATGCGCCGCCCTCGGGCGCGCCGCGGGCGGGCTCGCCGCGCCCGGCGCCGCGCACCGCGACGGTCCCGAGGGGATCCTCGAGCCACGCGACCGGCCCGCAGGCGGGGCAGCACACCGGCTGGGCGTGGAACCGCCGATCAGCCGGATCGTGGTACTCGCGGTCGCAGTCGGCGCACAGCGAGAACGCCGCCATCGTGGTGTTGGGCCGGTCGTAGGGCGTGGCGGTGGTGATCGTGTAGCGCGGCCCGCAGGCGGTGCAGTTGGTGAACGGGTAGCGGTGACGACGGTCGGAGGGGTCGGCGACCTCGGCCAGGCACGCGTCGCAGGCGGCCACATCGGGCGAGACGAGCGCGCGCTGCGCCGCCCCAGCAGCACTGGCGCGGATCGTGAAGGCGCGGGTGCCGCGAGGTTGGCGGGCCGCGCACACCAGCCCGTCCACGACGGCCAGCGCCGGGGGCTCCTCGGCGATCGCGGTCAGAGCCAAGCGCACTGCCTCGGGCGGACCCTCCAGCGCCACGACCACGCCGTGGCTGTCGTTGCCCACGAACCCCCCGAGGCCCAAGCGACCGGCCAGCGCGTGCACGAACGGCCGGAACCCCACGCCCTGCACCACTCCGGCCACGCGCGCGTGCACCCGCACATGGCCGGTGGCCGGATCGACGGGGGCGTCGGCGAGCGCCTGGGCCGGGCTGACGCGCTCGCTGGCTGCAGGGGCCTCGAACGGGTCCTCCTCGCCGGGCGCGGCGGGAGGGCTCTGGGTCGGCTCAGCGCCGGGATCGCTCACAGGCGCGCAGGGTAGCGACGCGCCTGGCCGGGCGAACCGTCGCCCGGGTGACCGTGTGCCCGCGCGCCGCTCCTCACGCAGGCACGCTGTGCTCTCCGGAGCGCACGAGCAGCACGGGAGGTCGCGGCATGGAGGCACGACGACCGCTGGCGACCACGGGCCTGCTGGTGCTGGCCGGCCTGGTGCTGGCAGCCTGCACGGGCAGCGAGGGTCCTGGGTCGGGCCTGACAACGTCGGAGGCGCTGGCCGAGGCCGGTGACACCGGCGTGGGCCACGACACCGACCGGTTCGCCGAGCGCCCACCCGAGGCGGGCGGGCTGGGTGCAGCCGATGCCGACGCGCCCGACTGGCCCTGGGAGCGCGCCGCCGGCGGCGAGGACGTGCCCGCCGAGGTGCCGCTGGACGAGATCGTCTCCGGCGGCCCGCCGCCCGATGGCATCCCACCGATCGACGACCCGGTCTTCGAGTCGGTCGACGAGGCCGACGACTGGCTCGAGGCCAACGACCCGCTCATGGTCGTCGACCACAACGACGAGGTGCGGGGCTATCCGCTGGCGGTCCTCACCTTCCACGAGATCGTCAACGACGAGCTCGGCGGTGACCCGGTGGTGGTCACGTACTGCCCGCTGTGCAACTCGGGGCTGGTGTTCGACGCCGAGGTCGACGGGCAGGTCCTCGACTTCGGCACGTCGGGGCGGCTGTGGCGCTCCAACCTGGTCATGTACGACCGCGACAGCCGCAGCCTGTGGTCGCAGTTCACCGGCGAGGCGATCGTCGGTGACCGGGTCGGCCAGCAGCTCGAACGGCTTCCGATGCAGATGGTGGGCTTCGCCGAGCTCGCCGACCGCTGGCCCGACGCCCCGGTGCTGTCGCGTGACACCGGCCACGAGAGGCCCTACGGCCAGAACCCCTACAGCGGCTACGAGGACGGCGACCCGTTCCTGTTCGACGGTGAGACCGACGAGGCGCTGGCGCAGATGGACCGTGTGGTCGCCGCCGGCGAGGACGACGACCCGCTTGCGGTGCCCTGGGACCGCCTGACCGAGGAGCAGGTGGTCCACACCGACATCGGCGGCGAACCGGTGGTGGTGCTGTGGGCGCCGGGGGCGGCCTCGGCGCTGGACGACGCCACGATCAGCGACGGCCAGGAGGTCGGCCAGACCGGGGTGTTCGACGCCGAGATCAACGGCCGCGAGCTGACCTTCGCACCCGCCGACGACGAGGACGGGCGGTTCGTCGACGAGCAGACCGGCTCGACCTGGCGCATCACCGGCGAGGCGGTTGACGGCCAGCTGGCCGGCACCCAGCTGGAGCGACGCAACCACGACGACACGTTCTGGTTCGTTCAGCACGCCTTCCGCCCCGAGACCCGTGTGGTCGACGAGCGCTGAGAGTCGTCGCGGCGCTTCAGCGCTGGTCGTCGGTGAAGTTCTGGTAGAAGCGGCTCGCGGTCGGACCGCGCTGCCCCTGGTACTTGCTGTGCAGCTCGGCCGAGCCGTAGGGCCGGTCGGCGGGAGTCGACAGGCGGAACAGCGCCAGCTGCCCGATCTTCATCTCGGCGTAGATCATGATCGGCAGGGTCGCCACGTTGGACAGCTCGAGGGTGAGCCACCCGTCCCAGCCCGCGTCGACGAACCCGGCGGTGGCGTGCACCAGCAGGCCGAGACGGCCCAGGCTGCTCTTGCCCTCCAGCCGCGCCACCAGATCGTTGGGCAGCGCCACCCGCTCGTGGGTCGCACCGAGCACGAACTCGCCGGGGTGCAGCAGGAACGGCTCGTCGTTGGCGACCTCGACCAGCTCGGTGAGGTCCGGCTGGGGGTTGCGCGTGTCGATCGCCGAGTATCGGTGGTTGGCGAACACCCGGAAGCTGCCGCCGATCCGCAGGTCGATGCTGGAGGGCTGGACGGCGGCCTCGCCGATCGGATCGATGACCAGGCGGCCCTTGTCGAGCTCGGCCTGGATGTCGCGGTCGGACAGGATCATGGAAGATCACCGGATCGTGGGAGGCGCCGGCTGGCCTGCGCGGAGGCGCAGCGTAGCCGAGGTCCACAGCGCCGCGTGCGAGGGCCGCTGGGTGGAGGCCTGGCTCCAGCCGATGTGCGGCGTCCGGGGTGGAGCCGCGGGCCTGTCGGGGGCGCCTGCTGGCTGCTAGCCTGAGCGGCTGCCGCGGGTGTAGTTCAACGGCAGAACACCGGCTTCCCAAGCCGGCAATGGGGGTTCGATTCCCCTCACCCGCTCCACGGGGTCTTCCGGAAGACCCGGGGCTCTCGAGCAGTTCGCAGGAGCACGAGCCCACCGCCGCTCACGTCATCCTCGCCGCGGATCTGCCGAACACGGGTCGCCTGCCCTGCTGGCGTCGTGCCAGCGCCCTCAGGGCCACCGCCCGCCAGGGCCCAGCTCCGTGCCCTGCAGCCACGGGGGTGGGTCCCGGTGCCGGCGGTGCGGCATCCGGGGCTGTTGGCCTGTGCTCGACCGTGCGGACCGCAGCGGTCGCCTCGGATCGCGGTCGGATGCCAGGGGACGTGGTCGCCGACGTCGCCCTTGCCACTTCCTAGCACGGGGTGCCGTGTGCGGGCGCCGGTGCGGGCTGCGCGCCGGAGGACCTCTGGTGCCCCAGAGTGCTTGGGCGCGTTCGTGAGCGCCCGCGGTGGGGACGACGACGGGGTCGTGTCGCACCGCGGACTGTGCGAAAGGATCGCTGTAGCCTCGACCAGGCCGTCCGGGGGGTCTGCTGGCGCTGGGAGCGGCCCGGACCGCCTCGGCGCCGGGTCCGGTGCTGCTGGCTGTGGGGGTCGCCCTGGCGGGCACGAGCGCCGGTGGGGTGTGGGCACCGTTCTCGGATGCGGTCGCGAACCAGGTCCCGGCGGCTGGCAGCCGTCGCGCCCTGGCGCTGGTCAACGCTGGCTCGCCGGGGGGCCTGATGGTCGCCAGCGCGCTTGTGCTGGCAGGCGGCGAGAGCTGGCGGCTCGTCTGGCTGGGGTTCGCGGTGGTCGGGCTGGTGGCGGCTGTGACGACCTGGAGGGTGCTGGCACCAGTCCCGGCGGGTCCGATCGCCGCCCGCGGGCGGCTGCCGCCCGGATGGTTCCTCAACGCCCGATCGGTGCGGCTGCTCGTCGTCGCACTCGGGGTGTCGATCACGTCAGGCGCCTACTTCGCCTACGCGCCCGACACCGCCGAGGACGCTGGGCTGGCCAGCGGGATCGGTCCGGCGATGTGGGCAGTGCTGGGCATCGCCGGCGCCGCGGTGGGTGTGCTCGGCGGCGGGATCGCCAACCGCTACGGGCTGCGCGGGCCGTTGGCGGTGATGCTCGTCCTGGTCGGCGCCTCGGCGCTGGTGCCCCCTCGCACGTCGACCGCCGCGAGCAGCTCGACGCCGCGCTCCTCGACGCCGGCTCGGAGACGTTCCGGGAAGCCGACGAAACCGCCTGATCCTGACGGTCGACCCCGGTGCGGCCGACAGAGCCCCGAGGACCCCCTTGGGCTCTGCATCGTGCCTGCACATCACCTGTCCGAGGCAGCGTGAGGTCAGGGGAGAGCCGCTGCACTTCCTCGAACGAGCGGCGGCCCCGCCGCTCGAGGAGGTGCTCGACCACGGGAGCGCACCATCGGCGTCGCGTCCCAGTGGACGACGCGGTCGAGGCGGTCCGCGCTGACCATGCGAGCCATCGGTGAGCGTGGTCGATGGCAGCGTGCGCATCGTCGCGCTCACCGACGACACCACCACCGGGAGCGGTGGGACCCACCGACGCCGGGTGGCAGCGACCGTGCGTCATGTGGTGACATGCGCGCCGCGAGCGACCACCGTGCCGCCTGGCCTCAGGTGATCCGATGGCGACCTCGGTGCCCCCCGACCCGGTCTGGCCAGCCGACGCCTCGCCCGCCGAGCGGGCGCTGTGGCGCTGGGCAGTCGACCAGCTGCCCGAGCGGGTGCGAGTGCTGCCCGGTGTCCACCTCACCGACCTGTCCGACGGCCAGCGCGACGCCGAGGCGGACCTCGTGCTGGTCGACCCCGAGTGGGGCGTGCTCGTGGTAGAGGTCAAGGGCGGGGCCGTGTCCTACGACGCACACCATCACCGGTGGTGGCGCCAACTCGACGGTGGCCGCCGCCGCGAGGTGCGTGACCCGGTCGAGCAGGCGCAGCGCGCCGCGTCGTTCGTGCGCCGAGCGCTGGCCAGCCACCAGATCGTGGACGGCTCGGTCGCAGTCGGCTGGCAGGTCGCGCTGCCCGAGGCACGCACCGACGCGCCCGGTGGGGCCTACCTGCCGGAGACGAAGCTGTGGGATGCGCTGGCCGCCGACCAGCTCGCCCGGCGCTTCGCGCAGGCCTGCCACGCGCGTGGCATCGGCGAGGTGCCACCCGGGGAGGCGGGCACCCAGCGCATCGTGACGGTGCTGCGCGGCCGTGCCGTGCAGGCCCGTCCGAGCGCGGCCGCTGGCATCGAGGTCCACGAGCGGGAGGTGTTGGCGCGCACCGAGAGCCACCGCGACGCGCTGCACGCCTTCGCCCATCACCGTCGCGTGCTGGTGGCCGGCGCGGCAGGCACCGGCAAGACGGTGCTGGCGATCGAGGCGGCCGCGGCCCGAGCAGCCAGCGGCGACCGCACGCTGCTGGTGTGCTGGAACAGGGTGCTGGGCGCGTGGCTCGCCACGCAGCTGACGAGCCGTCTGGCGGCGATGGGCAGCCCTATGGCCGAGGCCGTGTCCGAGCAGCTCGACGGGCGTGTGGTGGTCGGCAACGCACCCTCACTGGTCACCCGCGCCAGCGACGAGCCGTGGCCCGAGGTGCCCACCCACGAGCTGTTCCACGAGGTCATGCCCGATCGGCTCACGCCCGAGCTGGCAGGCGGCGCGTTCGACGCGGTCGTCATCGACGAGGCCCAGGACCTCACCGACGACTGGGCGCTGGCGCTGGCCGGCGTGCTCGAGCAGGGCGGGCGGCTCGTGGCGTTCGCGCACACCGAGCAGGACCTGTTCGGTGCCGGCGCGCCGATCGCCGAGCTGTGCGACCACACCCACACCTTGGCCGAGAGCTTCCGCTCCACCCGCCAGGTCGCCGAGGCGGCCGCGGTGCTCACCGAACCGCTGGCGGGCGCCCCCGCAGCGGTCGAGCACGTCGCTGGCGACGGTCCACCGGTGCGCTACGTGGCGGCCGGGTCCGAAGCGGTCGCCCGCGTTGCGCGCTCCGAGGTCGACCGGCTGCGCCGCGACGACCGGCTGACCGACGCCGACCTCGCCCTGCTGCACCTGTTCGCCAACCCGCACCGCGGTAACGCGCCTGCGGTCGCGGCCGCCGACGCCGCCGGCGAGCTCGTCGAGACCAACTGCGCGACCTTCAAGGGGCGGGAGCGACCGGCGGTGGTGCTGGCTCTCGACCTGCGCCCCGACAAGGCCGACCACGCCGCCGAAGCCGCTCGCACCGCCTACGTCGGGGCGACGCGGGCGCGGTCCAAGCTCGTGGTCGTCGGTGATCCCGAGGTGGTGGCCACCTACGGGTTCAGCGAGCTCGCCGAGCGCCTCGCCGGCAGGTCATGAGCGAGCAGCGTCCAGGTAACACCGCAGGCTTCATTGCAGCCCACCTCCCATCAGCTCGCCGCCGCCTTCGCTCGCTGGAAGAAGGCCCGCGGCATGGGACGCTCAAGCCGCCACGTGATCGCGATGGGCCGCTCGCCGCGTGCTTCGACCAGCTTGCAGCGGCCGAGGAACAGGTACGGAAGCGCGCGACCGTCGCTGGTGCTCTTGTGCTCTCGCACGAACAAGAGCACGTGGCCACGACGTTCGTTGGTCGCGATATAGCGCCGTCCTTGCTCTGAGGTCTGCGACGTCCGCGATTGCGACTCCCAGTGAAACAACTCCGGAGAGATGGCGTAGTCGTTGTACAGCGTGGTCGGCGAGTAGTCGCGCTCTGACTTGCGCAGCGTTACCAGCAGCACGTCTGTGTCGGTGGGCTCGTGATACCACACACCGGTCTGCAGGCTCGGGTTCTTGTGGGGCTCCACCGAACCGAAGGCCGCGAGGATCTCATCGCGGTTGTAGGTCGCGTGCTCGTGCAGCGGGATGGCCGGATCGATATGCGAGGGGTGAGTCAGACGCTCGGCGCGGTCGGCACGCGCTGCTGCGACCTGCTGTAGGTCAGCGAGTAGCCCTGGGTTAGCCGTCACGCGCTCGAGGCTCTCCTGCCAACTCGACGGCAGCTCCGAACCAGTCCACAAGGCCGTGTGCAGCATCATCAGAAGCCTGCGCCGACGCTCGTCGGAGGCCGCAAATGCCCCGGGCGGCACCGGGCCGTCCAGGTCCGCGAGCAGGGCCAGGCGCTCAGGATCGTCGAGGTGCAACAGCGCCGGCACGCGACGAGCGAGTCGGCGTTCCTCCGGCCCCTCGGGTGGGGCGGCAAGACCGGCGGCGCGGCGCAACGCCGACCAACCACCCACCGATCCCTTCCACACCTCACCGAGCTCGATGCCGGCAGCATCACAGAACGCAACGAGGTCGACGTCGCCATGCTCGCGGGCGAGCTCAGCCAGTTCGGGCGCGAGCGTGCGTCTGGTGGTCTGCAAGGAGTCGCGCACGTTGCGCAGCACAACGTCTTTGGCGACGGCGTCCAGCTCGAGGTGGCAGCCAGCCGGTAGGAACGGGAAGTCATCGGCGACCTCCTGGCGGATGCGGGAGCGCGAGCCGCCGAGGAGTGCCCGGTAGCGCAGGTCGAAACGGAATGAGCGGTGCTGCTGACCGATGAAATCAAGCACGGTGCACACGCGCTTGTCAGGCGAGTGCCGCAGCCCTCGACCGATTTGCTGCAGGAACACCGCGGCCGACTCGGTGGGTCGCAGCAGGAGGATCGTGTCGGCCTCGGGAACGTCGACGCCCTCGTTGAACAGGTCGACGGTGAACACGACGTTCACGCGCTGCTCGCGTAGATCGCGCAGGGCCTCGTCGCGCTCATCGCGGGGTGTTTGACCGGTGATCGCCACCGATGGGATGCCGGCCTCGGTGAACACCCGCGCCATGTAGGTGGCGTGGGCCACCGAGACGCAGAAGCCGAGCGCGCGCATCTCGTGCGGGTCGGTCACGATGTGGCGGAGCGCTCGGAGCACCTTCGCCGCCCGCGCGTCGTTGCCGCTGTACACGCGCTCAAGCGCGGTGATGTCGTAGCCGCCACGCCGCCACTCGAGACCGCTGAGGTCGACGCCGTCAGACACGCCAAAGTATTGGAACGGACACAGCAGTTGTTGGTCGAGCGCATCCCACAGGCGCATCTCGAAAGCGATGTGATCGTCGAACCAGTGCAGCACCGACTCGCCGTCAGCCCGTTCGGGCGTCGCGGTGAGCCCGAGCAGCCACCGTGGCTTCAGGTATTCCAGCAGCGCTCGGTAGGTCGGCGCCTCGGCGTGGTGGAACTCATCAACGATCACCACATCGAAGGCCTCCGGGTCGATCTGTCGCAGTCGACTGATGTGCAGCGACTGGACGGAGGCGAACACGTGCGCGCCGCGCCGCGGCTGTTCGCCAGCGACGAGCAACTCACCGAAGGCGGCGTCCTGCAGCGCCTCGGCGAACGTGCGGCGGCTCTGCTCGAGGATCTCTCGGCGGTGAGCGACGAAGAGCAGCGACAGCTCGCCGTGCTGCTGGCGCAGCCGCTTGTAGTCGAGAGCGGCCACGACGGTCTTGCCGGTGCCAGTGGCGGCTACGACGAGGTTGCGGGTTCGCCCGTGCCGGGTTCGCTCCACGTCGAGCGCTTCGAGAATCTCCTGCTGGTAGGGCCATGGGCGTAGCTCGAGCCCGGAGAGGTCCACGTCCGCGCGGCGACCGGCAGCGTGATTGGTGGCGATCGTAAACCGTTCGCCGTCGCGGTCGGGGTCGTAGTCCTCGAACTGGTCGCTGTGCCAGTAGGCGTCGAATGTCGCGCCGAACTTCTCCAACAAGGCCGGGTCACGGTGGCCCGACAGGCGCACGTTCCACTCCAGACCGTCGAGCATCGCGGTGCGCGACAAGTTGGAGGAGCCGACGTAGCCGGTCGAGAAACCGGTCTGTCGGTGGAACAGCCACGCCTTGGCGTGCAGCCGTGTGGTGTCGGTGTCGTAGCTCACCTTGATCTCGCCGCCGAGGCGGTCGAGCTCGTCGAGGGCGCGCCGCTCCGTGGCACCCATATACGTAGTGGTGATCACCCGGAAGCGCCCACCGCGCTGGACGAGTTGGGTCAACGGCTCGGCCAGGACCCGAAAGCCCGGCCAGGTGATGAACGCGCACAGCAGGTCGACCTGGTCAGCGCTCTCGAGTTCGCGGCGGATCTCGGCACCCACCGCAGGCTCGCCACGCCCCATGACCAGCAGGTCGTGGTCGGCCAGCGGCACATGCGGGCGCGATGGCGGCTCGTCGAACGCGGTCGGGTCGGAGACGGAGAGCAGCACGTTCAGTTCGTCCGCAAGCGGTTCGAGCGCGTCCGGCTCGTCGATGTGGCGCCGGGCGGCGTCGACGACGTCGGCGACGAGCTGCTTGGCTGTCTTGAGGCGCGCCTCGGCCGGAGCGATGGCGATGACGTGTCCCAGCAGCCGCGCAAGGTAGGCGGCAACTCGCCCGTCAGCCTCCTCTACGTCAAGCCGGGCACGGTCAACCTGCGCCCCACGGCGCTCCTCGACCTCCAGGCGTCCCTCGAGGGTGCTCCCGATCAGCTCCTCGTACAGCCCGCGGGGCAGGCTCTCTTCAACCATTATCCACCCATGACGTTTCGAGCAGACTCTCCGACATAATCGATCTTCGCAAGCGCTCATCGCCACGCATGCAGGGCCCAGCGGCGTCAAGGCGCAGCACGCCCCCGCGCCGGCCTTCCTGTTTGATGGGCTGCGCAAAGGTCTACAGCCGGCACCCGGGACGTGCCCCACGTCGCCGCGGCGTCAGTCGGAAGCGCCCGCGGCGCCGTTATGCTGCTGCATTGCACGGGGCCGGCCTGCGCCACCCTGGCGCGCGGCGTCGCCTGTGCTGCATCGCCTCCGCCGAGCGCGAAGGGCCGCCATGCCCAAGAAACGCCGCCAGCGCAAGCCCCATCGGCGATCACGGTCGTCGGCTCCAAAGCGGCCGCCTGGTGCCGCGCAGCCGCCGGGACCCGGCCAAGCACCCGGCCCGCGAACTGGTCCCGCACCGTGGCCCGACGACGGCTCCAGTGGCGAGCTCGACCTCCTCGGTGCGGTCCGTGACGCGCTGCAGCAGCCCGACCCGCTGCCGCTGCTCGCCACTGCGAGCACCGTGCTCGCAGTGGCCGACCCGCGCAGCGCGGACCCGTTCGCCCAGCTGCGTGGCGAGGATGCCACCGGACCGGATCTGCATGAGCTGCTCAGCTCCTTCATCGAGGTGGAGGTCGTCGAGACCAGCGCGCTGCTGGCAGCACTGGCGGAGCTGCTGCCCGACCAGCTGGCCGCCCGTCGGCTGCAGCGCGAGGTGGCCCGCCGGGCAGACCCATTGCCCGAGTGGCTCACCGGGCTCACGCCGCTGACCGTGGACCGGGCTGTGCAGAGCTCGCACGTGCTCGGCGACGGCGACAACGTGCTCGTGGGCGCGCGAACGGCGACCGGTCACCCGCTGACCGCTGTGGTCTACATCGACCACAACTTCGGCACGCTGGTCAAGGACGCCTTCGTGGCCGATGACACCGCCGAGAGCGTCCTGGCACAGCTGCGCACGGCCTCCGGTGACGATCCCGACGTCAGCGTCGACGAGCTCGACCCTGCCAACGCCCGAGCGCGCATCGAGGAGGCGATCGAGCGTCACGCCCACACCGTCCCGCCGCTGGATACCGACTCGTGGCCGGCGTCGCGCGCGCTGATCGAGTGGATCGCCCGCCACCTGCCGCAGGGCGGCGCGGGGTACGTCCGCCCCGAGTGGAGCGAGGACGATCGCGAGGCGCTGACCGAGCGGTTCTTCGCCTCGCCGTTCGGGCGCGGCCATGACGACACCGACCGGGAGATGCTCGACTCGCTGCTGTGGTTCGCCTGCGACTATGGGCCCGGCGACCCGCTGCGCTGGAGCCCGGTCGCGGTGGAGATGCTGCTCGGCGACTGGCTGCCCCGCAAGGTCATCGCCGACGTCGACTTCCTGGCCCGCGCACCCGCGCTGCTGCGCAGCTTCATCCGCTACAGCCATGCCGAGCGGGGCATCCGCTCCTCGCTGACCGAGGAGACGCTGGCAGCCGTCGACCAGCACGAGGCCGACTATCAGCAGGCGATCCGCAGTCCACAGCTGCACGGTCCGGCCGGGCTGCTGACCCACATGGGCGTGGACGCCGACGAGCTCGACCGGCTGTTTCCCAGCTACGAGGAGATCGTCCGCGACTCGCTGCTGGCAGACGTCGGCACCGAGCAGGCGCTGGCAGACCTCGACACCGACCCCCTGCCCGATGAGCCGTTCGCCTGGGGTCAGGTGCCCGACGACGTCCACGACCGCGTCGGCGAGGTGCTCGCGCTGCTGGACGGGGTGTGCGACGAGCACCTCGACGTGGAGGTGCGCACCGCCTGCCGGCGGTTGCTTGCCGACATCGCCGCCGCCGACCCCGACATCTTCCGTCGCCGTGGGCGGGTCGACACCGCGGCCGCCGCGATCGCGTGGATCGTGGCCAAGGCCAACGGGTTGCTGCCGTACTCGGGGCTGACCGCCAAGCAGCTGCTCGGCTGGTTCGGGGTGTCGGGCAGCGTCTCCCAGCGGGCTGACACGCTGCTGCGCGCCGTCGGCGTGGAGCGTCCTACGGTGGTGCGGAAGCTGCCGCTGGGCACGCCCCGCTACCTCCTCGCGGGCAAGCGCCAGAAGATGGTCGACCAGCGCGACCAGCTCCTGTAGCCAGCTCGAGACGGGCCGAACGGAGGCTGGCGGGCAGGCATCACCTCGGCGCGAGCCCGTCGTCGACGGGCGAGGCTGCGCTGGACTGCATGCAAACTCGCGCTTGTCGCGCTAGAGTAGCGCTGATGCCGACGATCCAGATTCGTGACGTGCCCGACGAGGTGCACCGCCGCTACCGCCAGCGGGCGGCGGCCGCGGGCATGAGCCTGCAGGAGTACCTGCGAGAGGAGCTGATCCGCGGCGCAGCGCTGCGCAGCCCCGCCGAGGTGGCCGCCGAGGTCGAGGAACGGCTGCGGGTCGAGGGCGACGAGGGCTTCGCGGCCGAGTCGTCGGTCGACGTCGTCCGCGACGACCGGACCGCTCGTTGAGCGCTCCGCCACCGGCGGTGCTCGACGCGTCGGTGCTCGTCGACGCGCTCGTTGGTGCCGGGCCGGAGGGTCAGGCTGCGCGGGTCGTGCTGCAAGACGTGGCGCTGCTTCCAGCGCCGGCGATCCTCGGTGCCGAGGCGCTGTCCGCGGTCCGGGCGCTGCGTCGCCGCGAGGCGATCGGCGCCGCCCGCGCCGAGGCCGCCCGCGAGGCCATCCGCACGCTGCGCATCCGGTCCTATCCGTTCGAGCCGTTCATCGACCGCGTCTGGGAGCTGCGAGCCAACCTCACGGTCTACGACGCCTGGTACATCGCGTTGGCCGAGCGGCTTGGCATCCCGTTCGTCAGCGCGGATCGGCGTCTTCTCGCAGCGCCGGGTCCGCGCTGCTCGATGCGGCACGTGATGGATCACCCCGACTCATAGCCGGCACCGCGCTCGCCCATCGGGTCGATCATGGGGCCGAGAGGCAGGAACCGACAGCAGCGGCGAGCCCGGCGCTGACGCTGTCGACTCGCGGGTGAGCCCGGTGAGCGGGCCACCACCATGCAATCAGGACGGCTCGACTGCGCCAAGCAGGCCGCCCTGCAGCGTGCTGACCTCCTGACCCACACCGGCCGCATCGGTGTCGTGGCCCGCGACGAGCCTCCCGTCATGCTCCGTCGCTGGGGCAGCCCGATCAGGGCCTGCGAGCCAGGGTGGACGGTCTGAAGGGCGGGTCGACCACCACACGCCCGGCTCACCCCTGCGGGGCCGAGAGGACCTGCGGCTCGGGCAGGTCGCGGCGCGCGAGCTCCTCGCAGGCCAGGTCCAGACGCCACCGTCGATCGCCGGCGGGATCGGGGAGCTCGCCGACGATGAGGTCGGCGAGCGCACCGGCCTCGGCACGCACCTCGTCGTCGGTGGCGCGTGTCAGCCACGCGAGGTAGCGGTGCTCGTGCATCATCACCATGACAGCGTCCAGAGATAGGCAGGGGAGGCGTCGCGCGCTGCAGCGGCGTTCGCGCGTGGCCTGTGTGGGCTCGTCGGCACCCGCCTGGAGCCGGCGAGCCGCTGACAGCCTGCCCCGCGCCCGCACGGCCACACCTGTCCAGGCGTTCCCGACCGCACAGGGGCAGCACGCACGGACACCCACGGCGCCTGCGCCCGGTGCCCAGCTCGTACAGGAGCCGTGTGCTTTCGGCGCACTTCAGCACGCGAGCCGCTTGCCGAAGGGTGCCTTGAGACGTTGCCTGCCTGACCGCGGGCACCGCGTCGCACCATTCCCCGTGTGCGAGCTGTCCCCGTCGCCCAGCACCAGCCACCACGCACCAGCGACCGCCACGGCGGGGTCGCCAGCGCTGCGCCCCGTGCTCCCGAGCAGGCTCCCGATGCGCCCCACCACCCGCGAGGCCACCACGACCGACCCTGACGAGGTCGGTCGCCTCCGTGCCACCGCGACGGTCCTGCGGCACATGCGGCTGGCCGCTCTCGTCGTCGGGCTGCTGCAGTTCTGGCTGTACCAGCCCCCACCAGGCCTCGAGGTGCCCTTCTCGCGGCCGCTGGCTGCCACCGCGTTCGTGGCCTCGCTGCTGGCGATCAACGGCGCGTCCTGGTGGACGGCTCGCTCGCGGCGCCCGACCAGGCTGCGTCTGGCAGCAGCAGCAGAGACCCTCGCCGACTCGGCGCTGGCGCTAGGGGTCGTGTGGCTGTTCAGCTTCGACCCGCACTCGGATCTGTGGGCGCTGCTGATCATCCCGGTCCTCGAGGCGGCGCTGCGCGCTCGCTTGGCCGGAGCGCTGGCTGCCTGGGCGGCGTTGAGCCTGGGCTACGCGCTGCGCGACGCCTGGGCGGCGTCCACCTACCCGGACGTGGGCTTCGGCGTCGACGGAGTCACCTACGTCGCCGGTGTGATCGGCATCGTCGCGGTCACCGTCGGGCTGCTGACCCGCGAGCTGGATCGGCGCACGCTCCAGCAGCAGCAGGCTCGCTCGGAGGCCGAGCACCGCGCGGCCGAGCTGGCCGAGGCACGCCAGCTGCTGGCCCACCGGGCCTACCACGACACCCTGACCGACCTGCCCAAGCGCGATCTGCTGCTGCACCGGTTGCAGCGGGAGCTCGCCGCTGGCGAGCCGGCCGCACTGCTCTTCCTCGACCTGGACGGCCTCAAGCAGGTCAACGACGCCCACGGTCACGCCGCCGGCGACGAGCTGCTCATCAACCTCGCCCGCCGACTCGAAGGCACGGTGCGCGCCGGCGACCTCGTCGCCCGGATCGGCGGCGACGAGCTGACGGTCCTGCTGCCCGCTCCCACCACCGAGGACGAGGCCAGCGCGGCGGCCTCCCGGCTGGTGCACGTGGTCGGCGAGGCGGTCGCGCTCGACTCGGTCGGGCAGATGGTCCGTGTCAGCGCCTCGCTGGGCGTAGCGCTGAGCGGTGCCGGGCGCGAGGATCCCGAACAGCTCCTCGCAGCCGCCGACGCAGCCATGTACCACGCCAAGCGCACCGGGGGCGACCAGTGGGTGCTCGCTCCGACCCCGACGGCCGCAGACGGCGAGCGTGGCGATCCACCATCACCCTCGGGCCAGGCGCACCGCCACCAGGAGCATGCCGAGCACGGCCAGCACCCCGAGGACGGTGCCGACCAGCGCGGTCGGCGCCGCTGGCGCGATCCAGGCGAGCAGCGGCAGCGCGAGGCCGAGGGTGCCGCCGCCGACCGCGAGGCCCAGCACCCACACGCTGCGCCCGATCTCCCAAGGCCGCAGCGGTGGCCCTCCCGCCCGGTCCACCGACCAGCAGGACAGCTCGGCGCCCAGCAGGATCCCGACGCCGACGGCGGCCCCCTGGACGACCGGTGGCAGCCCCACCGCTGACGCCGGTGGCTGGGCCAGCAGCGCCGCGCCGGCCAGGACCGCCAGCGCGCCGACGGCGACCAGGGCCAGCAGACGCGAGCCAGCCAGCAGCCCCAGCGCCTGACCGGCCACCGCGACGCCGGCGAGGATCGCAAGCAGCGCCGACAGGCCCTCGACGCCGCCGAGCAGCAGCGGCGTGACGGCCAGCCCACCACCGACGGCCACCGCGGCGACGCCGAGCAGCAGCGCCGGCGCGCGCCGCGCCCTGGGCCCGGCCGCGCGCTGCGCTCCGGGCGCTGCGGGCGCTGAAGCGGCGGGCTGCGGCGCCACCTGCCTGCTCACGCCAACCCCGCAGGCAGCTGGCGCACCGCCCCGCGGCGCTGCGCGAGCTCGGCCACCGGACCTGCCAGTGGCTCGCTGCCGTCCCAGCGGGCCACCGCCGTCCCGCCGGCGCTGAGCCGCACCAGCTCCGCCTCGCGCTCGCCGGCCCGCACGCGCGCGGCCACGCGCTCGCTGCGCTCGCCGTGCTCGCCCGGTGCGCCAGGTCCAGACCGGTCCGCGGGGAGATCGACCGCGAGCAGGGCGAGGTCGGCACGACGCCCGTGCAGCGCGTGGATCGCCGCTCGGGCCGTCGCATCGGTGTAGGTGGTGACCGCCAGGACCAGCGCCCTGGACGGCAGCACACCGGCGGCGGCTAGGTCCTCGGGGGCGATCGGCAGCCGTGCCCTGCGATCGTCACTGTCGGCGTGCAGCAGCGCGTCGGTCAGGCGCTCGGCCTGCCGGCGGCCGGCACCGGGGCGCACCCAGCGCAACGTCCCGCCCGCGCCCAGCAGGCCGACGCGATCGCGCGCAGCCAGGTGCCCCTGCGCCAGGGAGGCAGCGGCACGCACTACCGCGGTGGCCCGATCGGGGACGTCGTCGACGAGCAGCACCACGTCGGCGTTGCGCTCGGGATGGCGGGTCACGACCCAGTGGCCGCCGCGGCGGGCGCTGGCTCGCCAGCTCACGTCGCGCAGCCGGTCACCGGGCTGCCAGGGACGCAGCTCGGCGACCTCGATGCCCGAGCCGCTGGCACGGGACCGCTCTCCGCCAGCCAGGGCCGCCACGTCGGCGGGACGCACCAGCTGCGGCAGCGGCTCCAGGGCCGGACGCACCCGCAGGCGCGGGCCCGGCGGCAGGCGCTGCTCGACGGTGGCGAGCCCTGCGACGTCGCGCCAGCGCAGCACCACCGCGGGTCGCCGCGGCAACCCCCACCGGGCGGCCTCCAGCGGCACCGCCAGCTCGACGCTGCGCTCGGCGGGAGCGGTGGCGGCGACCGCCCCGACCGCAGCGCACCCGTGCGGGTCGGCAGCGGTCAGGCACGGCTCGGGTTCCACCACCGCCTCGAGGCGGTCGAGGCGCTGCGACGCGGCGGCCTGCACCCGCAGGTGGGTCGTCTCGCCCTCGACGAGCTCGACGTCGTCGATGCTCGCCTCGGCACGCAGCTCGGGCGCTCCTGCCACGGCGACCCCGACGAGCAGCGCGAGCGCCAGCGGCGTGGCAAGCGCCACCAGCTCGGGGCGCTGCAGGCCGGCCCCGAGCAGCAGCGCCAGCGCGGCCAGCACCGCGTAGGCGTGCAGCCGCGGCGACCAGTGGCGGGTCACGGCGCGTCGGTCACCGGCGCGGGCACCGCCTCGCGGCACCGCTCCAGGATGCGGTCGGGGCGCAGGCCGCGCACCCACCGGTCGGGGCGGATCGCCAGGCGATGGCCGAGGGCCGGGCCGAGCACCGCCTGCACGTCCTCGGGCAGCACGAAGTCGCGTCCGGCCAGCGCGGCGGTGGCGCGGGCGGCCTGGAGGGCGGCGAGGCTGCCGCGTGGGCTCGCGCCGAGCAGCAGCTCCTCGCGCTCGCGGGTCGCGGCGACGAGGTCGACGACATAGCCGGCCACCGTCGGGTCGACGTGCACGGCTTCGACGGCTGCCTGCAGCCCGCGGACCTCGTGGGCGTCGAGCACCGCGGCCAGGTCGGGCTCGGGCTGGCGGCGTGCGACGCGCTCGGTGAGCATGGTCGTCTCCGCCTCGCGGTCGGGGTAGCCCACCGACAGGCGCAACAGGAACCGATCGAGCTGCGCCTCGGGCAACGGATAGGTGCCCTCCGACTCGACGGGGTTCTGGGGGGCGATCACGCAGAAGGGCTGGGGCAGCGGGTGTGTCACGCCCTCGACGGTGACCTGGCCCTCCTGCATGGCCTCCAGCAGCGCCGACTGGGTCTTGGGTGGCGCCCGGTTGACCTCGTCGGCGAGCACGAGGTTGGCGTGCAGCGGGCCGGGCTGGAAGCGTGGTCGGCCGTGCTCGGGATCCAGCACCAGCGAGCCGGTCAGGTCGCTGGGCAGCAGGTCGGGGGTCAGCTGGATGCGCGACAGCTGCAGGCCGCACACGGTGGCGAGGCTGCGTGCCAGCTGCGTCTTGGCCAGGCCGGGCACGTCCTCGATGAGCGCGTGACCGCCCGACAGCAGCGCGACGAGCAGCCCGAGAGCCACGTCGCGCTTCCCCACCACGGCACGCTCGATCTCGTTCAGGACGTCCTCGGCGCGGGCTCGGACGGTGGCAGGATCGGTCATCGGGGCTCCTCGGACAGCAGCGCTTCGACGGCGTCGAGCAGCTGCTCGAGCTCGTCGAGGTCGGGGCCGGGCTCGTCGCGTCGGGGTGCCTCGTCGCGGGGCAGCACCAGCGCGACCGCGTCGCCCAGCAGCGTCCGTGCGCGCTCGGGGTGCGCGTCGAGGTCGACACCCCGCGTGGCGAGGGCGGCGGCGGCCAGCTCGCGCAGTCGGGGCCGCAGGTGCAGGGCGAAGTCGGGGGCGCTGGCGGTGGCCAGGCGCACGGCGCGGCTCTCGGTGGTGCCGGGCAGCCCCATCGGGTGCGTCGCGGCGGCTGCGCCCAGCGTGTGCCGCAGCGCCCACGGCTCGGAGGGCAGCGGTCCGGCGACGACCACCGCGAGCGCCGCCAGCAGCCCCGCCGCGACCAGCCCGGTGCGCAGCGCGGGCGCTGCCGCGGCGGTGGGGTCGGCCAGCAGCACGATCCCGCTGATGAGTCCTGCCAGCGCCGCCGCGCCGGTCAGCGCGATCACGGCGAGGCGTCTGGCCCGCCCGCGCGGCGAGCGCGCGCCGCCTGTCGCTGCTTGGCTCATGCCCGCTGCTCCTGCTCGGGCGCCCCGGTGGGCTCGTCGACGTCGTGGCGCAGCGCGGCCAGCGCCGCACGGGCCCGCTCGCGGTGGCGATCGTCGAGGGGGTGGGCGCTGTAGCGGGCGAGCGCGAACAACTCGGTGAGCTCGCGGGCGGGCTCACCACCCCGCTGGGCCTCCAGCACGCGCGTCAGGTAGGTGAACGGTCCCTCGCTGGGATGGCGCGGATGGCCGGCGCCCTGCAGGACCGCCAGCATCCGCCGGTAGGCCTCGCGGACCGCCTCACCGGGGTCGGCGATGGCGTCCAACGGCTCGGTGGTGGCCGCCACCGCCTCGTCGACGTCGTCGCGCTCGCCGAAGGCGCCCTCGGGCGCCTCCTCCTCGTCGTCGCGGCGCCGCCACAGCCACACGCCCACCCCGGTGGTGAGCAGCACGCCGGTGCCGACCGCGACCCCGCGGGCGAGCAGCGCAGCGTCCTCGTCGGCGGTGAGCCGCTCGACCTCCTCCTCGTAGACGTGCAGGGACTCCTCCGGCGGCTCGTCGAAGTCCTCGGTCACCTCGACCTCGCGCTGTGGCAGCCACCAGGCGAGCACCGCGGCGAGCGCCAGCAGCATCAGCGTTGCCACGGCGCTCTGGCGCCGGCGCCGCGGCTGACCGGAGCGAAAGCCTCCGGTGCGGCGGGCGGTGGACAGCAGCCAGACCGCCAGGCCGAGCGTGCCCAGGACCAGGACGGTGCCCAGCAGGTCGGCCAGCGCCAGGCCACCCACCGCCGCCACCCCCTCAGCCAGCGGGGCGCGCGCCCCGCTGGCTCCCGCTGCGACGACACCGAGGCCGACCAGCAGCGCCACGGCGGCGAGGGCCAAGCGGCCCGCCGTCCGGGATCGGCTGGGCGCGTTGCGCGGCATGGCGCCACGGTAGGTCGCCGAGCGGGGCCGGGCGCCACTCGTCCGGGCGGGCCACTGCGCCGCGGGGTGCGGTCTGCGAGGCTCGCGGTGCGACTGCAGGCTCACCGCAGCCGAGACCGTGACGAGGGGAGTGGGACACACCGATGATCGATCTCGCGCTCGGTGTGCTGCTGGTGCTGGCCGGGGCCATGCTGTGCTTCCGCGGCTACGCCACGCTGCGCCTGCTGATCTCGCTGTGGGGGGCGCTGGTGGGGTTCTCGCTGGGCGCCGGCCTGGTGGCGGGGTTCACCGGCGAGGCGTTCCTGGGCACCGCCCAGGGGTGGTTGGGCGCGGCGATCGGTGCGCTGGTGTTCGGGCTGCTCGCCTTCTTCTTCTACGCCGTGTCAGTGGTGCTCGGCATGGGCGCGATGGGCTTCGCGCTGGGCACGACCGGCGCGGCGGCGGTGGGCATCACGTGGTCGTGGGCGGTGGCCCTGGCCGGTGTCGCGGTCGGCGTGCTGCTCGCGGTCCTGGCGATCGCCAGCGATCTGCCACTGGTGATCCTGGCGGTGCTCGGCGCCCTCGCGGGGGCGAGCATCCTGCTCAGCGGGATCCTGCTGCTGGTGGGCGAGCTCACCCCGTCGGACCTGGCACGCCCCGAGACGACCCGCGCCGTGGAGCTCGGCGGCTGGTGGGGGATCGCCTATCTGGGTCTGGCGCTGGCCGGGCTGGTGGTGCAGCTGCGCCGTCCGGCGGCACGTCGCGGGACGCTGCGCCGCGCCTGGTGACGGCCAGGGCCTGCCGGGCTCGTCGGCCAGGGTGGGCGGCGGTCGGCGCTACTCGACCGCCATCGCGCCGAGCTCGGACCAGCCGTCCTGGTCGACCTCGACGTTCACGGCCTTGGGCGTTGCCGCGAGGTAGGGGCGGCTGCTGCTGGGCGGCGCGGAAGTGGTCGGCCTGGACGTGGGCGCAGGCCTGGGTGGCCGCCGGGTCGGTGCAGCCGATGCCGAGCGCTTGCGGGCGACGAGGACCGCGGGGTCAGCCGCCGGCGAACCACCAGGCTGTCCCGGCCGCACCCGCCAGGGTGATCAGCGAGCCCAGCGCGAGGCGCCACACGATGCCGGGGGTGGTGGCCACCGCGGGCTTGCGGCCACCGCCTGGCACACGGCCGCTGCGGCGCACCTGCAGCACCGCCGCGCCGGTGCCCAGCAGCATCGCGGCGCCCAGGGCGAGCACCAGCAGCGCTGCGATCAGCAGGTACTCGTCTCCGGTCATGGTGGCTTGGCTCCTCGGGACGGCGAGGCCGGCCGCGCTGCAGGGTAGCGACGCCGCCGGTGGCCGCCGCGCCACCGGCCGCTGTGGCGCCGCCACCCCCGAGCGCGGTCACACGGGCGCGTCGCCACCCCCACCACCGCGCTTGAGGTTGGCGAAGCGCGAGGTGCTGCCTAGGAACGCCAGCGGGATCGTGCCGATCGGGCCGTTGCGGTGCTTGGCGACGATCAGCTCGGCCTCCCCCTTGGCCGGCGAGTCGGGGTCGTAGACCTCGTCGCGGTAGATGAACGCGACGATGTCGGCGTCCTGCTCGATGCTGCCGCTCTCGCGCAGGTCGGCGAGCACCGGCCGATGGTCGTTGCGGTCCTCGGGCTTGCGCGAGAGCTGGCTCAACGCGATGACCGGGACACCGAGCTCCTTGGCCAGCACCTTCAGGCCGCGCGAGAACTCGGCGACCTCCTGGACGCGGCTGTCGATGAAGCGCGGCGAGCGCATCAGCTGCAGATAGTCGAGGATGATCAGGTCGAGTCCGTGCTGCTGCTTGAGGCGCCGGGCCTTCGACCGGATCTCGGTCATGGTGATGTCGGGTGTCTCGTCGATGAACAGCGGCGCGTCACCCAGCCGCCCGAACGCCTCGGAGAGCTTGGGCCAGTCGGTGTCGCGCAGCCGGCCGGTGCGCAGGCGATCCGAGTCGACGCGTGCCTCGGCGGACAGGATCCGCTGGACGAGCTCCATCTGGCTCATCTCCAGCGAGAAGAGGACCGCCGGCTGGCGCTTGCGCACGCTGACGTAGCTGGCGATGTTGGTGACCAGCGTCGACTTGCCCATCGCCGGGCGGGCGGCGAGGATCATCAGGTTGCCGGGCTGCAGCCCGGCGGTGAGGTCGTCGAAGTCGGTCAGGCCGGTGGGCAGCCCGGTCAGCGCCGAGTCGTTCTCGTGGAGGCGCTCGATCAGCTCGAAGCCAGCGGTCAGCAGCTCCTTGAGCGGCGCGATGTTGCCCACGCGCCCGTGCTCGGCGAGCTGGTAGACCAGCGACTCGGCGGAGTCGAGCGCGTCGACGGCCTCGGCGGTGTCGTCGTAGCCGAGGTTGGCGATGTCGGTGCCCACCTCGATCAGCCGGCGCTTGAGCGCGGCAGCCGAGACGATCCGCGCGTAGTAGGCGGCGTTCGCCGGCGAGGGGACCTGCCGGACGATCTCGCTGATCTCGAGCTGGCCGCCCACGTCGTCGAGCTGGCCACGCCGCCGCAGCTCATCGGCGAGGCTCACAGGATCGACGGGCTCGCCCCGGTCGTAGAGCGCCGAGGCGGCCTCGTACATGGTGCGATGCGCGCCCCGGTAGAAGTCGTCGGCGCGCACGTGCTCGCCGACCTCGGCGAGAGCGTCACGCGACAGCAGCAGGCTGCCGATCACGCTGACCTCGGCGCCGAGATCATGCGGTGGCACTCGCTCGGACCGGTTGGGTCCGGCGGCGCGCCGGGGTCCGTGAGGGACGCCGGTGGGAGGGGAAGGGTCGAACTCGGGCTCGGCTGCCATGCCCCTCCTCGCTACTCCTCCCTGACGACCTCCACGTGGAGCGCGGCCTCGATGTCCTCGTAGAGCTTGACGGGGACCTCGTGGCTGCCAGTGCGCTTCAGCGGCCGGTCGAGCGGGATGTCCTTGCGGTCCACGGTGACGCCGAGCTGCGAGCGCACCGCGTCGGCGATCTTCCCGTTGCCGATCGAGCCGTAGAGCGTGCCGTCCTCACCGGCCTTGGCCCGCACCTGCACGGGCTTGGCCTCCAGGGCGGTCTTGCGCTCCTCGGCGTCGGCGCGGGACGCCGCCTCGCGCTTGGCGCGCGCGACGCGCATCGCCTCGGAGTCAGCGAGCGCGCCCTTGGTGGCGCGCATCGCCAGGCCGGCGCGCAGGAGGTAGTTCTGACCGTAGCCGTCGGCCACGTCAACGACGTCACCCGCTCGGCCGAGGTCGGCGACGTCGCGCTTGAGGATCACCTTCATCGGGGGTCTCCTGGATCGCTGGCGGGTCGAGGTGACGCGTCAGCGCCGGCTGTAGGGCAGCAGCGCCATCTCACGAGCGTTCTTGATGGCCTCGGCCAGCAGCTTCTGGTACTGCGGCGAGGTGCCGGTCGCGCGCCGCGAGCGGATCTTGCCCCGGTCGTTGATGAACTTCTGGAGCAGCTCGACGTCTTTGTAGTCGATGTACTCGATCTTGTTCTTGGTGAAGTAGCACTCTTTGCGCTTGGGCGGCTGGTTCGCCATGGGCGTCCTCCTCGTGCGAGGCGGGCCGGGAGTGGCTCCCGGCCGGCGACGATGTCATCGCGTCGGTGCCGACGCGGTCAGAACGGCACGTCGTCGGGCTCGGTCTGGCTGCTGGCTGCTGGGCTGGACTGGGCGGGCTGGTCAGCGGCGGGCGCTGCCGCGGGCGCTGCGGCGGGGGCGCTGCCGCCGCGACGCCCACCGGTCTTGGTGATCTGGGCGGTGGCCCACCGCAGGCTGGGGCAGACCTCGTCGGCCTCGATCTCCACCACCGTGCGCTGCTCGCCCTGCTGGGTCTCGAAGCTGCGCTGAGTCAGGCGCCCGCTCAGCATGACGCGGGTGCCGCGGTGCAGCGACTCGGCCACGTTCTCTGCCATGTCACGCCACACGGTCACGTTGAAGAACCCGTCGGTGCGGTCCTCCCACTCGCCGGTCTGGTTGTTGCGGATCCGGCGGTTGACCGCCACGCGCATGTTGGCGACGGGCGTGCCGTTCTGGGTGTAGCGCAGCTCGGGATCGTCGGTGAGGTTGCCGACGATGTTCACGGCGTTATCGACCACGGTCCTGCCTTTCCTCGCGGCGGTGTGCGTCGCGCCGGGCGGCGCGAGCGCCGCGTCAGGACACCCGCTTGCGGCGCAGGTCCGGACGGATCATCTTGAAGCGGATGATCTCGTCGGCGATGCGCAGCTGTCGGTCGATCTCGGCCTGGGCGCTGTTGTCGAGCTGGAGGTCGAGGACCACGTACCAGCCCTCGGTCATGTGGTCGATCTCATAGGCGAAGGCGCGCTTGCCCCAGTGGTCGACCTTGTCCACGACCCCGCCGAGCTGCTCGACCGTCTTGGTCAGCTGCTCGATGCGGCTCTGGACGGTCTGCTCGTCCAGGCTGCCGCGCAGGATCACCATCAGCTCATAGGTGTTCATGTGCCCATCCTCTGGTCTCGGACGGTTGCGCGCCGCAGGGCGCGCCGCGCAACAGGACGGCGTGCAAGCCCGGCAACACTAGCACCGGCCCTGGCCTCCGCTCAACGCGAGACCGATCGTCAGCGGGTCTGCTGATCACGACGAGGGCACCGTACTGCGCGGGTGGGACAGGCACGTGCCCCGGGGTGCCACACCTGTGGATGGCCGCGGCGAGCGGGCGCGTCGGGCCGAGCGGCCGCTCGGCCGCTCGGCCGGGTCAGCATCACCCGCTCTGGACCTCGGCAGCGATGCGCGCGAGCGCGTCCTCGGCAGCGGCCGCCGTGGTGAACAGGTGCGCGGCGCTGGCCGGCGCCAGCCCCCGGTCGATGGCCGCGGCGAGCTGCTGGCGCAGCGGGTCCCAGTAGCCATCGGGGTCGAGCAGCACCACCGGGCGGTCGTGGTAGCCGAGCTGGCGCTGCGTGACGATCTCCAGCAGCTCGGCCAGCGTGCCCACCCCGCCGGGCAGCGCGACGAACGCGTCGCTGCGGGCATCCATGAGCGCCTGCCGCTCGCGCATGGTGTCGGTGACCACCACCTCGTCGAGGTCCTCCATGGCGGCCTCCCACGCGACCATCCGCCGGGGGATCACCCCCGTGACGTGCGCACCGCCGGCCAGCGCGGTGCGGGCCACCTCGCCCATCAACCCGATGTCGCCGCCGCCATACACCAACCGCCACCCGCGCGTGGCGATCCCCGCCCCGAGGCTGTGGGCCTGCACGCGGTGGCTGTCGGGCACCTGCGTGCTGGAGGCGGCGAACACGCACACGGTCAGGGTGTCGCTCATGGGCGGCAGGATAGTGCACTGCCCTTGCGCCGAGGCCTCGCTGGTGCATCCTCCGCTCCGATGACCTCACACGACGGCGAGGGCAACGACCCCGGCCCCGGCAACGACCCCGGCGGCGCAGACGACCCGGCTGGCGTCGAGCCCGACGAGCACGTGGTGCCCATCCCCGGCGCGGGCGACCCCGAGCTGGCAAGCCACGGGGCGGCGTTCCGCTGGGAGCTGCGCGCCGAGGCCGCCGAGTGGGAGCGCGTGGCGGCGCTGGACAGCCTGCGGCGACGGACCCTCGCCGACGCGGCCCGCGAGCTGCTGCACCGCGGCGATCGCGTGGCGGTGTCGGTCGCCGGGCGGCGCTGGAGCGGGCCGGTGGTGCACGTCGGCGCGGATGTGGCCTGCCTGGCTACGACCGCTGGCCTGGTCGACGTGCGCCTGGACGGCGTCGCGGTGTGGGAGGTCGTGGAGCGCACGCGCGCCGGCGGCGCCTCGGGGGGCGGGCCACAGACCTTCCGTGCGCGACTCGCAGCACGCGAGCAGGCCGGCGAGCGCATCGGCCTGAGCTGCCCGGGCGCGGGCACCGAACCGACCGGCGCGTTGGTGGCGGTGGCCGAGGATCACCTGGTGCTGCGCGGCCCCACCGGACGCTCGGTGCTCGTGCCTCTGCAGGCGGTCGCCGCCGTGTGGCCGGGGTGAGCGGGCGTCAGCTCGCCTCGCTGTGCTCGGCCGGGTCCAGCGCCTCGCTGGCGCTGACGTCCTGCTCGCGCAGCCACTCCACGAGCTCGTCGCGGAAGTAGCGGAACGTGCGGCCGCCCGGCAGGCGCTTGGCCGGCAGGACCCCTTGGCGGGACAGACGTCGCACGTAGTCCACGCTCAACCCGAGCAGCTCGGCGACCTGGGCGGCGTCGAGTACCTCTGGGTACTCTTCGAGATGCTTCGGCACAGACCCTCCTTCGCGGGACCTGAGACGCAACAACAGGTCACAGCGCTTTGTAGGCGGATGGTAGCAGGCGCTCCCTCGGATCGATGCAGCTTTCCACAGGTCGAGCCTGGCGCACGCTCACCCTCACCAACGCACGGGACACCGGGCGCAGTTCCCACGAGGGTCGCGCGCAGCAACCGCCGGGCTTGCGCGCAGATGCCGCCTGCGTGGCGATGACCGCCGCAGGCGGCGCACCGAGCGCACCGAGCCCACCGCGCCGCCTCGACCCTGCATCCTGGCCTCGCAGACTGCTCGCGAGCCAAGCACGCAGCGCTCCCCGGCCCACCCTTCGGGGCGTTTCACCTACGCCCGCACCGAGAGCGACGTGCAGCTGGCCAGCGTGTCGGACGGCACCGACCTCATCGGCTGCGTCGCCGCCGGAGTGCCCATCTGGCCGGTGCGCCGTGGCGAGCTCTAGAGCCGCGTGCTCGGCGTGGCGGTCGAGGCGTGGAGCGACGACGGCGCGCCGATCGACGACCGCGCCGCGCTGGCCAACCCGCAGTGCCCGGACGCCTACGCCGACCTGCAGCTGGGCTGACACTGCGCCGGCTGTCCACAGAGCGACGAACTTCGGTCTTGACCCCCTGCAGAGGGTCGCGCATACTTTCGCCTCATCTGCAGGCGGATCCTTGGGGGGCTCTCCGCCACAGCTTGGCACGACGGCTCGCCCGACGTATGTCGGACGTCGAGCGAAGGAGCGGCGGGTGGGATGGCAACCATGACCGCGGTGGGCGCCACCGCACAGGACGCACCAGCACGGGAGCGATGGCCAGCATCGGGCGGGGGCTCCTCCGGTCTCCTCGCACGGGTGTCCCCGGGCCACGTGCTGGTGCTGGTGGCGGCGCTTGTCGCCGCGGTGGCCAACTTCGCCCTGCTGCGTGCCGCCGAGGACACCGCACCAGTGCTCGTGGCCGAGCGGCCGCTGGCCGCCGGTGACGCGGTGTCGGACGAGGCGATCACGGTGGCCGAGGTGGGGGCCACGGGCCCGGTGCCCGAGGCGCTGCTGGGACCCGAGGACCACGCGCTGCTGGAGGGCACGGTGCTGGCGAGCCCGATCGCGGAGGGGGAGCCGCTGCGCCACTCGGATCTGCGCGGCACCGCCGCCCCGGACGGGTTGCGAGCGATGAGCGTTCCCCTGGACCGCGTGCACGCCGTCAGCGGGGACCTCCAGGCCGGCGACCGCGTCGACGTGATCGCCACCGAGGACGCCGCAGGGTTCCTGGCTCACGACGTCGAGGTGCTCGCGGTCCCCGCCGAGGAGACGGGAGCGATGGGCGCCGCGGGGTTCGCGGTGACCCTCGCGGTGGATGCGGAGACGTCCCTGCAGCTGGCTGAGGCCCTCCACGGAGCGTCGCTGGATCTGGTGCGCGCGACCGGCGCCGCCCCGATGGCGGAGGGGGCCGCGCCGTGATCCCCACCGAGCCCGCCATCGCCTTGGCGGCCTCCCCTCGCGAGTGGGCGCCGGCGCTGCAGCGCCACATCGCCGATCACGGCGGCGCCCGCCTGCGCGCCACCGTGCTGCACCCCGACGACGCGCTGGCCGAGGACGCCGACGTCTTCGTGCTGGATGACACCACCTCGTTCCTGACCGGACCCCTGGTGGCGGAGCTGCACCGTCGAGGACGCGGGGTGCTGGGGGTGTTCGACCCCGGTGATCCCACCGGCAAGGACCAGCTGCGCAGCTGCGGGGTCGACGACGTCATCGAGCGCTACGCGACCCCTTCCGAGCTGCTGACCGCCATCGCGAGGATCGCGCCGTCCCAGAGCGCGCGGTCCGACCTCGGCGACGCGCGCGCCGCCTGGGAGGAGAGCACCGACCTGCCAAGCCCGCCGCGCCCGGCACCCGGCGCCGCGGTCGCCGCGGTGGTCGGGGCCTCCGGTGGGGTCGGGACCACCGAGGTGGCCCTGGCGCTCGCCAGCTCCGCTCCCAGGGGCGGGCGGTCGGTGGCGCTGGTGGACGCCGAGGGCAGCCACGCCCTGGCGTGCCGGCTCGGGCTTGGCCTGTATCCCAACGTGCTGGCGGCTGCGGACGCCGTCGCCCGGGGGCGGACGCTGGACCCCTGCGAATGGCTCCAGCCGGTCGGCGACGGCCCTCTGCGTGCGCTCGTCGGGGGGAGCGGCGACGTCGAGGAGCTGCGCGGCGACGATCTGCGCCAGCTGCTCGGCGCCCTGGCAGAGCACGGTCCGGTGGTGCTGGACGCCGGCGCGGGCCGGACGGCAGCCACAGGGGCACCCGATGATGTCGGCGGCGGGCTCGAGCGGCACCTGCTCAGCCCGAGCCGAGCCGCCCAGGGCCGCTCGGCCGTGCTGGGCGCGCACGCGGTGGTGCTGGTCGCCGACGGCACGCCGGTGGGCTTGGGGCACGCGCTGGCCTGGCTCGCAGCTGTCCACGAGGACCTCGAACCGACGCGCCTGCACGTGCTGATCAACCACAGCCCGGAGGGTCAGCGCGCCCGACGCCACATCGAGGACGAGCTCGTGCGGCTCACGCCCCTGGCGGGCCTGTGGCACGTGCCCACCGACCCGCGGGTGCGGCGGGCGGCGTGGGACGGCACGCAGGTGACCCGTGGCCCCCTGCCGACGGTGGCGCGACAGCTGGCCGCCGCTGCGCTCGGCGTACCTGCCGCCGAGCAGCCGGCGCGATCGGGCCGTCGCCTGCGGTGGCGCCGACGCCGGGACGCCGAGGCTGCGAGCCAGCCATGAGCGCTGCCTACGAGACCCTGCGGACCGCCGCCCTCGCCGAGGTGGAGCGCCACCGGCTGGATCCCGAGCATCAGGGGGATGCGGTCACGCGGGTCGTGCGCCAGGCCGTCGAGGCCTATCAGCGGCGCGCGCACCTCGGTGACGAGACAGCCCTGCGCGATCCCGAGGACATGGTCGCCCGCCTGGTGCGCAGCATCACCGCCTTTGGCCCGCTGACCGACCTGCTGGAGCGCACCGACGTCGAAGAGGTCTTCTTCGAGGGCGACCGGGTCTCCTACATCGACGGCACCGGGCGCCTGCAGGGGCTGCGTGAGCCCACCACCGCCGAGGAGAACCGCATGGTGGTCGACCGCCTGCTCGCGCCCACCGACCGACGCCTGGACACCGCGAGCCCCCTGGTGCAGGCCCGCGTCCTCGGCGGCACCGCGCGGCTGACCGCGGCGATCCCGCCCGTGGCCGACCGCCTCTCGGCCACGCTGCGACGCCACACCCTGCGCCGCGACTCCCTGGCAGCCCTGGTCGAGCGCGACACGCTGAGCGGGCCCGCCGCTGATCTGCTGGCACTGGCGATGGCCAGCTCGGCCACGGTCGTGGTCAGCGGACCGCCCGGAGCCGGCAAGACCTCGCTGCTGTCGGCTCTGCTCGCCGCCGTGCCCGGCAACCGCTGCATCCGCATCTGCGAGGAGATCCGCGAGCTGAACGTCCCGCTGACGCACGGCGCCTGCTACGAGGCGCGGCCGCCGGGCCTCGACGGGACCGGCGAGATCAGCCTCCGCGACCTCGTCAAGTTCACGCT
>PWER01000161.1 GCA_003553565.1 Nitriliruptoria bacterium | reverse complement strand
TCGGGGCTGATGGCCACGGTGGCGAGCTGCACGAAGTCCTCGTCCGGTGATGCCTCGGGCTCGAGGAGTGCTGCCAGCTCGCCACTCGCGGTGTCGAACACGTGGACCTGGGCGTCGACGCGCGGCGCCTCTCGGCCGGCAACGGCCAGCAGCGACCCATCGGGCGAGTAGGCCACATCGGCGATCTGGCCGTCGTAGGGCAGGTGGTCCACCGGCTCGGCGTCCTCGACCGTCCACGAGCGCAGCACCACCTCGCCGGCCTCGGTATCGGGCCCGGTCATGATCTCCCCGTCGGGTGCGAACGCGAACGGGGTGGGGTTCAGGTGGCAGTTCGCACCGAGGTCCAGGGTGTGGAGGACCGCCTCGGCGTCGGTGTCCCAGATCCGTGTGGTGCAGTCCTGCCAGTGGGTGGCCGCCAGCAGCGCGCTGTCGTCAGGGTGGTGCTCCAGCGCGGTGACCGAGGCCTCCATTCCCGGCCCCTCGGGCAGGTCGTCGGCGACCAGCTCGGCCAGCGTCTCGTCGCCGTCGGCCGACCACAGCGTGATGGCGCCGCCGCGCTCGCCAGTGGCCAGGTGCGCGTCGTTGGCGGCGAACGACGCGCGGCTGTTGTAGCCCTCACCGACCTCGGCGAGCTCCTCGCCGCTGTCCGCCTCGGTCAGCGACACACCGTGCACCCCGAGCCCGATCGCCAGGTGCTCCCCATCGGAGCGCCAAGCCAGATCCTCTGGGCGGTGTCGTCGCACCAGCGCCTCCATCAACCGTCCGTCGGCGAGCTGGTAGACGAACGTAGCCTCGGCCCCCACCGCGAGATGCTCACCGTCGGGTGAGGGCGCCACCACCTCGACGCCCTGCTCGTGCTCGGCGCTCCACAGCAGCGTCGCCTCCCCGGCGGCGGTGGGCCCGTCAAGCTCGTCGGGCCCCTCTGGCTCGTCGGGCTCCTCGGGCGCCTCGACCGGCTCGGGCTCCGCAGCGGGCTCGGGCTCGGGCTGCTCCACCGCGTCCTCGGGTGGGAGCTCCTCGGCGGCATCCTCCCCGGCGCAGGCCGCAGCCCCCAGCAGCAGCGCGCTGGCCACGCCGATCACCCCGGCCCGCCAGGCCAGCGACCTCGGGCCAGACCGTCCTGAGATGGTCGCTATCCCCGAGAGCTCCCGCACCGCGCACCTCCGAAGCCAACGCGATCCCCACCCCACCGATGCACGGACCATGGGCAGCGAACGACCCCGGGAACAGAGCCAAACGACCTGTACCAAGAGGGTCCAAGACGTTTCGTTTCGGTGTGACACAGCTGTGCAGGTCCGCCCGCAGGGGGACGCCACCGCGCTTGGTCCGGACACCTCGAGGCAGGCGCGGCAGAGTGGCGAGGTCACGCGACACCCGTGCCAGTCCCCCCGCTGCGTCTTCGGAGGACCCCATGAAGACCGTCATCGTCGGTGGTGTCGCCGCCGGCATGTCCTGCGCCGCTCGTCTGCGGCGCCTCGACGAGCACGCCGAGATCGTGGTCCTGGAGCGGGCCCAGCACGTGTCGTTCGCCAACTGCGGGCTCCCCTACCACATCGGCGAGATCATCGAGGACCGCGACCAGCTGCTGCTGCAGACCCCGCAGAGCCTGAAGGCCTCGCTGGACCTCGACGTGCGCAACGCCACCGAGGTCACCGCCATCGACCGCGAGCGCAAGGTGGTCACCGCCCGGGACCTGCGCACCGGGGACGCCTACGAGGAGCCCTACGACCACCTCGTGCTCACACCGGGCGCCACACCGATCGTCCCCCCGCTGCCCGGCGCCGACGACCCGCGCGTGCACGTGCTGCGCCGCATCGGCGACATGGACCGCATCAAGGCCGCCGTCGACGGTCGCAGCCCTGACCTGCCGGCGGTGCGCCATGCGGTGGTGATCGGCGGCGGCTACATCGGCCTGGAGATGGCCGAGAGCCTGCGCCACCGTGAGGTGCCGGTGACGCTGGTGGAGATGGCCGACCAGGTCATGCCCCCGCTGGATCGCGAGCTCACCACCCCGTTGGAGGGGCACCTGCGTGACCACGGGGTTGACCTGCGGTTGGGCACTCGCGCGGCGGCGTTCCACCCGACCGATGACGGTCGCCTCGACGTGGAGCTCGCCAGCGGCGAGACGGTGACCACCGATCTGGTGATGCTCTCGGCGGGGGTGCGCCCGAACACCGAGCTGGCGCAGGCTGCCGGCCTCGAGCTCGGCCCGCGCGGGGGCATCGCGGTGGACCGCCACCTGCGCACCAGCGACCCGGCCATCCTCGCCGCCGGCGATGCGATCGAGGTCGAGCACCTGGTGCTGCCCGGCTCCTGGCTGGTGCCGCTGGCCGGCCCCGCCAACCGTCAGGGCCGCACCGCCGCCGAGGTCATCTGCGGCCGCGACACGACCATCGCGCCGGTTCAGGGCACCGGGGTGGTCAAGGTGTTCGACATGGTCGCCGCCGGCACCGGCGCCAACGAGCGCCAGCTGCGCGAGGCCGGCATCCCCCACGAGCGCGTGCACGTCCACCCCTCGGGTCATGCCGGCTACTACCCGGGCACCGCGGCGATGCACCTCAAGATCCTGTTCGACCCCGAGGACGGGCGCCTGCTCGGCGCCGGCGCCGTGGGCTACGACGGGGTCGACAAGCGCCTGGACGTGCTGGCCACCGCGCTGCGCGCCGGCCTGACCGTCTACGACCTCGAGGGCCTGGAGCTCGGGTACGCGCCGCCGTTCGGGTCAGCCAAGGATCCGGTGAACATGGCGGGCTTCGTGGCCAGCAACGTGCTGCGCGGCGACGTCGCGCTGTGGCAGGCCGAGGACTATCCCGACGCGGTGCGGGGCGCGCGCCTCATCGACGTGCGCGGCCCCGAGGAGTTCGCCGCGTGGCACCTGCCCGGGGCCGAGAACGTGCCGCTGCCCACCCTCCGGGAGGCCCAGGAGGGCTGGGACCGTGACCAGCCGATCCGCCTGTACTGCGCCGTGGGCTTTCGCAGCTACCTGGCCTATCGGGCCCTGGTGCAGCGGGGGTTCACCGACGTGCGCACGCTCTCGGGTGGCAGCGTGAGCTTCCGGGCCGCCAAGGATCTGCCGCCCGAGGCGTGGGTCGACGGCCCCGAGCCGGTGGTCAGCTACGCCGAGGACCGCACCGGCCCGCACGCGCTGCGGTCGGTGGACGCGTGAGCTGGCCGTGGCCGCGGGCGGCGAGCGAGCGCGTCAGTCCAGGCCGGGCACCAGGTGCCACAGATCCCAGGCGAGGATGACCAGCAGGGCCAGCACGGCAACGCTTGCGAGCTTCGCTGACAGGCGCAGCAGGCCGCTCAGGCGCACGCGCAACCTCGACGCCTCGACGAGTGGGGGCCGTCCGCCTCGCAGCGGCGGGGAGAAGTCAGTGGGTGCCGGGGCCACCACATCCCGCCTTTCTTCGCGCTGTGCTGGTGCCTGATGGCGTCACTGTACGCCGCGCCCGCGACCGACGGCTCGTGCCCACATGGCCAGTCGGCGCACGAGGGGCCAGGTGTGAGCCCAGGTGTGCTGCGGGTCGTCCGGGCCGCGGGGCGCGCGGGACGCCCGGCCCGCACCCGGCGGCGGCAGCGCCCGCTACAGCGCGCGTCGCAGCACCGCTGCCCGCTCGTCCTCGGTGAGCTCGATGGGGTTGCCGCGCATGGAGCTGGCACGTGCCGCCGCGGTGACGAGGCCTGGCACGTCGCCTTCGGTCACGCCCCACGCTGCCAGGCCTGGCACGTCCAGATCGCCCACGAGCGCTTCCAGGAAGGCCACGGCGTCGTCGGCGGTCGCGGCCTCGTGGCCGGTCAGCAGCCGCGCGACCTCGGCGTAGCGGTCCAGCGCCGGGTGGGCTGGCTCGCGCTCGCGCAGCGCCCGCAGGTTCGCCTCGGTGACCACCGGCAGCAGGCGCCCGCAGATCGCTCCGTGCGGCGCGGGACGCAGCCCGCCCAGCGGCCCGGCGAACCCGTGCACCGCACCGAGCTTGGCGTTGGCCAGCGCCAGACCGCCCAGCAGGGCGGCCAGCGCCATGTCCTCGCGCGCGTCGACGTCCTCGGCGGGCTCGGCGGGCTCGGCGGGCTCGGCGGCGGTGCGCGCGGCCTCCTGCTCGGCGGCGGTGCGCGCGACCCGCGGCAGCGCCCGCGCCGCCCGTGGGATCCCGTCGCGGCACAGGGCGTCGGTGACCGGGCTGGCCTCAGGCGAGGTGAACGGCTCGATCAGCTGCGTCAGCGCGTCCAGGCCGGTGCGCACCGTGACCGCCACCGGCAGGCCGTGGGTGAGCTCGGGATCCACGATCGCCTGCTGGGGCACCATCCGCGCGTCCCGCAGGCTGACCTTGAGCCCCTCGTGGGGCACGCCGAGCACCGCGTTCTTGGTGACCTCCGCGCCGGTCCCCGCGGTGGTGGGCACGGCCACATGCGGCAAGGGGTCGGCTTCCAGAGGGTGCCCCTCGCCGATCACCTCGAGGTAGCGGCGCGTCGGCCCTGGCGCCGCCGCCAGCGCTGCGGCCGCCTTGCCCGCATCGACCACGCTGCCGCCCCCGACCGAGACGACCACGTCGCAGCCCTCCGCGGCGGCTCGGGCCGCGATCTCCTCGATGCGCGTCACGGTCGGCTCGCCCTCGACCGTGGCGGTCACCGAGCCCAGGCCGGCCTCGGCCAGGCGCCGAGCCACCGGCTCGGCACGCGCCGGCGTCGCGCCGGTCACCAGCAGCGCGCGCAGGCCCAGCGCGGCAGCCGCATCCCCCACCCCGGCGACACGGCCGGGACCGAAGGCGATGCGTCGGGGCGCGGCAACGTCGAAGCGCATCGGGTCCTCTTCTGGGTGGCGGTGGTGCTCGCTGTGCGGCCGCGACGATAGCCGACCGCTGGCGCGTGGTCGCGCGAGTCGCGTCGGTGGCCGGGCTCAAGTGCGGCACGGTCGCGCCGACCGGACGCGCAAGGCACCGCTCGCGGCCCGCGTCAGCGGATCAGCTGCCAACCGCTCACCGGGTGGGACGCCGGTGCGCGTCGCCCGGACGGCACCGGTCGTCCGGGCGGCGCGCCTGTGACAGCGCGGCGGCACCTGCGATGCTGTCGGCGATGCCTCGCCTCCCGCCGGCCCCCGGGCCACGCCATGACGCTCACACCGACGACGGTGGGGCCTGGCCGTGGGTGGTGGTCCTGGTCGCGGTGGTGGCACTGGCGCTGGCAGGGCTGGCCACCGTGCTCCCCGACGTGGTGCGTCCGGCCGGCGACGCGACCGCTGAGGCGGCGGCCGACGCGGCGGTCGAGGCCCTGCTGCCCGAGGAGCGCGGCGCCTTCAGGGTCGCGCTGGATGGCGATGACCTCGCCCAGGAGCTCTCCGAGGCGCTGGGCGCGCAGGGCGCTGCTCCCGACGATCTCGACGTGGCCGTCGGTGCGGACGCGCTGACGGTCGAGGTGGTGGTCGACGACGCGATCGTTACGGCCACGCTGCACCCCGAGGTCGTCGACGAGGCGCTCGTGCTGCGGGCCAGCGAGGTCGACGCCGAGGGGCTCGCCGTGCCGGGCTGGGTCGAGGGGATGGTCGCCGATCAGGTCGAGGAGGCCCTGGATCTCGAGGCCGAGCTCGCTGCTCGC
The DNA here is from genome assembly GCA_003553565.1 of Nitriliruptoria bacterium. Classification (GTDB taxonomy): domain Bacteria; phylum Actinomycetota; class Nitriliruptoria; order Euzebyales; family Egibacteraceae; genus PUKE01. Next base: position 20,063 of record PWER01000161.1, on the reverse strand, counting down.
GGCATCACCCTCGAGGCCGCCGAGGTCCACGACGACGCGCTGGTCCTGGAAGGCACCCGGGAGGAGGCGGCGCCCTAGCCGCGCGCCGCGCACCGGGGCGGCGCCCTCACGGCACCCGGAGCAGGGTCGAGCGGCGCCTAGCGGCGCCTAGCGGCGCCCCAGCGTGGCGAGCTCGAGCAGCAGCGCCTCCAGCGCCAGGCGCGGGACCACGTTGCGCTCGAGGTCCTCGCGGGTGCGCTGGATCCGATCGGCCGCCCACAGCAGGTCGTCGGTGGCAAGCGCCTCGGCGTCGGCGGCCAGCTCGGCCCGGGCCTCGGGCGCGAGCAGCGCTGTGCTGGGTGCCGCCGCCTGCGTGGCCAGGACGTCGCGCACCCAGCCCAGCAGGTCGTCGAGCGCGCGCTGCAGGGCGGTCAGGCGCGCCTCGCGCTTGCGGCGCTTGGCGCGCTCCTCGAGCTCCTTGACCAGCGGCTCGGGCGGCGGCTCGCCGTGGACCGCGACGAGCTGCTCGCGCTCTGTGCGCTGCTCCTCGTCAGCGTCCTTGCTGGCGGCCTCGCCGGCATCCAGCAGCTCCTTGGTCGCCGTCAGCGCGCGGCCCTGGTCAGCGCGCAGCTCGGCGAGCAGGCGCTGGCGCGCGCGCAGCCGCTCCAGATCGGCCTCACCGAGGGCCTCGAGGCGGGCGCGCGAGCCACGCGCCGCGCGCACCGCCAGCGCGCGTTCGACGGGGTCGTGGTAGCCCAGCGCGGCGGCGTGCTCCTCCAGCAGCTGGCGCGGCAGCGGCGCGAGCGGCAGCTGGCGGCACCGCGACAGGATCGTGTCGGGCAGCTCGTCGGGATCGGCGATCTCCAGCAGCCACACCGTGCCGTGAGCGGGCTCCTCCAGCGCGCGCAGGAACGCGTTCGCGGCCGCATCGTTGAGGCGGTCGGCCTCCCGGATGTGCAGGATCTTCCAGCCGTCCGCGGTCAGCGAGGCCGCCGACAGCCAGTCGCGGCGGACCTCCTCGACGCGGTAGGTGGGCGCGGAGGGCTCGAACACCCGCCGCGCCGGATGCCGCCCGCGCGCGGCCCGGTCGCACGCCGCACAGCGGCCACACGCCTGGCCAGGTGCCCCTTCGGCGCACACCAGCGCAGCGGTCAGCGCCGCAGCCAGCTGCTCCTGGCCCACCCCGGGCGGCCCGATCAGCGCCCACGCGTGCCCCAGGCCGCCGGCCGCGGCAGCGGCCAGGACCTTCGCGGCGCGCTCCTGGCCCGGCACCTTCCAGGGCGCCTCCGCGGCGAACGCGCGAGCGTCGGCGACGTCGGTCACCGGGGGACCTCCTCGTCGGACCGGGTGGCGCCCTGGTCGGCCTGGGCGAGGCCCTGCGCGTCCGGCCCGTGGGCCTCGCCGTGCGCCGCCGTGGTCGCGTCGCTGCCCTCGCTTGGCGGGGACGGCAGCCACGGGTGCAGCGCGAGGCGCACCTGACGGGCGACGACGTCGGGCTCCTCACTGGAGTCCACCAGGAGCATGCGCTGGCGGTTGCGGCGCACGAGCTCCATGAACCCCTCGGCGACGCGCCGGTGGAAGTCCGCGTCCTCCTCCTCCATCCGGTCCGCATCCGGCGCGGTGGGGTCCCCGGGCCGCGCTGGCCCGTCCTGCGTCGTCGCCGCCCCCGACCCCGGCCCGGCTGCTGCGGCAGCATCGCGGCGCGCCGCAGCGCGCTGCCGGCGACCCTTCGCGCGTCCGAGCCCTGCCTGCGGGTCGACGTGCAGCAGGATCGTGACGTCGGGCAGGACGCCGTCGATCGCCCAGCGGTTGATCTCGGCGACGTCGTCGACGCCGAGGCCGCGCGCATGGCCCTGATAGGCCAGCGAGCTGTCCAGGTAGCGGTCGCAGACCACGATCGTGCCGGCCTGCAGCGCCGGACGGATGGTGTGGGTGACGTGCTCGGCGCGGGCGGCGGCGTACAGCAGCGCCTCGGTGCGCGCGTCCATGCCGGCGCTGCCGCGGTCGAGCAGGACCTCCCGCACGCGCTCGGCCACCGGCGGTCCGCCCGGCTCGCGGGTCAGCAGCACCTCGTGCCCCTCGGCTTGCAGCGTCGCGGCCAGGCGCCGGGCCTGCGTCGACTTGCCGGCGCCCTCGACGCCCTCGACGGTGATCAGCAGCCCGCTGCTCGCGGGGCTCGTCAGCGCACCCAGCGAGACGGGTCGCGGCGCGCCCTCGCGCAGCGACCGGTAGATGCCACGGAGGGTCAGCAGCGCCGAGACGGTCGCCACGCCGCCTCCAAGCAGGATCATGATCCGCACGCCCGAGGCACGCACGCCCCAGTCGCCGAGGATCAGCGTGCCCGTGTCGATCAGCCCCGCAGCGAACGGTCCCAGGCCCAGCGCCACGAACATCGCGATCCGCGTGCTGGTGTAGAAGGCAGCGAAGGTCTTGCCGCGCACGCGGTCCTCGGTGTGCTCCTGCAGCAGCGTGTAGCCCAGCAGGAAGCTCTGCCCCGCCGCGCCCCCCAGCAGGAACCCCAGCACCATCGTGACAGTGAAGTCGGTGAGCGTGCCGGTGACCAGCGCGATCAGCCCGGTCAGCACCAGCATCACCGGGAACATGCGCTCGCGGCGCACCCACCGGGTCGACAGGGGCACGGTGATCAGACCGGTGACCAGCCCGATGCCCACCGCGGTGAACAGCAGGAACCAGCTGCCCTCGGGCTGGCCGAGCGACTCGGTGACGAACGCCGGGCCAAGAGCGATGATCACCCCCGCGCCGAAGAACACGCCGACCACGCCGGTGATGAGCGAGCGGATGAGCGGCATGTCCCAGATGAACGCCAGCCCCTCGCGCAGCTCGCCGAGCATGCTGGGGCTCGCCGTCTGGGTGGCGCGCTCACGGGCGCGGGCGGCGCTGTGCAGGCGCAGGCCAGCCAGCAGCAGCGCCGACAGCAGGAACGTGGCGGCGTTGACCAGCAGCGCGACCACCGCGGCGGTCGCGCCCTCGAAGCCGACGTCGCGCAGCAGCGCGGCGACGGGGATCATCGCGCTGGCCACGACCGCGCCCAGCGGCAGCGGCCCGAAGGTGGCCAGCAGGTTCAGCTGGCTGGCGGCCTGCAGCTGGTCGCGTCGCACCAGCAGCGGCAGCGAGGCGTCCTTGGCCGAGATGAACAGCAGCGTCAGGCACTCGACGAGGAAGACCAGCGCGAACAGCGCCCACACCTCGCCGGTGAACGCGATGGCCACGAAGATGCCGCCGCGGGCGAGGTTGCTGACCACCATCAGCCGCTTGCGGTCGTAGCGGTCGGCGATCACCCCGGCCACCGGACCGACCACGATGCTGGGCAGCAGGCGGGCCATCATGACCCCGCCGAGGGCGAACAGCTGCAGCTGTGAGCCTTCGGGGGTCAGCTGGGTGACGAGCACCTGCAGGGCCACCAGCCCGGTCCAGTCGCCCAGCCCCGAGCCCAGCGCCGAGAGGAACCACAGCCGGTAGTCGCGGTTGCGCAGCAGCGCCACGTAGGCCGAGCGCGACGACTCGGCCTTCGCGCCAGCGGACGCGCGAGCATCGGACCCGGTGGCGATGGCGGCGAACCCCTCGGCCTGGTGCGTTCGTGACGTCCGGCCAGCCTACCGGCGCGCCGGTGCGCTCCGAGCGCAGGCGCGGGCGGTGTCGGGCGCCGCGAGCGGCTACGGCGAGGTGGCGGTCGGGACGTGCTCCACCGGCTCGACGCGCGGCGGGTCCGCCTCGACCGAGGTCTTCTCCTCGCACGCCGCGCACAGCGCGGTGGGCTCCTTGGCGTTCTTGCGCGGGGGCTTGAGCGGGCCACCGCAGTGGGGGCAGGGCTGGCCCAGCGGGGTGGTCCACAGCGCGAAGTCGCACTCGGGGTAGCGGTTGCAGCCGAAGAACGGCTTGCCGCGGCGGGTGCGCTTCTGCACCAGCACGCCCTCCTCGCACCGCGGGCAGGTGAAGTCGGTGCGCAGCTCGACGTTCACGATGCCCTTGCACTGCGGGTAGTCCTGGCAGCCGTAGAACGGGCCGAACCGCCCCTCGCGGCGGATGGTGCCCTTGCCGCACTCGGGGCAGGGCACCGAGGGATCGATCTCGGGCTCGTCGGGCTCGGTGGGGTTGCCGTCCCGGTCCAGCGGCAGCGTCCCGTCGCAGTCGGGCCAGCGGCGGCAGGAGGCGAACCAGCGACGCGACTTGCCGCTGAACACCTTGTCCATCGGGGCCTCGCACTTGGGGCAGGCCACGCCGTCGTCCATCGGGATGCGCGGGCGCTCGGGCTTGCGCTCGCCGATCCAGCGGTCGACCTCCTCGAGGAAGTCGGTGACCACCGGGCCCCAGCGCTTCTCGCCGCGGGCGATCTCGTCGAGCTCGTCCTCCATGCGGGCGGTGAACTGCAGGTCCACGACCTCGCTGAAGTGCTGCTTGAGGTAGGCGGTGACGACCTCACCGAGCGGGGTCGGGGTGAACTTGCGCTGATCGAGCTCGACGTAGCCGCGGTCCAGCAGCGTCTGGATGATCGAGGCGTAGGTCGAGGGCCGACCGATCCCCTCGGCCTCGAGCGCCTTGACCAGGCTCGCCCCGGTGTAGCGCGGCGGCGGCTGGGTGTGGTGCTGCTCGGCGGTGACCTCCGACAGCGCCAGCGTGGCCCCCTCGACGAGCTCGGGCAGCGCATCGCTCTCGGCCTCGGCGGTGCCTGCGCCGCCCTGCCGCGCGGAGCGGTCCTCGTCCTCGTCGGTGCTCTCCAGGTAGACCGAGATGAACCCGTCGAACTTGCGCACGCGACCGGTGGCGCGGTAGCGCAGCTCGCCCTCGCCGTCGCTGCCGACCAGGTCGGCGCGCACCGAGTCGTGCACCGCCGGGGCCATCTGGGTGGCCACGGTGCGCTTCCAGATGAGCTCGTAGAGGCGCCGCTGGTCGCGGTCCAGCCGCGCGGCGATCGCCTTGGGCGTGCGACGCACGCCGGTGGGGCGCACCGCCTCGTGGGCCTCCTGGGCGCCCTTGCTGCTGCGCCCGTAGCGCCGCGGCGCGTCCAGCGCGTAGGCGGGCCCGTAGGCCTCGCGCACGTAGGCGCCGAGCTCCTCGAGGGCGCTGGCGGCCAGGTTGACCGAGTCGGTGCGCATGTAGGTGATCAGGCCCACCGGGCCGGAGCCGTCCACGTCCATGCCCTCGTAGAGCTGCTGGGCCACGCGCATGGTGCGTGAGGCGCTGAAGCCGAGCTTGCGCTCGGCCTCCTGCTGCAGCGTCGAGGTGGTGAACGGCGGCGCCGGGTTCTGCTTGGTCTCGCGACGCTGCACGTCCGACACCGTCCACGCCTCGACCGCGCGGGTGCGGGCCTGCAGCGCCTCGGCGTGCTCGCCGTCGCGGATCACCAGGTAGCGCTGCGCGGTGGCCTTCTCGACGCGCTCGGCGTGGTCCTTGGGGTCGGTGACGCGCCGCCCGTCCACCGTGTGCAGACCGGCCCGCACCGGGGTGGCCTGCGCCTCGGGATCGGCGAAGGTCCCGTGGAGGCTCCAGAACTCCTCGGGGGTGAACGCGCGGATCTCGTGCTCGCGGTCGGTGATCATCCGCAGGGCCGCCGACTGCACGCGGCCCGCCGAGATCCCGCTGGCCACGTTGCGCCACAGGGTGGGGCTCAGCCGGTAGCCCACGATCCGGTCCACCGCGCGCCGCGCCTGCTGGGCCTCGACCAGGCCCTCGTCGATCGGCCGCGGCTGCTCGAACGCCGCGACGATCGCCTCGCGGGTGATCTCGGTGAACACGACCCGGTTGTCGCGCTCGGGGTCGATGTCGGCGACCTCGGCGATGTGCCAGGCGATGGCCTCGCCCTCACGATCGAGGTCGGTGGCGAGGAACACCCGGTCGGCCTTGCGGGCCTCGCGGCGGATGGTCTCCACCGCGGCCTTGGAGCCCTCGGAGATCTCGTAGCGCAGCGACACGTCCTGGTCGCCCTCGACCTCCACCGCGAAGTCGCTGCGCGGCAGATCGCGGATGTGCCCCTTGGAGGCGATGACCTTGTAGTCGTCGCCGAGGTACTTCTCGATGGTCGAGGCCTTGGTCGGCGACTCGACGATGACGAGGTTGGTGGCCATGAGCGCGGCCTGCTCCGGGATCGCGGACGATGGGGCACGGCGCGGCCCTCGCGCATCGCTGTCGCAGGGCCGGGATGGCAGCGCCAGTGCCGCCGGTCTCCGCGCCACGGTAGCCCTCAGCGCAACGCGCCGAGCAGCGGCGCTCCACAGACCGGCTGCTAGGTGGGGTCACCGGGCCGCGGCGGCGGGGCGAACAGGCGCGGGCGGACCACCTCGTCGTGCAGCGCCAGCGCGTAGCGGTCGGTCATGCCGGCGACGTAGTCAGCGCACTGGGTGGTCAGGTCGGCGGTGTCGTCGCGGTAGGAGTCCGGCACCTGCTGGGGGTTGGCGAGCAGGTGGTCCATCAGCCGCTGGATCGTGGCCACGGCCTCCTGATGGCGTCGGCGGTTGTCACCGGCCAGGTACACCCGGTCGAACAGGAACGCCCGCAGCTCCGCCATCGCCTCCAGCACCGTGGGCTCCATGGCCACCGCGCCGTGGGCCACCGAGTGGTCCACGGCGGCGCGGACCATCGTGTCGACCCACTCGCTGCCGGGGTGGCCCAGCACCCCCAGCGCCGTGCCGGGCAGGTCCTCGTCGGACAGCACCCCGGCGCGCACCGCGTCCAGGGTGTCGTGGGACAGGTAGGCGATGCGATCCGCCAGGCGCACGCACAGCCCCTCGGCGGTCGCCGGCGGCGGGGTGACGCTCCACGGGTGGGCCCCGATGCCGTCGCGCACCTCCCAGGTCAGGTTGAGCGGCTCGAGCACCGCGAACAGGCGCACGCCCTGGCGCGCGTGGTGCCAGCCGTCGGCGAAGTAGGGGCCCAGCGCCTCCTCGCCGGTGTGCCCGAACGGCGTGTGCCCGCAGTCGTGGGCCAGGGCGATCGCCTCGGTCAGCGACTCGTTGAGCCCGAGGGCGCGGGCCAGCGACCGGGCCACCTGGGTGACCTGCAGCACGTGGGTCAGGCGCGTGACGAAGTGGTCGCCCTCGGGGTCGAGGAACACCTGCGTCTTGTGCTTGAGCCGCCGGAACGCCTTGCTGTGCAGCACCCGGTCGCGGTCGCGCTCGAAGTCGGTGCGCAGCGCGCAGGGCTCCTCGGGCGCGGCGCGCCCGCGGCTCGCAGCGGCGCGGGTCGCCAGCGGCGACAGCCGCTCCTCCTCGGCCAGGCGCCAGGCGCGGTCGCGGCGGATCAGCGAGGCCTCGGGGGACGGTGTGCTCACTCGGGATCCTCCTCGTGCTCGGCGCCGGCGACGCTGGCCCGCTCGCGGCGCGCCTGCGCCGCCGGCGAGGGGCCCTCGATGAGGCGGCGACGCAGCCGCGACGAGATGGCATCGACCAGCATCGTGGCCAGGATGACCACCACCAGGCCGAGGCCGATGCGCTCGAACACGTTGCGCTCGACCGCCTGGGCGATGAACCCGCCGATGCCGCCGATCCCGATGACCCCCAGCACCGCCGAGACGCGGATGTTGATCTCGAAGCGGTACAGCCAGAACGCCGCGATCTCGGGCATCGCCTGGGGCAGCACCGCCCAGCGCAGCCGGGTGAGCCGGCCGCCACCGCTGGCCTCGACCGCCTCCAGCGGCCCCCGATCGATCGACTCGACGATCTCGGCGGAGAGCTTGCCGAGCGTGCCGATGCTCGAGATGCCCATCGCCACCGCGCCCGTGACCGGCCCGAGGCCGAGGAACGGGATCAGCGCGATCGCCAGGACGATCTCGGGGACGGCGCGGAACACGTTGAGCAGCTGGCGCACGGGCTGCTTCACCCGGCCGCGCGTGAGGTTGCCGGCGGCCAGGAACACCAGCGGGAACGAGCACACCGCCCCGATGAGCGTGGCGATCCAGGCGATGGCGATGGACTCCCACATCGCCTCCAGCGCCACCCCGAGCGGCTCCAGGGAGGCGTTGGCCACCAGCGTCTGCGCGAACCCGACCGCGCGGCCCGGGGCCTCGGTCAGGCGGCCCCAGCTCGCGTCCACGGTGGCGCTCGACCACACCAGCAGCGCGGTGAGCACCAGCGTCACGGTCCAGCGGAACCGGGCGAAGGGCCGCTCGGGGCGCACCTGCTCGGCGAGCCGGGAGCGGGCGGGGCGCGAGCGGGTCTCGGTCATGGCCGCCTCACACCAGCCGTCGCCGCACGCTGATCGACACCTGCTCCACGATGACCACCAGCACCAGGTAGACGAAGATGATCACCGACACGGCCTCGAAGTCCAGCTGCGACCAGTAGTAGTTCATCGCCTGGCCGATGCCGCCAGCGCCGACGAACCCGAGGACCGCGGCGCCACGCAGGTTCAGCTCGAAGGCGTACAGCGAGAACGAGGCGAACGAGGGCAGGATCTGGGGCACCAGCGCGGTGCGCATGGCCGCGGCGTGGGAGGCGCCGGCGGCGCGAGCCGCCTCGACCGGTCCGAGGTCGACGCCGTCGACCACGTCCGAGGTCAGCTTGACCACCACCCCGATGGTGAACATCGTCAGCGCGAGGATGCCCGGCAGCGCGCCGACGCTGACCAGCACCACGAACAGCGCGGCCCAGATCACGTCAGGGATGGCGCGGTTGATGTTGTTGAGCGTCTTGATCACCGCGTGGGTGGTGCGGTTCGGGGCGCCGAGGCGGGAGTTGAGCACCGCCAGCGGCAGCGAGACGGCCGCGCCGACCAGCGTGGCCAGCACCGCGATCTGCACGGTCTCGACCAGCCCGCTGCCGATGCGCGAGTCCAGCGACAGCAGCCAGGGGCTGTCGGGGTCGGTGAAGTGGGTGCGCAGCAGCTCGGCGTAGTCGGCGCGCCAGTCCGCGTCGGTGATGTTGAACAGGCCCTCGACCATCGCCGGGTTCGAGTCGGCGAGCTCGCCGGGCAACGCGATCGGGTTGAACCCGATCCCGAGCACCCAGTCCCAGGCGGTGACCAGCGTGAACGCCGCCAGGCCCACCAGGCCGAGGAGCGTGAACGGCTGTGGCGGTGGCTTGCGGGGGCGCCGCTGGGGCCGTGCGCTTGCCACGGGACTCGGGCGCCGCGGGCGCTCACCGGTCGGCGCGCTCATCACAGGCCGCCCTGGGCCTCGAGGACGTCGTCGGCGGTCAGGCTGCGGCCGTAGATCTCCTCGAACACCGCCTCGTCAGCGTCGGCGGCCGGCCCGTCGTAGACCAGGCGCCCCTCGCGCAGCCCGATCACCCGGTCGGCGTAGGTGCGTGCCAGGTCGAGGAAGTGCAGGTTGATGAGGGTGGTGATGCCCAGCTCTCGGTTGATCTGCTGGAGGTAGCGCATCACCACGTGGCTGGTGGGCGGGTCCAGCGAGGCGACCGGCTCGTCGGCCAGCAGCACGCGGGGCTGCTGGGCCAGCGCGCGGGCGATCCCCACGCGCTGCTGCTGCCCGCCCGAGAGGTTGCCGGCGCGCACGTAGGCCTTCTCCACGACCTCGACCAGCTCGAGGGCCTGCATGGCGATCTCGCGGTCCTCGGGGCTGTAGAGCCCCGACAGCGACCGCCACGACGGCACGTGGTGCAACCGCCCCATGAGCACGTTGCTCAGCACCGTGGTGCGGTGCACCAGGTTGAACGCCTGGAAGATCATGCCGACCTCGGCGCGCAGCTCGCGCAGCTCGCGGCGGCCAAGGCCGGGCAGCGTGCGCTCGCCCACGGTCACCTGGCCGCCGGTGAGCGGCACGAGCCCGTTGATGGCGCGGATCAGCGTGGACTTGCCGGCCCCCGACAGGCCGACCACCACGATGAGCTCGCCGTCGTCGATCGTCAGGTCAACGCCCTGGAGGGCGTGCACGCCCCCCGGGTAGGTGACCTCGGCGCTCTCGAACTGGATCATGGCAGCCCCGACGCGCTCACTCCTCGATCAGATCGTCGAGCTCGTCGCGAGCCTCGCGGATCACCTCGAAGTCCTCCGGGTCGGCCTCGACGAGCCCGTCGATGTTGTACAGGTCGTTGAGGACCTCGGCGCCCTCCTCGGTGTCGGCGATGTCGCGCAGCGCCTCGCTGACCGCCTCCTTGAAGTCGTCGGGCAGCCCGGGCGCCACGGCGAACCCGTCGTTGGGGATCGGGTCGGACCAGGCGAAGACCACGAGCTCCTCGCCGACGTCGTCGAACTGCTCGACCACGTCCTCGCGGGCGTCGTTGAACGACACGCCCACGTCGGCGTCGCCCTGGTACACCGAGATCACCGAGTTGTCGTGGCCGCCGGCGAAGATCTCCTCGACGTCGTCGATCGGGTCGATGTCGGCATCAAGCAGCTGCAGCGCGGGGTAGAGGAACCCGGCGGTGGAGCCCTCCTCGACGTAGGACACGGCGCGCCCGTCGACCTCGGCGAGCCGGTCCTCGCCGATCGGGCCGTCCGAGCTGTCCTCGGCCTCGTCGACCCCGTTGCAGAAGCGCATCGTGTACTCCTCGCCGTCCTCCTCGTAGGTCTCCTCGACCGGCTCGTCGGCGCAGAAGGCGTCGGGGTCGTTGGTGAACCACTGGCTGACGTAGACGAACTCGCCGAAGCGCTCGGACTGCAGCAGCAGCTCGCCGCCGGCGTCGTCGACGGCCTGGGTCATCTGCACCGGGCCGAGCCCGCCGGACACATCGGCCTCACCCGAGCCGAGCGCCACGATGACCCCGGCGTAGTCGGTGGGCACGCTCGGCTCGACCTCGACGCCGAGGCGCTCCTCGAGCATCTCGGCCAGGGGCTGCGCGTCGTCGATGAGCTCGCCGGCCTCCGCGGAGGGGGTGAGCGTCAGCCGCAGCGGATCGGGCCAGTCGTCACCGGGCTCGACGGCCTCAGCGGCCTCGTCCTCGTCGGCGTCGTCGGCCTCGTCCTCGTCGGCGTCAGGCTCGTCGACCGCGTCGGCGTCGGGCTCGTCGACGGCTGCCTCGTCGGGCTCGTCCTCGGCGCAGGCAGCCGCGACCAGCGCGAGAGCGGCGATCAGGGCTGCGATGAGCATCCGGCGCATGGGTGGGCACCTCTTCGTTGGTTCAGTGGGTTGGCTGTGATGTCGGGGAGCGCATGCCTCGACGCTGCCCGCCGGCGTCCACTGTGCACTGTGCGGGTTACGGGGATATGACGACCGGGCGCACCCGCATCAGCGCTCTGGGACGGGCGCGTCAGCAGGGCCGGGACCTGCGGGCTGGGCGGCCTGCCCCTGGCGGGCGGGGGTGCCGGTCTGCCGGGCGAGCGCCTCGACCAGCGTGGCGAACTCCTGCCAGCTGGCGACGTCGCGCACACCGCCCACCGGCGCGTTCCACGGCTGGACCATGCGACACACCACCGACTCCGCCCGCCGGGAGGCCAGCGCCTGGAGGTTGTGCGGCGCGTCCTCCAAGTACACGTCGCAAGCCACCGACGGCTTGTCCCACACGAAGTGGACCTCGGAGGTGGGCACCCGCTGCTCGCCCAGCCAGGCGAGCGTGTCGCTGATGGCCCACTCGTGCTTGCTGCTGACCACCACCACGCGGTGCGTCGCAGCCAGCGTCCGCAGGGTGTCCACAGCATCCGGGTAGACCGGCAGGTCCCGGAAGACGCTGGAGGACCCCTGCCGCGCCCAAGCCCAGAAGCTGTCCATGTCCTCGAAGTGGGTCAGCACGGTGGGGCTGTTCCAGGTGGTCACCATCGAGGGGTGCAGATCAGCGCCGAAGTCCCGGTTGTAGCGGGTGATCCACCCGGCGTTGAAGTCCGCCACGACCCCGTCGAGGTCCACCCCCAGGCGCAATCCGCTCATCGAGCCCCAGGCTATCGCCCCCGCCAGCGGCGTCGGCCCCCAGCCTGCCGCCGGCGCACGGCGCCGCTGTGCTGGCCTGTGGCTGCCGTGGCCGCTCGGCACCGCCTTGGTGGCCCGTGGGGGTGCTCCCGTATACTCCTCGCCGCAGCGAGGGGGACCAGCGGCGCTGCCGTGTGCGCGACTCTCTGCTCCCCCGCGCGCTGCACCGACGCGGGCACCCCCGCGACACGTTGCCGACGCAGGGAGCCACCCATGGACGCGCAGACGCTCATCCCGGTCCTCGCGATCGTCGCGGCGCTGGCCGGGCTCGCCCTGGCCGCGGGGTTCTTCGGGCTGGTGCGCCAGAGCGACCCGGGCAGCGAGCGCATGGTCGACCTCATGGGCGCGATCCAGGAGGGTGCCCGCGCCTTCCTGCGCCGCGAGTACACGTGGATCGCGGTGTTCGTGGTGGTGCTCGCGGTCATCATCTTCGCGCTGCTGCCCTGGGGCCGGCCGTGGGGGGCGATCGCCTACATCCTCGGGGCGGTCACCTCAGGCCTTGCCGGGTTCATCGGCATGGCCGCAGCGACCATGGCGAACGCACGCACGTGCGAGGCCGCCAAGACCGGCCCGCAGCTGGCGCTGCCGCTGGCGTTCCGCGGCGGCGCGGTCATGGGCTTCTCGGTCGCGGGCCTGTCGCTGCTCGGCGTGGCGGTGTCGTATCTGGTGTTCCACGTCTGGCTGGCCGTCGACGACTCGCTGCAGGTGGTCACCGCCTTCACCCTCGGCGCCAGCTCGATCGCGCTGTTCGCACGCATCGGCGGCGGCATCTACACCAAGGCCGCCGATGTCGGCGCCGATCTGTCGGGCAAGGTCGAAGCCGGCATCCCCGAGGACGATCCGCGCAACCCCGCCACCATCGCCGACAACGTCGGCGACAACGTCGGTGACGTCGCCGGCATGGGCGCCGACCTGTTCGAGTCCTACGCCGGCTCGATCATCGCCCCGATCTCGCTGGCCGGCTTCGCCTTCGCCGCCTTCGGCGCGTTCCAGGAGTCGGCGCTGCTGTTCCCGCTGGCGATCGCCGCGCTGGGCATGCTGGCAGCGATCCTGGGCGCGTTCACCGTGCGCGCCAAGCCCGACATCTCCACCAAGGAGCTCGCTCGAGCGCTGACGCGCGGCAGCAAGGTCGCTGCGGGCCTCACGATCGTGCTCGCGTTCGTCCTGGGCTGGTGGATGTTCGGCGACCTCGACGTGGTCGAGAACTGGGTCGGGTTCCCGATCGCCATCGTCGCCGGACTGCTGGTCGGCCTGGGCATCGGCTACCTCTCCGAGTACTTCACCAGCGACGCCTACAAGCCCACCCAGGACATCGCCGAGACCTCCCAGACCGGCACCGCGACCAACATCCTCGCCGGCGTGGCGATCGGCAAGCTCTCCACCGCCGGTGCGGTGCTCATGATCGTCGCCGCGATCGGCGTGGCCTACGCCGCCGGGGCTTGGGCCGCTCCCGACGTGCCGGTGGCCGGCACCTACGGCATCGCGCTGACTGCCATCGGGATGCTGGCCACCCTCGGCGTCGTGGTGTCCACCGACGCCTACGGCCCGATCGCCGACAACGCCGGCGGCATCGCCGAGATGGCCGGCCTCGACCCGTCGGTCCGCGAGGTCACCGACAGCCTGGACTCGCTCGGCAACACGATGGCCGCGGTCGCCAAGGGCTTCGCGATCGGCTCGGCAGCCGTGACCGCGCTGGCGCTGTTCCGCTCCTTCGAGCAGGCGGTGGTCGCCGAGGGCGGCGAGATCGTCATGGACGTCAGCGAGGTCGACGCGTTCGTGGGGCTGTTCATCGGCGCGATGGTGCCGTTCCTGTTCGCCGCGCTGACGATCCAGGCGGTCGGGCGCGCCGCCGACAGCATGATCGTTGAGGTGCGACGGCAGTTCCAGGAGATCCCGGGCCTGCGCGCCGGTGACACCGCCGTGCGACCCGACTACGCCCGCTGCGTGGATATCTCCACCAAGGGGGCGCTGCGCGAGATGGTGCTGCCGGGCTCGCTCGCGGTGCTCGTGCCGCTGGTGATCGGGTTCATCAGCCTCAACGCCCTGGGCGGGTTCCTGGCCGGGGCGCTGGTCAGCGGCTTCGCCCTGGCGATCTACATGGCCAACGCCGGCGGGGCCTGGGACAACGCCAAGAAGTACATCGAGGCCGGCAACTTCGGCGGCAAGGGGTCGGAGACCCACAAGGCCGCCGTGGTCGGTGACACCGTCGGCGACCCGTTCAAGGACACCAGCGGGCCCGCGATGAACATCCTCATCAAGGTGATGACGATCGTGTCGCTGATCTTCGCCACGGCCTTCGTGGACCTCGGCCTGGGGCTCTAGCGCGCGGGCCCGGGGCCGGGCCCGGGCCCGGCGCCCGGACGCTGGCGATCACCGCCGCGGCGGTGCGACCCGGGGTGAGGGCAGGTCCTCGGGCACGCGGGCGATGGCGTGCAGCCACGCCACGCCGCTGCGCTCGGCCAGGTCGGGGCGTCGCTCGACCTCCACCGCGGCGTAGCCGGCGGCGGCCAGCAGCGCCCGCAGCTCGTCGACCGTGACCGCGTTGACGTAGACGGTGCCCGCCGGCGGGTCCTCCAGCGGCTCGAGCTCGCCGCGCCCCTCGCGCAGCGCCACGAAGATCGGTCCCCGCGCCTGCACGCGACGCAGCTCGGCCAGCGCGGTGCGGACCTCGGCCAGCGGCAGGTGCTGCAGCGCACGCGCGGCCCACACCCCCGCGAAGGTGTCATCGGTGAAGGGGAGCCGGTGCAGGTCCCACCGTGCGATGCCCGACTTGGGAAAGAACGTGTGACCGACGCGCACCGCCTCGGCGCCGCGGTCGCCCGCCACGACCGTCAGTCCGGCGTCGCGCAGCAGGCGCAGATCGATGCCCGGTCCGCACGCGGGGTCCAGCACCACCGCGCCACGGCCGGCGAGGCTGGCGAAGCGCCGCGCGTCCTCCCGTGGTCGCACCGGCGACCACCGCTCGAGGTAGGCCGCCGCGGCGGCGTCGTAGGCCGCGATCGTGGCGTGCCGTCGCGGATGCACTCGGACTCCTTGGCGCGCGTGGCGACGCGGGTGCTCGTGCCCGGCGCACCACCGTGGAGGCGGTGCCGCGAGCGGCCAAGGATGCTAGCGAGCGTGGTCGCGCTGCGGCGCGACGAGCCGGGCAGGGGTCACACGGCAGCGGGGAGGTCGAAGCGCAGCTGCACGCGCATGCCGCCCTCGCGGACGAACTCGGCGTGGTCAGCCAGACCCTTGATCAGGGTGAGCCCCAGCCCGTTCTCCTCGCTCCACTCGCGCTCGCGGGCCGCGCACGCCTCGGGGTCGAACCCGGGGCCCTCGTCCTGCACGGTGACGGCGAACGCGTCCCCGGTGCCGTCGGCGCTGCGCAGGTCCTCGACCGACAGCGAGATCGGCTCGTGGCACCCGTTACGGGAGTGGGCGAGCATCGCGTTGGTGATGGCCTCGCTGACCGCGAGGCGGAGGTCCTCGATGCGCTCGTCGTCAAGCCCCGCATCGCGCGCGGCGGTGATGACCACCAGCCGAGCGAGCCCGACCAGCTGGGTGTCAGGAGGCAGACGGAGCACGACCATCGCCATCAGGCCTGGCCCTGCAGCGCCTCGTCGAGGGTGTCGTAGATCGGGAAGACCTTGGTCAGGCCGGTGATCCGGAAGATCTTGAGGATCCGCTCCTGGCTGCACACCAGCGCGAGGCTGCCGTCGTGGGCGCGCACCCGCTTCAGGCCGCCCACCAGCACGCCCAGGCCGGTGGAGTCCAGGAACTCGACCTTGGTCATGTCCACGATGAGGTCGTGGTGGCCCTCGCCGACGAGCTCGACGAGGCGCTCACGCAGCTTCGGCGCCGTGTAGACGTCGACCTCACCGCCGACCTCCAGTACGGTCTTCTCACCTTCGATGCGGTGGTCCAGCGTCAGCTCCACGAGTGGCTCCTCGCGTTGGTTGCAGGAGTTGAGGTCACGGTCGGGACCGGCTTCGCAAGCACACGCACAGCACGCGGCGCGCTCCGGCTCGTGTTGGCAGCGTGCCCTGGCACCACAGCCACAAACGCCCCCGGGCACTGCGGACCAGCGGCGTGGCGACACCGGCGACGTCGCGCCGCGGTCCGCGCGCGCCATAGGGTGCCGGCGATGGATGCGCACGCGCTGGTCCTAGCGCTCGCCGAGCGCGCCGCCGACCGTCAGCCCGACGCCCGCGGGCGCTCGCGGCTCGCCGACCTGCGCCGGCTGCCCGGGCGGCGCGCGCGCACAGCGCCGCTGCCCTCCCTGCCCCCGCCGCTGGCCGACCGCCTGGCGCGGGCCGGGGTCACCGAGCTGTTCACCCACCAGGCGCAGGCTTGGGAGGCCGCCCAACGCGGCGACGTGGTGGTCGCCTCGGGCACCGCCAGCGGCAAGTCGCTGTGCTATCAGCTCCCGGTGGTGGCCCGCGCCCTCGAGGACGACGCCGCCACCGCCCTCTACCTGGCCCCGACCAAGGCGCTGGCCCGCGACCAGCTGCGCGCCCTGCGCGACCTGGCCCTGCCCGCGGTGCGGGCCGCCGCCCTCGACGGCGACACCCCGCCCCGCGAGCGCGAGGCGATCCGCACCACCGCCAACGTGGTGCTGACCAACCCTGACCTGGTCCACGCGAGCCTGCTGCCGGGCCATCGGCGCTGGGGCGACTTCCTGCACCGGCTGGCCTACATCGTGGTCGACGAGCTGCACACCGCGCGGGGGGTGTTCGGCGCCCACGTCGCCGCGGTCCTGCGCCGCCTGCTGCGGCTGTGCGCGCGCTACCGCTCCGAGCCGGTGGTGCTGGCGGCCAGCGCCACGATCGCCAACCCGGCCGAGCACCTCGAGGCGCTCACCGGCCGCCCGGCCACCGCCGTCACCGACGATGGCTCGCCGCGCCCGCCCACCACCGTGGCGATCTGGGAACCGCCCCTGACCGACGAGGCCTCCGGCGCGCGCGCCTCGCCGCTGGGCGAGACCGCCTCGCTGCTGTCGGGTCTGGTCGAGGCCGGCCCGCAGACGCTGGCGTTCTGCAGCTCCCGCAAGGCCGCCGAGGTCGTGGCGCTCGGCGCACGCTCGCGCGCCGAGAGCCCGGCCGGCGAGGCCATCCAGGCCTACCGGGCCGGGCTGCTGCCACAGGAGCGCCGCGCGGTCGAGCAGGCGCTCATCGACGGCTCGCTGCGCGGCGTGGCCGCCACCGACGCACTGGAGCTGGGCGTGGACGTCGGCGCGCTGGACGCGGTGGTCATCAGCGGCTGGCCGGGCACTGCGGCCTCGTTCTGGCAGCGCGCCGGCCGCGCGGGGCGCCGCGAGACCGAGGCGCTGGTGGTGTTCGTCACCGACGACGACCCCCTGGACCGCTACCTGGCCGCCCACCCCGAGGCGCTGTGGGACCGCCCGCTGGAGGCCGCCACCGCCGATGTCTCCAACCGCCACGTGCTCGACCCGCACGTGGCGTGCGCCGCCTGGGAGTCCCCGCTGGCCACCGACGAGCCCTCCTTCTGGCCCGCCGACCTGCCCGCAGCGCTGCTGCGCCTGTCCGAGACCGGCGCGGTGCGCCAGCGCGGTGGGCGCTGGCACGCCACCTCGGCACGCTCGCCCGCCCGACGGCTCGGCCTGCGCGGCACCGGCGGGAGCCCGGTGGCGATCGTGGCCGCCGACTCCGGGGAGCTGATCGGCGAGGTCGACCCCGCCCGCGCGCTGCGCACCGTCCACCCCGGAGCGATCTACCTGCACCAGGGCCGCACCTGGAGGGTCCGCGACCTGGACACCGACCGCGGCATCGCGGCGGTCGAGCCGTTCAGCGGCGACGAGACGACGCGGGCGCGCACCGACACCGACCTGGCCGTGCTGAGCGCGCAAGAGCAGGTCGCCTGGGGCCGCTGCGCGCTCGCGCTCGGACAGGTCGAGGTCACCACCACGGTGCTGGGCTACGAGCGCCGACGCGTGTCCACCGAGGCCTCCCTCGGCATCGTCGACCTGGACCTGCCGCCCCAGCGCCTGGTGACCGTCGCGCAGTGGCTGACCTTGCCCGAGCCGGTGCTGGCCGAGGCCGGGCTGGGCGCAGACGAGGTCGCCGGTGCCGCGCACGCCGCCGAGCACGCCGCCATCGCCCTGCTGCCGCTGTTCGCGATGTGCGACCGCTGGGACATCGGCGGGGTGTCGACCCCCTGGCATCCCGACACCGACGAGGCCACGATCTTCATCTACGACGGCTACCCCGGCGGGGTCGGCATCGCCGAGCGCGGCTACCGCACCGAGGGGCGCCACCTGCAGGCGACGCTCGAGGCCATCGACGCGTGCCCCTGCGCCGACGGGTGCCCCTCGTGCGTCCAATCGCCCAAGTGCGGCAACGGCAACGAGCCGCTGGACAAGGCCGGCGCAGTGCGCCTGCTGGCCGCGGCCCTGGCAGAGCGCGCCACCGAGGCGGGGTGAGGCCGAGGCCGTCGGCCGTGTGGGCAGCGCTGGGCTGGGCCGGCCGCACGGGCTGGGCCGGCGACGAGGGCCGAGCCGGGAGCGTGACCGACCGCCACGTGGGCACAGTCTGGGCGTCTGCCGGCGTGGCGAGCCACGCCGCGCCGGTCGGCGTCCCCGATCCCACCCCGCAGCACCCGTTGAGGAGCCGTGACTGTGACGCCTGGCGATGCCGCCCCCGAGTTCACCCTGCCCGCGCAGGACGGCGAGCCGCGCCGCCTGTCCGACCTGCTGGCCGACGGGCCAGTGGCGCTGTTCTTCTACCCGGCCGCCGCATCGCCCGGCTGCACCAAGGAGGCCTGCCACTTCCGCGACCTCGGACAGGAGTTCGCCGAGGTCGGGGCGCAGCGCGTGGGCATCAGCAGCGACCCGGTGGACAAGCAGGCGCGCTTCGCCGACGACCACGGGTTCGGCTATCCCCTGCTGTCCGATGCGGACGGCGAGGTCGCCCGCGCGTTCGGCGTGCACCGTCCCGGCCCGCTGCCCACGCGTCGCGCCACCTTCGTGATCGACACCGACCGCACGGTGCGCGAGGTCGTGACCAGCGAGATCGCGATGGACAAGCACGCCGACGCCGCCCTCGCCGCGCTGCGCGGCCGCTGACCGCCGGCGGCACGCACAGGACTGCCCTTTACTGGCGCCGCGCGCCGCCCATGACAGCACACCGACCAGGTGCTCCACCGGAGGGATCAGTCGCTCGCCTCCGGGCGCAGGTCGGGCTCCTCGGCGACGGCCAAGCCGCCGACGGCCTCGGCGGAGACCGGGCCGAGAGCCGCGGCGAGCGGCGCGCTGCGCGGAGTGACCGCCACGCGCACGGCGACCCGCACGGGCTGCGCACCCACGGCGTCGCGGGTGACCGCGCAGTCCTCGAGCACCGCGCCGTTGGCCTCGGCCAGGCTCGTGGCCGCTGCGCAGTGCTCACCCGATCCGCCCACCAGCGGGTCCACGCCCACGCCGGCCAGTGCGGCAGCGTCGGCTGCCGTGCCGGCACGCGCGTGCGCCAGGCCCACGTCGGCGGCACCGAGCGCCACCGCGCCGGCCAGCACCGTCCCACCCAGCACCACCGCGACGGTGGTGAGCCCGACGGCCCCGCGCTCGATGGCGCCGCGCTCGCGGACCCCCGCCCGCCCCAGGAGCTTCATGGCTCGACCGGCATGGTGGCCACCGCCGGGGCGTGGTGCTCCAGGCCCAGCACCGCCGGCGCGCGCAGCGGCACGGCCAGCTCGACGCGCACCACCTCACCGGCCTCGGAGCCCGCAGCCGGGGGATCGACGAGCACCTCGGCGTCGCCCCGACCGGCCTCGGTGACCACCTCGACCGGGTCGGCGCCTGCAGCCGCAGCACGCGCGGCGTCGCGGGCCAGCGACTGGACGGCGACGAGCTCGGCAACGGCCAGCGCCACCACCGCCAGCACAACCAGCAGCAGCGCGACCACCGGCAGCAGCAGGGCCAGCTCGAGGGCCTGGCTGCCGCGCTGGTCTGCAGCGCGATCGAGCCCGAGGGCGGCTGCGCGCCCGTGACCTCTCTCGCGACCCGTGTGGTGGCCACGAGT
Organism: Nitriliruptoria bacterium; assembly: GCA_003553565.1. Lineage (GTDB taxonomy): Bacteria > Actinomycetota > Nitriliruptoria > Euzebyales > Egibacteraceae > PUKE01. The sequence goes on along the minus strand of PWER01000161.1, from coordinate 260 downwards.
GCCCTCGCGCCCGGGGCGCGCGCCGGCGGCGGCGCCCTTAGCGCTCCCGACCTGGCGCACGCCCCGGAGCCCGGTCACCCGAAGAACCCCTGGGCGAAGTCGAAGGCCTGGCCGAGCAGATCACCGATCCAGCCCTGACCCTGGCTCTCGATCACGATGACGACCGTGCCGCAGGCAGCGGCACCAACCCCTCCCAACATCGCGTACTCGGCCGCTTGGGCGCCCTTCTCGCCATCGTCGCGGAGCTGGCGCGCGCGGCG
>PWER01000087.1 GCA_003553565.1 Nitriliruptoria bacterium | reverse complement strand
GCCTGCGAGAAGTGGTGGCGGTGGCTCATCGCGTCGTCCCCGATCGCTGGGCTCCGGCACGCCGCCGGAGCCCAGGCGACGGGGACGCCAGGGCCGTCACTCCTCGACGGCAGCCTCGTCCGAGGCCGGCTCCGACGCCGCCTCCGTCGCGGTGTCGTGGTCCTCCAGCATGCCCTCCTCCGTCTGGGCGATGATGCGCGTGCCGGTGAGGTCGCCGGTGACGTTGCACATGGTGCGCGCCATGTCGAGCACCGCGTCGATGCCGGCGACCAGCGCGATCGCCGCGAACGGCAGGCCGGCCTGGGTGATGGCCAGCGACAGCATGATCACCCCGGCGCCGGGGACGCCGGCGGTGCCGATCGAGGCGAGCACGCCCACCAGCACCACGCTGACGATCTGGCCCAGCGACAGGTCCACGCCGGCCACGTTGGCGACGAACACCACCGAGGCACCGACGTACAGCGCGGTGCCGTCCATGTTCACCGTCGCCCCGAACGGCAGCGTGAAGCTGTAGACGGGCTCGCGGATGCCCATGCGCTGCGCGCCACGGGTGCTCACCGGCAGCGTCCCGCCGCTGGAGCGCGTCACGAACGCGGTGATCATCGCCTCGCGGGCGTTGCGGAAGAACGAGGCGACGCCCACGCCGAACAGCGTCAGCACCAGCGCGTACACCGCGATCTGCAGCGCCACCCCGCCGTACACCACCGCCGTGAGGTTGGCCAGCGGCAGGATCGCCTCCGCGCCGGTCTCGCCGAGGGTGACCGCGATCAGCGCGAACACCCCGATGGGGGCGTACTGGAGCACGCCCTTGACGATGAGGAACACGATCTCGGTGCCGCCCTCGAAGAACCGGCGCACGTGATCGGCCAGCGAGCGGGTGCGCGCGTCGCTGCTGGTCTGCAGCACCGACAGGGCCAGGCCCACCACGATCGCGAAGAACACCACCGCGAGCATGTTGCCCTCGGCCATCGCCCCGATCGGGTTGTCGGGCACGATGTCCAGCAGCACCTCGCTGAGCTCGGGGGCGGCCTCGGGCTCCTCGTCCCCGCCGGCGGGCATAGACAGCCCGGTGCCCGGGTTGACCACGAGCGCGATGCTGATGCCGATCGTGATCGCCACGAACGACGACAGCAGGTAGAACGCCACGGCCTTCAGGCCGATCTTGCCGAGCCGCGTCACGGCCACCGACGACACACCGACCACGAGGGTGACCAGCACCAGCGGCACGACGATCATCTGCAGCAGGTTCAGGAACAGTCCGCCGAGCGGCTCGATGACGGTGATGGGCTCGCCGATGACGAGGCCCGCCACGGCGCCGGCGACCAGCGCGATGGCGAACTTCCAGATCAGCGGGAACTCCAGGTAGCGGCGCCAGAGCGAGCGCTGCTCGGGCTCGCGTGCTCGGGTCGGCTCGTCAGCCATGGCCCCCTCGCCTCCTCGCTTCGGTTGCTGGTCGGTCCTCGCGCGCGATCACGCGCGAGGGTCTGCGATGAGCCCCCGCTGAGGCGTCCGCGTGCACGGTGGCGCCGCAGCGCCTGCTGGCCGAGGCCCCTCGGTGGCCCGTTGAGAGCAGCCACAGCGTAGAGAGGGTCCGATGGTCCGCGGGGGCCCTGAAGGCCCGATTCGGGTCCGCTCTTGCAGGGCCGAATGGTCCCGCCCGCTGGCGTCGCGCCGACCATGACCCGTAGGCTTCGGGCATGCTGCGCACCGTCCCTGGCACGCCCGCTCGCCTCCTTGCGCTGGCTGCGCTCGCCGTGCTGGCCGCCTTGGTGCTGGCCGGCTGCGACGCCGCCGAGGACCCCGACGCGCCGGCACCGGACGACGACCCCGCCGACGAGGCCGAGGAAGCCGAGGCTGACGAAGCCCCTGACGGCGACGACGCCGCGCCAGAGGACGCCGAGGACCCCGACGCGCCGGCGTTCGCAGAGGACCCCGACTGCTTCGGCGTCGAGCTCGCCGGCCTGGCCGAGGCGTCGGTGACGTGTGGCACCGTCGAGGTGCCGCTGGACCACGACGAGCCCGAGGGCGACACCATCGCGCTGACCGTGGCCGTCCTGGCCGGTTCGGAGGACGACGCCGGCCCGCCCACCCTGGTGCTGGGCGGCGGGCCCGGCGAGGTGATGGTCGAGACCGCGCTCACCGAGCCCGAGGTCCAGGAGACCTACCTCGGCGAGCAGGACGCGATCCTGGTGGACCAGCGTGGGGTCGGCCACAGCGACCCGGCGCTGGACTGCCCGGAGCTGGACGACGAGGAGGCCGAGGCCGGGCTCGACGACCTCGACGAGTCGCTCGACGCGCTGGAGGGCTGCCGCACCGACCTCGCCGAGGACGGCGTCGACCTCGACGCGTTCAACCACGTGGCCAACGCCGACGACATCGATGCCGTGCGCCGCGCGCTGGACCACGACGAGGTCGACCTGCGCGGCACCTCGTATGGCACGCACCTGGCGCTGCACGCCGCGGCCCGCAACCCCGACGGGGTGCGCTCGCTGGTGCTCAGCTCGCCGATCGACCCCTCGCAGAACTACCTCGACACCATGGCGCCGGGCTTCCAGGCCTCGCTGGACCGCGTCATCGAGGCGTGCGAGGACACCCCGGGGTGCTCCCAGCAGGTCGGCGACCTCGAGGCCGCCATCGACGAGGTCGTCGCCCGCCTCGACGACGCGCCCGAGGAGGTCACCGTCGAGCCGCCCGGCGGCGAGGAGACCACCGACACCTACGACGCCAACGCGTTCGTGGCCGGGCTGTTCACGCTGTTCTACCTGCCCGACGGGGCCTACGCCCTGCCGGCGCTGGTCGACGACGCACAGGCCGGCGACCTCGAGCCGCTGGCCGAGATCGTCGCGCTGGTCGAGCAGCAGCTCGAGGGCCTGACCACCCCGGGCATGCAGTTCTCGATGGTGTGCTCGGGCGAGGCGCCCGGCTTCGACCTCGACGCCGCGCGCGCGGGCGTCACCTCGGACGTGATCGCCGAGCACTGGCTGCCGATCAGCGCAGTGGGCGGCGAGGCCACCGACGAGGCCTGCGAGCGCTGGGACGTCGAGCAGGCCTACGACCCCGAGGCGTTCAGCTACGCCACCGACATCCCAGCACTGGTGGTCACCGGCGAGCTCGACCACGTCACGCCCCCCGAGCTGGGCGCGCAGGTCGCCGACGCGCTGGACACCGCCCATCTGGTCGAGGTGCCCGGCGTCGGCCACGGGCCGCTGCAGGCACTGGACCTGTTCGTCACCGGCTGCGGCGACGCCCTTGTCGAGGAGTTCCTCGACGACCCGGAGCGCCCGCCCGAGGCGGCGTGCGTCGACCAGATGCCCCCCTTCCAGCCGCTGGGGGAGCTGCCCGACCAGCCGGAGGGGCCGTGACCGCGCGCCGGTGACCGCGCGCCGGTGACCGCGCGCCGGTGACCGCGCGCCGTGCTGACACCGAGCAAGGAGGGCGCCGTGGAGCGTCGCAGCTGGGCCGAGCCCTACCGCGTCAAGGTCGTCGAGCCGCTCAAGATGACCACCCGCGCCGAGCGCGAGCAGGCCATCGCCGAGGCGGGCTACAACACGTTCCTGCTGCGCAGCGACGACGTCTACATCGACCTGCTGACCGACTCGGGCACCGCGGCGATGTCGGACCGCCAGTGGGCGGCGCTGATGGTCGGTGACGAGGCGTATGCCGGCAGCCGCAGCTACTACCGCCTCGAGGAGACCGTCCGGGCGGTCTACGGCTACGAGGAGCTGGTGCCCACCCACCAGGGGCGCGGCGCCGAGCACCTGCTCAGCCAGATCCTGATCAGCCCCGGTGATGTGGTGCCCGGCAACATGTACTTCACCACCACGCGGTTCCATCAGGAGTACGCCGGCGGGCAGTTCACCGACGTGATCATCGACGAGGCCCACGAGCCCGACAGCCTGCATCCGTTCAAGGGCAACATCGACCTGGACAAGCTGGCTGCGGTCATCGACGCCCACGGCGCCGAGCGCATCCCGTATGTGTCGTTCGAGACCAACGTGAACATGGCCGGTGGCCAGCCCGCGTCGATGGCCAACATTCGGGCGGTGCACCAGCTGTGCCAGCGCCACGGCATCCCGGTGATGCTGGACGCCACCCGCGCGCTGGAGAACGCCTGGTTCATCCAGCAGCGCGAGGAGGGCTTCGCCGACTGGAGCATCGCGGCGATCCTGCGCGAGATCTGCGACCACTCCGAGGGCGCCACGGTGTCGTCCAAGAAGGACAACCTGGTCAACATCGGCGGGTTCCTCGCGCTGCGCGACCCCGAGCTGGCGCGCCGCGCCCGGGCGCTGCTGGTCGCCTTCGAGGGCCTGCAGACCTACGGCGGCATGGCCGGCCGCGACATGGAGGCGCTGGCCACCGGCATCGAGGAGATGGTGGCCACCGACGACCACGTCGGTGCTCGCGTGGGCCAGGTCGAGTACCTCGGCGACCTGCTGCTCAAGGCGGGCGTGCCGATCGTGCGCCCGGTCGGCGGTCACGGCGTGTTCCTCGACGCCAGGCGGATCTGCGCGCACCTGCCCCAGGAGCACTTCCCGGCCCAGGCGCTGGCCGCGGCGATCTATGTGGACTCCGGGGTGCGCGGCATGGAGCGCGGCATCGTCTCGGCCGGGCGCGACCCCGAGACCGGCGACCACAAGCGGCCGCGCCTGGAGCTGGTGCGCCTGACGCTGCCGCGACGGGTGTACACCCAGGCGCACCTCGACGTGACCGCCGAGTCGATCGCCTCCGTCGCGGCCGAGGCCGAGCGGATCGGTGGGCTCGAGCTCGTCTACGAGCCGCCCGAGCTGCGCTTCTTCCAGGCGCGCTTCCAGCCGCTCGCCGCCTGACGGGCGCCGTCAGGTGCCGGCGACCACCGCGCGTCAGCTGCCGGCGATCACCGTGCCGGCCTGGCGCGAGACCTGCTCGGAGACCGCGGCCTCGCCGCCGATGAGCGTGGCCCGCTCGGCATCGCCCAGCGCGAGGTCTGCCAGATAGGAGCCCGTGGCCTCGGGGAAGCGCTCGTGGTGGACCAGCAGCACCGGCGCGGAGCGCCGTGCTGCCAGCGGTGCGGCCGCCAGCGCGTCCTTCCAGGCGCTGGCGCGGTAGCCGCCGGTGAGCAGCACCTCCTCGGTCGACTCCCACAGCCGCTCGGCGATGGCGGTGGCGGTCGCCGCGCGCTCGTCGCCGGCGATGCGCTCGGGGTCGGGCAGCGCGTCGAGCACCGCCGGGGCAACGGCGGCCTTCCCGCCGCACACATACGTGCGGTCGATGGCCAGCTCGTCGAGCACCGCCGCGGTGTCGGCGTCCAGCGCCTCGGTGTCGGTCAGCAGCAGCGGCACGCCGGCGTGCGCCCCCCAGGCGCCGGCAGCCAGCGCGTCAGCCCACGCGTCGTCGGGGCCCGACCGGGCGATCAGCGCCTCGCGGCGCCCGCTGCGCTCGATGACCTCGCGGGCGGCCAGCGCCGCGGTCTCCACGCGGGTGGCGCCGGGCAGGCGCTGCACTGACCAGCGCTCGGCCAGCGCCTCCTCGACCGCCGGTGACAGCGCCCCCTCGCCGCCGAGCAGGTGCACCGTGGCGCCCTGGGGCAGGGCGCGCGCGAGCTCGTCGGCCACGCGCTCGTCCAGCGCGTCGGGGGCGGTGAGCAGCACCGGCCCCTGCGACCCGGCCAGCGGGCCGGCGACCGCGGCGTCGGCGAAGACCTGATCGGTGGCCACCACCGCGCGCTCGGCCTGCCCGTCGGCGAAGGCGGCCTGCGACACCGCCACACCGGTGGCGATCGCGTCGGCGCCGGCCAGGCGCGCCAGCGGTGGGCCGGCCAAGTAGGCGTCGGTGCGCTCGGCGGCGGTGCGGCGCACGCCGGGCACCTCGGCGAAGGCGGCATCCCCCGGGCAGGAGGTGGCCGAGAGGTCGCGGTGGCCGCACACGCCGGGCACGCTGATCTGGGTGCCCGAGCTGTAGCGCGACGAGCCGTTGCTCTCCAGCTGGACCGTGGCGGCGGGGTCGAGCCCGTGGATCGCGGCCTTCCAGGCGATCAGCTCGGCGGCGGCATCCAGCGCGTCCCGCGAGGGCGCGGTGCCGCCGTGGGTGCCCAGCAGCGCGACCCCGAAGGTCTGGGCGTTGAAGCCGCCGGCGTGCGCGCCGATCACGTGGTCGTCGATCCCGCCCGCGCGCCCCTCGTAGATCGTGCCGAAGCGGTCGACCAGGAAGTTGTAGCCGATGTCAGCCCACCCCAGCGACTGCGTGTGATAGCGGTAGATGCCGCGGACCACCGAGGCGGCGTCACCGGCGCTGTAGCCGTTGCCGGTCACGGTGTGGTGGATCGCCGCCCCGCGCAGGTCGCTGCCGGTGCGGGGGCTGCCGTTGCGCCACGACTCGTCGGCTCCCCACTGGGCGCGGGTGACGATGGCCGGCCGCTCGCTGGCGTGGGCCATCGAGGCGCCCATCGGACCGAGCCCGGCGGTCTCGGTCTCCTCGGCATGGACCAGGTGGGCCTCGAGCTCCTCGGCCGCGGCGCCGCGCACCCGCAGCTGCAGCCGCGTGGCCGACCCGACCCACAGCAACGCGGTCGCCTCGGCCGCGTCGCGGCCGCCCTCGTCGACGTCGGGCCCCTCGTCGCGGTGCAGGCGCGGCGCGTCCTGCCACGCCGACCACTCCTGGTCGTGCTCGGCGGTGCGCACCTGCACCGGCGCCCCCGGAGGGGCCAGCACGCCGACCATCGCGAACGCGGCGGCGGCCTCGAGCGGCTCCGATCGCGCCCAGCCATCGTCGTCGCCTCGACTGGTGCCGGCCACGAGCGTCTCGCCGCCGGTGGCGACCGGGTCGGCCGAGGCGCGGCCCGGCGGCAGCAGCGGTATCGTCGACCAGGCGGCGGTGGCCGCCAGCAGCCCCACGCCACTGCGCAGCACCCGACGCCGCGACCAGACCTCGCCGCGCGACGGCGGACGCTGCGGTGCGTGCGCAGCGTCTACTTGCCCTGAAGGAACGTGCCCGCGTGCCCGCAT
>PWER01000028.1 GCA_003553565.1 Nitriliruptoria bacterium | reverse complement strand
CACCGCCGGCGAGGTCGTCGTCCACGAGGGGGACATCGTCCCCGCCTACTACTCCTCCAGTCACGGCGGGCAGAGCGAGAGCTCGGCGTTCGCCGCGGTCTACGGCTCGGAGCGGCCCTACCTCCAGCCGATCGACGACTCCCGCTGGGAGGAGGCGGTGGTCGACAGCGACTTCGACAACCGCAACATCGCCTGGACGCGGACCCTCACCCAGGACGAGATCACCGAGCGCCTCAACGCCCACCTCGACGAGACCGAGGACGCCGAGACGGTCGGCGAGGTGCGCGCGATCGACACCCCCGATCCTCGCGGAGAGGGCGGCCGCGTCGGCGTGCCCGGCCATGACGGCAGCGACTACGGCGGCGTGGAGATCGTCGGCGACGACGGCGAGGCCACGATCAGCGGCTGGGACTTCACCACCGCCCTCGAGCTGACTGCCCCGAACGGGCTGCGCAGCGAGCTGTTCACTGTCGAGGCGCTGCTCGACCCCGACGAGATGCTGCCGCGCCTGGCGGGGGAGGACCGCATCGAGACGGCCATCGCGATCGCCGAGGACGGCTGGGACACCGCCGACGAGGTGCTGCTGGCCTCCTCGGCGGACTTCCCCGACGCGCTGGCCGCGGGGGTCCTCGCCGCGGAGCGCGACGCCCCGCTGCTGCTGTCGGCTCCCGACGCGCTCCGCGACGACGTGGTCGCGGCGCTGACCGACCTCGAGCCCGAGCGGGTGACGCTGCTGGGCGGGGACATGGCGCTCGATGCCACGGTGAAGGACGCCGCCGGGCAGGCGGTGCCCGAGGCTGAGATCGACCGGCTGGGCGGCGACGAGCGCGACGAGACCGCCGCCAAGATCGCCGCCGAGGCCCGGCCCGACGGCGCCGAGGAGGTCGCAGTCGCGGTCGCCGACGACTTCCCCGACGCGCTCGCCGCGGCCGCGCTAGCCGCGTCCTCCGACCGCGTGCCGACCCTGCTGACCGACTCGGACGCGCTCCTGGACTCCACTCGGGCGGCGCTCGCCGACCTCGACGCCCAGACCGTGCATCTCGTCGGCGGCACGTCGGTGCTCGGCGAGGAGGTCGAGTCCGCCCTCGAAGCCGAGGACTATGCGGTCGAGCGGTTCGACGGCGACGACCGGCTCGACACCTCGCGGCAGGTCGTCGCCGACGCCCTCGACCGCGACGACCGGGAAGTCGCCACGCTCGCCAGCGCCGCGAACTTCCCCGACGCGCTGGCCGGTGGGGCCTACGCGGCCCGCGCCGAGTCGGTGCTGGCGCTCGTGCCCGCCGACGGGGTCGCCGACGACAGCCCCGTCGCCGACGTCCTGACCCCCGAGCAGTTCGGCGAGGCCCGGTTGCTCGGCGGGACCGCTGCGGTCAGCGCAGCCGCGCACGAGGACCTGGCGCGGCTGCTGCGCGGCGAGGGCTGACCGGTCACCGCGGTCGCACGGGCAGCAGCAGGAAGCCCACGCCCCAGGCCAGGTGCATGACCACCAGCGCCAGCGCCGTGGCCGGCGCCCGCACCAGGCTGCGGCTGGCGAGCGTCCCGCCGACCAGCAGCGCACCCGCGTAGGCCGCGGGCACCAGCAGCGGCCACGGGGTGACCGTGGCCGCGGCGAGCGCGGCGCTGGCCAGCAGCGCCACCACCAGCACGGGGGCCGCCAGCTGGCGCGCGCGCACCGACCGGGGGTGGCGGCGCAGCATGACGCGCTTCCACCGCCCGTAGTCGGCGTACTGGCGCGCCAGCGCCGCCACCGACCCGCGCGGGCGGTAGCCCACTGACAGCTCCGGGTCGAACCAGACGGTCCAGCCGCGCTCGCGCAGGCGCCAGTTGAGCTCGTAGTCCTGGTTGCGCGCCAGCGTCTCGTCGAACCCGCCGACGTCGTCGAGGGCTGCCCGCGCGAACGCCCCGAGGTACACGGTGTCGGTCGGCCCGGGCTCGGATCCCGAGCGGTACGTCGCGCCGCCCGAGCCCAGGCGTGAGCGCATCGCGTCGGCCACGGCGCGTGCGAAGCCACCCTCGGCGACCGGCACCTGCGCGCCGCCGACGTTGCCTGCGCCGGTCGCTGCCAGGGTCTCCAGGCAGCGTCGCACGTGCTGCCTGCCGGGCAGGGCGTGGGCGTCGACGCGGACCAGCACGTCGCTGCGTGCTGCGGCGATGGCGGCGTTGAGGGCTGCCGGCGTCGTCCCGGCGGGGTTGTCGACCACGCGGAGCCGCGGGTCGTCGGCGTGGCCCGCGAGCGCCGCGCGCGAGTCCTGGTCCTCGGGCGGGCAGGCCACGGGCACCTCGAAGGGCTCGGCGAGGTCCTGGGCGCGCAGCCGCGCCAGCGTCTCGGGCAGCGTGGCACCCGCCGTGCGAGCTGGCACGATCACGCTGGCCACCGGCTGTGCGCGGCCAGAGCCGGCTCGGGCTGCAGGATCAGCGGACATGCACACGCCGTCGGTACTCCTGCGGCGGCCGCGGGCCGCCGACCAGCAGACCGGCGGCGATCCCGGCGCGCCGCAGCCCCTCCACCCAGGCGGCGCGCCGCCAGGACGAGGCGACCAGGCGCAGCACCGCGTAGCCGCCGTTGGCGACGGCCAGCGCCAGCACCCGTGGGGCGGCCCGCAGGGCGCCGCGACGCAGCGCCGCTGAGCGCGCCGCTCCTGCCCCTACGCGGTAGCCGCGTGCCAGCACCCAGCGCAGCCGCGCCCGGTGGGCCCCGACCTCCTCGTAGACCAGCGCGGCCGGCGACCACACCGCCCGCATGCCCGCCTCGGCCGCCTGCTTGAACCAGTGGTGGTCGCTGGAGCCGGTGTAGCGGAACACCGGGTCGAACGTGGGGCCCAGCGCGTCCAGCACGCGCCGTGCCACCAGCGTGTTGTAGGAGTAGGCGGTGCGGATCGGGGCGGCCTCGGGCAGGGCGCGGTCCTTGTCGAACACGCCGCTGCGCGCCGCCCACGCGGGCGCGTCATCGGGCAGCACCCCGCGGGCCGGGCCCTGGACGATGTCGGCGCCGGTGCGCTGCCAGGTGGCCAGCAGCGCCGCCAGCCAGCCCGGCGCGGGCCACTCGTCGTCGTCGAGGAAGATCAGCGCGTCGGCATCGCGGGCCAGCGCCGCGCGCACGCACGCGTTGCGGGCGAAGGGGATGCCCGCGGTCGGCTCGACCACGTGCTCGACCGCCAGCCCGCCACGCCGGGCGCGTGCGACGGTATCGCGGGCGCGCTCGCTCGGGTCGTTGTCCACCACGACCACCGTGACGCGGGCGCGCTCGGCGGCGTCCCGCACCTGCTCGGCGAGGTGGGTCAGCAGCCGGGCCAGGCCCTCGGGCGACCCGCACGTGGGGACCGTCACGACCACGTGGTGGCCCTCGCCCCCCGCTGCGGCGTCGGTCATGAGCGCTCCTCGAGGTTCGCTCGGCTACGGCCCGGGGCCCGTCGGCGGCTGGTCGCTGGCACGGATCGCGGGGAGTCTAGTGGGCCGCGCGCCGCACCTTCGGCCACCGAGCCGCCCTTGCCGGCTAGCCTGACCGGCGGTGACCGAGCGACTCTTCGACGATGGCGCGCAGCAGCACGGCTCGCCCCGGGCTGGTGGCTCGCCTCCGCCCGCGGGCACAGCCGATCAGGGCGCGCTCTCCGATGCGCGCGCTGCAGCCGAGCACCCCGGCGCCGAGGCCCCTGGCGAGCAGCGTCGCGCGCCGCTCGCGGCGCGCCTGCGCCCGCGCACCCTCGACGAGGTCGTCGGCCAACGCGAGCTCGTCGGGCCCGGCGCGCCGCTGCGCGCCGCCATAGACGCCGACCGGCTCACCAGCCTGATCCTGTGGGGGCCGCCAGGCACTGGCAAGACCACTCTCGCCGCGGTCGTGGCGGCCACCACCGCGGCCGAGTTCATCCAGCTGTCAGCGGTCACCGCCGGGGTCAAGGACATCCGAGCCGCGGTCGAGCAGGCGCGCCAGCGACAGCGCAGCGCGGGGCGTGCGACGGTGCTGTTCGTCGATGAGATCCACCGGTTCACCAAGGCCCAGCAGGACGCGCTGCTGCCGGGGGTCGAGGACGGCTCGGTGGTGCTGATCGGAGCCACGACCGAGAACCCGATGATGGAGGTCAACGCGCCGCTGCTGTCGCGCAGCCTGCTCTACCGCCTCACCCCGCTGGCCGCCGAGGACGTGCGCGCGCTGGTGCGCCGCGCTCTCACCGACGAGCGGGGCCTGCCCGGGCAGACCCTCACCGACGAGGCCGAGGCGGCGCTGGTGGCCGCCGCCGACGGGGACGCCCGCGCTGCGCTGACAGCGCTGGAGACCGCCGCGGTGCTCGCGCAGGGCGCCACCATCGCACCGGAGCACGTCACCGCCGCGCTCGCCCGCCCGCGGCTGCGCTACGACCGCGCCGCCGACGCGCACTACGACCAGGCCAGCGCGCTGATCAAGAGCGTGCGCGGCTCCGATCCCGACGCCGCGGTCTACTGGCTGGTGCGGATGCTCGCCTCCGGCGAGGACGCGCGCTTCGTGGCCCGACGCCTGGTGATCGTCGCCAGCGAGGACATCGGGCTGGCTGACCCCCAGGCGCTGGTGATGGCCAACGCCGCCTTCGACGCGCTCGAGCGCGTCGGGCTGCCAGAAGCGCGCTACGCCCTCGCCGAGGCCGCCGTCTACCTGGCGCTGGCCCCCAAGTCCAACACCATCACCCAGGCGTTGGCCGCCGCCGACGAGGCGGTCGCCCGTCTGGGCAACGCCCCGGTGCCCCCACACCTGCGCGACGCGCACTACCGCGGCGCCGATGAGCTCGGTCACGGCGTCGGCTACCGCTACCCCCACCACGACCCCAGCGGCTGGGTCGCCCAGCGCTACCTGCCCGAGGGCCTCGAGCACGGCGAGGTGTACGAGCCCGGCACGCACGGCGCCGAGCCCGAGCTGGCCCGGTGGTGGCGCTCCCGCAACGCGGACCCTGACCCGGACCCGGAGGATCACCCATGACCCTGTTCGATGGCGTCGGCGTGGCGCTGGTGACCCTGTTCGATCACCACGGCGCCGTCGACGCGCCCGCCACCGCCGAGCACGCCGCGCGGCTGGTGGACCTCGGCGTCCGAGGGGTCGTGGTCGCCGGCAGCACTGGCGAGGCAGCCACCCTCGCGCCCGACGAGCGCACGCAGCTGCTCACCGCGGTGCGCGCTGCGGTGCCCGACGACGTCCCCGTCGTGGCCGGCACCGGCGCGCCGGCGCGCCGCGACGCCGCAGCGCTGACGGGACGGGCGCGCGAGGCCGGCGCAGACGCGGTGCTCGTGCTGTCCCCGCCGCACGCCGCCGACCTGGCGGGCTACTACCGCACCGTCGCCGAGGCCGCGGACGAGCTGCCGGTGCTCGCCTACCACTTCCCGCTGGTGTCGGCCCCCGGCATCCCGGTCGAAGCGCTGGCACGGTTGCCGGTGGCCGGGGTCAAGGACTCCACCGGCGATCCCGTGCGCCTGGCGGACACTTTGGATGCCTTCGCAGGGCGCGTCTATGTGGGCTCGCCGGCAGTGCTCGCACACGCCGGCGCGCTGCGCTGCGACGGGGCGATCCTCGCGCTGGCAAACGTCCTGCCCGAGCGCTGCATCGCAGCTCTCGCCGGGGATGGGGACGCCCAGCGGGCCCTTCGCGAGCCGCACCGCGCTGCCAGCGAGCGCTTCCCGCACGGGTTGAAGGGGCTGATCGCAGACCGCTTCGCCACCTCTACGACGGTGCGCCTGGGCTAGCTGCGGGGATCCTGGCCAGCGTGGTGTGGAACCCCGACCCGCGTGACGGTGTCAGCCGTGCTGGGCCGTGGTCGTCACCCCGATCGCCGCTCGATGAGTCGTGCCCGATGGACGGAGGGGCTACAGCGACGCCGAACGAAGACCGGCGGACCCGACTAGACTGGGCCGCCACGGCCAGGCGCGCGGACTGACTCCCGCTGCGCCCACTCGCATCGTGTGAGCCCGCATCCGCCGGATCGCCGAGGCGTGAACGCCGCGTCAGCACGGAAGGATCAGACGCATGGCGCAGGACCAGACAGGCAGCGGCCGCCCGCGAGCGCGGGCGAGCCGGCGCCTGCTGTGGGGCGTGCTGGGCACGCTGCTGTTCCTCGGCGTGACCGCCGCAACAGCGGCGGCGATGGTCCTGCAGACCTCGGTGGGCAACCTCTCGATCCAGGCGCTGGGCGTCGACGAAGAGATCCAGGGGTCCGAGAGCGACCAGGCCGAGGGCACCCAGCTCGCCGAAGGCTCCGACGACGAGGGCTCTGACGACGAGCCCGCTGTCGAGCCGCTGGATGAGGTCACCAACGTGCTGCTGGTGGGCATCGACGGCCGGCAGCGCCTCGACGAGGAGACGGCGCAGCAGCATGGACGCGCCGATGGCGACATCTCGCGCGCTGACACGATCATGATCGCGCAGCTCAACCCCGAGCGCGAGGACGTGCAGCTGCTCAGCGTGCCCCGCGACCTGCGCGTCGAGCTGTGCAACGGTGGTGTCGAGAAGCTCAACGCCGCCTTCGCCACCGGGCAGCTGCTCGAGCGCACGAGCGGTCCCGAGTGTCTGGTCGACACGGTGGCATCGGTCACGGGCGTGCGGATCGACCACTACGCCCAGGTCGACTTCGCCGGCTTCATCGACGTCGTCGATGAGCTCGGCGGCGTCACCATCGACCTTGACGAGCCCATCCAGGACGACCACGCCAAGGTCGACTTCCCGGCCGGCGAGGTCCGCATGGACGGCTCGGATGCGCTGGGCTTCGTGCGCGTGCGCCGCATCGACAACGACTTCGGGCGCATGGAGCGCCAGCAGCAGTTCCTCTCGGCGATGGTCGACGAGGTCGCCAGCGTGGGCATGCTCGCCGACCCGGCGCGGCTGCTGCGGACCTTCCGCGCCACCCAGGATGCGGTCGAGGCCGACGAGGACCTCACCTATGACCAGCTGCGCCGGATGGCCATGGCGTTTCGCAGCGGCGACTCCGACGCGCTGCACACCGCCACGGTGCCCGGCGAGATCACCACCATCGACGGCGTCTCCTACGTCGT
>PWER01000122.1 GCA_003553565.1 Nitriliruptoria bacterium | reverse complement strand
TGTGGAGCGACCGCGCCGACTTCGAGAACTCCTATGCGATCGCCTCCAGCCAGGAGGTCGCAGACGAGCACGGCGTCGAGACGCTGTCGGGGCTCGCCGACCTCGCCGCGGAGGATCCCGATGCGGCGCAGATGTGCCTGGCCGAGGAGTTCGTCGGCCGGGACGACGGCTGGCCCGGCATGTCCGAGCACTACGGGATCGAGGTGGCCGATGACAACATCACCATCCTCGACGAGGGCGTGATCTACAGCGAGACCGCCGAGAGCCCCGAGGACTGCGCGTTCGGCATGGTGTTCACCACCGACGGGCGCATCGGCGCGCTGGACCTCGAGGTGCTCGAGGACGACGAGAGCTTCTTCCCCGAGTACAACCCGGCGGTGACGATGCGCGAGGAGATCGTCGAGGAGTACCCCGAGCTCGAGGACCTCGCCAACGAGATCGTCGCGTCGCTGGACACCGACACGATGATCGAGCTCAATCTGCGCGCCGACGAGGAGGGCATCCCCCACGAGGACGTGGCCCGCGACCACCTCGAGGAGGCCGGCATCATCGGCTAGCCTCCGCCCATCGTTCGCGCACGAGCCGACGCGCCCCGGGTCCCCGTGACCCGGGGCGCGTCAGCGTCGCGGCCGGCGCGCCATCCGTGGCGACGACCCCGGAGGATTGCGACGGCCCGTGACGCGGTATCATCGTTGCTTGAGCGCGGGGCCATCAGGTATGGCGGGCGTTGATCGCTGCCTCCCTGCCCGCGCGCGTCCTGATCGCGAGCAGACGGAAGGTGCGTGGCTCCCAACCATGTGCGGGATCGTCGCCGCCCGAGGCGACTTCACCGACTCCGACGGCAAGGGCATGCTCGAGCGGCTCGCTCACCGCGGGCCCGACGGCAAGGGAGCAGCCCGCGTGGGCGATGCCTGGTTGGGCCACACCCGCCTGGCGATCGTCGATGTCGTCGGCGGCCAGCAGCCCATCCTCGCCGCTGACGGCGCGGCCATGGTCGGCAACGGCGAGATCTACAACCACGCCGACCTCCGCGGCGACCTGCCGGCCGAGGACTTCACCACCGACTCCGACAACGAGGTCGCCCTCCACCTGGTGCGCCATCACGGGCCCGCCGAGCTGGAGCGCCTCTGGGGCATGTTCGCCATCGCCGTGGCCACCGCCGACGGGCAGCTCGTGGCCGCCCGCGACCCGCTGGGCATCAAGCCCCTCTACATCGCCCAGGACGGTGGCACGGTCGTGCTGGCCAGCGAGCTCAAGGCCTTTCCGAGCGCCTGGCTGCCGTTCGTCGAGGCGTTCCCGCCGGGCCACTGGTGGACCTACGAGGCCGGGTTCGTGCCGTTCGCCACCGACTGGGAGCCCCACCGCGTCGTCACCGGCGAGCACGGCACCGACGAGGAGCCCACACCCGAGGACCTCGCCCAGCTGCGCCAGGCGCTGGTGACCGCTGTGCAGCGCCGGCTCATGGCCGACGTGCCCGTCGGGGGGTTCCTGTCGGGCGGCCTGGACTCCTCGCTGATCGGCGCGATCGCCGCGCGCGAGGCCGCCGCCCAGGGCAAGACGCTGCACTCGTTCGCGGTCGGCATGGAGGGCTCGGCGGACCTCGAGGCGGCCCGCGAGGTCGCCGAGCACCTCGGCACGCAGCACCACGAGCGCATCGTCACCCCCGAGGACCTCGTGGCAGCGCTGCCACGCACCGTGGTCTCGATCGAGTCGTTCGATCCGATGCTGGTCCACAGCGCGGTCATGAACGATCTGCTCGCCGAGTTCCCCGCCCAGCACGTGAAGGTGGTGCTGACCGGCGAGGGCGCCGACGAGCTGTTCGCCGGCTACGACTACCTCAAGGAGATCAACGCGCCCGGGCCGCTGCACGAGGCCCTCGTCGAGGGCGTGTCGGGGCTGCACAACCTGAACCTGCAGCGCTGCGACCGGGTGACGATGGCCCACGGGCTCGAGGCGCGGGTGCCGTTCCTCGACCTCGACGTCATCCGCACCGCGCTGGCGCTGCCGGCGGCCTGGAAGGTCTCCAGCCCGCAGCGCCCGGAGAAGTGGCTGCTGCGTCAGGCCTTCGATGGCTGGCTGCCCGAGGCCCTGCTGTGGCGCAGCAAGGAGCAGTTCGGTGACGGCACCGGCTCCTCGGACGTGCTGCGCGACCACGTCGAGGGCCAGGTCGACGCGGCCGAGCTGGCCGCGCGCCGCGACGAGGCCGACCCCCCGCTGCGCACGCTCGAGGAGGCCTACTACTGGCGCCTGTTCGCCCCCACCTATGAGGGCGTGGACACCTCGACCGTCGTGGGGCGCTTCGCCGACGCGTGAGCGCCCCGGCGGGCGGTCCCAGGCACTAGCCTGGCGCCCATGGACCTCCCCGACCCAGTGAAGGGCGCGCCCGACTGGCTGCCGCCCGAGGCCGCGACGTTCGACACCGTCCACGACGCGTTCCTGCGCACCGCGCTGGAGGCCGGCTACCAGCGCGTGCGCACCCCGGTGTTCGAGCACACCGAGGTCTTCGCGCGCGGCATCGGCGAGTCCACCGACATCGTCCAGAAGGAGATGTACACCTTCCAGGACCGCGGTGGGCGCTCGCTGACCCTGCGGCCCGAGGGCACCGCTGCGATCGTGCGCGCCGCGCTGACCGCCGGGGTGCCCCGCCAGGCGGCGCTGCCGGTGAAGTACGCCTACGCCGGCGACTTCTACCGCTACGAGCGCCCGCAGTCGGGTCGCCAGCGCGCTTTCCACCAGGTCGGCGTGGAGGCGCTGGGCGCCCAGGATCCCGTGCTGGACGCCGAGATCGTGCTGCTGGGCTACGAGGCGCTGCGCCGCGCGGGCCTGCAGGAGGTCACGCTGCGGCTCAACAGCCTCGGCGACCGCGAGGACCGCGGCCCCTACCGCGAGCGGCTGAACGCCTACCTCGACCGCTTCGCTGACCAGCTGCCGCCCGATGTGGCCGAGCGCCGCCACCTCAACCCGCTGCGCGCGTTCGACTCCAAGGCGCCGGGCATGCCCGAGATCATGGCCAACGCGCCCCGGCTCATCGACCACATCGGCGAGGCCGCCAAGGCCCACCACGAGCAGGTGTGCCGCCTGCTGGAGGCCGAGGGCGTGCCGCTCACCCACGATCCGCTGCTGGTGCGCGGCCTCGACTACTACACGCGCACCACCTTCGAGTACACCGCCGCCGATCTCGGCGCGCAGAACGCCGTCGGTGGCGGCGGGCGCTACGACGGCCTCGCCGAGGACCTCGGCTGGCCCGAGCGCTTCCCCGGCATCGGGTGGGCGCTGGGCGTGGACCGCACGGTGCTGGCGCTGCAGGGCGCGGGCCTTGTGCCCGAGCCGGCACCGCGGGTGGACACGTTCGTGGTGCTCGCCGGCGAGGGGGTGGGCCAGGAGGCCTTCGCGGCCGCCACGGCGCTGCGCCGCGCCGGGCTGTCGGCCGATCTGCTGGCCGACGGGCGGAGCATGCGCGCCCAGCTCAAGGCCGCCGACCGGGCTCATGCCCGCCTGGCGGTGCTCATCGGTCCGCGCGAGGTCGCCGAGGGGCAGCTCACCCTGCGCGATCTCGGCAGCGGCGAGCAGCGCAGCATCGCCCGGGCGGACGTCGTCGCCGAGGTCCGCGCGAGCCTCGAGCCCTAGTGCCCACGCCGAGCGCCCGGGCCGCTGCTCGGGCCGCTGCTCGGGGACGTGCCGCCGCGGCGCGTCAGCCCAGCAGCCCGAGCAGCAGCGCCACGGCCGCCACGACGCCAGCGCCGATGAGAAAGCCCCACTCGCCGTAGCGGCGCCGGGCCTGCTGGTTCGCCTCGACCTCGAGGTGCTCGACGAGATCGTCCTCGGTGCGGATGCGCCGGATCCGCTCGTGCTTGGGTCGGTGCACCACGCGCTCCCGGTGTCGGGCAACGGGCCGGCTCATGCCGACCGCCGGTGAGTCCGAGGCTACCCGCACCGCCGCTCTGCCAGCCTCCTGGGGGCGGTCAGGTCGCCGGTGCCCCGAGCACCTCCGCGGCCACCGCGACGAGCACCAGCACCAGCCCGGCTGCTGCCGCCAGCGTCAGCCGGAAGGCCGCCCGGCCTCGTCCCACGACCCCGGCGACCAGCGCGAGCAGGATCACCGCCGCCACCGCCGCGAGCGCCGGCCACGGCACACCTCGGCCGGCAGCGGCGAGCCCGCCGGCGACGGTGGCCACGCCCCCGGCGAACAGCAGCCCCGCTGCCACAAGGGATCCGCCCGCCCCAAGACGGTGGGGCAGCGCGCGCACCCCGGTGGCGGCGTCGCAGTCCAGGTCGCCGACGGTGTTGGTGAAGTGCGCCCCTCCGCCCAGCAGGCCGGCGGCCAGCGCGGTCCACGCGGGCGCGACGCCGCCGACGACGGAGGCCGCGAACACCGGTAGCAGAGCGAACGCGACCACATAGGGCAGCGGGCTGGCCATGGTGCGCTTCACGCCGAGGTCATAGGCCCACGCGGCCGCCAGCGCACCGCCGTGGGCTGCCAGCGCGCCGGCCCCCAGCGGCGCGGTCAGCACCAGCGCCACAAGCAGCGCCGCCAGCGCGGCTCGCCGCAGAGACCGCGCCGAGACTGCCCCGGTGACCGTGGGCTTGTCGGGCCGCGCGGCCGCCTGGTCGCGCGGGGCGTCGACCCAGTCGTTGGCCCACCCCACCGATGCCTGCCCGGCCAGCACCGCCCCCGCTGCCAGGCCGAGGCGGCCCGGCTCGGCTCCGGCGGCCCACACCAGCAGCGTCACGAACCCGGTCACCGCCACCGTCGGGGCGAAGTGGGTTGCCAACGCATACCCCACCACCGTCCGGGTCAGCGACGGGCGGGCGGGGGCGGCCATGCCCCGAGCCTGCCACGCGTGCCTGGCAGTGACGCGGCAGCGGTCCGCTGGCGCGCGATGGTGGTGGAGGCGACCCGCCCGGTGCGGCTAGCCTGCCCGAGGCCATCCACGATCCGGCGACCAGAGGCTCCTGTGCACCCCTACGGCTCGATGCGCTCCCACGGCGCGGGCACCCTGCGCGCCGACCACACCGATGCGACCGTCACGCTCGCAGGCTGGGTGTCGCGGCGCCGCGACCACGGCGGCGTGGCCTTCCTCGACCTGCGCGACGCCAGCGGCACCTGCCAGGTCGTCGCCGACCCCTCGGCCTCCGCGGCGCTGGCCGCCGCCCACGAGGTCCGCCCCGAGTGGGTGCTGCAGATCCACGGCACGGTGCGTCGCCGGCCCGAGGGGATGGAGAACCCGAGCCTTGCCACCGGCGAGGTGGAGGTGGCCGCCTCCAGCGTCACCGTGCTCAGCCCGGCCGAGACGCCGCCGTTCCCGCTCGAGGGCGGCGTGGAAGCCGACGAGACCCTGCGCGTGCGCCACCGCTACCTCGACCTGCGCCGCGAGACGCCGGCGCACGGGCTGCGGCTGCGGGCGCAGATCACCAGCCTCATCCGCCGCGTGATGGAGTCCCACGGGTTCATCGACGTGGAGACGCCGATGCTGACCCGCTCCACCCCCGAGGGCGCCCGCGACTTCCTCGTGCCCACCCGCGCCGGCGACGGCGTGGCCTACGCGCTGCCCCAGAGCCCCCAGCTGTTCAAGCAGCTGCTCATGGTCGCCGGCGTCGAGCGCTACTACCAGCTGGCCCGGTGCTTCCGCGACGAGGACCTGCGCGCCGACCGCCAGCCCGAGTTCACCCAGCTCGACGTGGAGGCGTCCTTCATCGACGAGGAGGACCTCTACGCGCTGTTCGAGGAGCTGTTCGCCACCCTGTGGCGCGAGATCCTCGATGTGGAGCTGGCCACCCCCTTCCCGCGCCTGTCCTACGACGAGGCGATGCGGCGCTTCGGCACCGACAAGCCCGACACGCGCTTCGGGCTCGAGCTGGTCGACCTCGCCGCGGTGTTCGCCGACACCGAGGTGGGGGTGTTCCGGGGCGCCCTGGATGCCGGCGGCGTCGTGGTGGCCGTGACGCTGCCCGGCGGTGCCGCGCTGACCCGCAAGCAGCTCGACGACTGGGTCGACTGGGCCAAGGGGCGGCGCGCCAAGGGCCTGGCCTGGGGCGCGGTCGAGGACGGCGAGGACGGGCCGACCCTGCGCAGCCCGCTGACCAAGTTCATGAGCGCCGCCGAGGTCGACGCCCTGCTGCGCGCCACCGGCGCAGGAGTGGGCGACCTCATCTTCTTCGGTGCCGGCCCGGCGACGTTCACCCGCGAGCTGATGGGCGCCCTGCGGGTGGCGCTGGCCCAGGACCGGGGGCTGATCGGCCCGGGCTCGCCGGCCGAGGGCCGCTGGGACTTCCTGTGGGTCACCGACTGGCCGCTGTTCGAGTGGAACCCCGACGAGGCGCGCTGGGACCCCCTGCACCACCCGTTCACCGCGCCCCGCGAGCAGGACCTGCCGCACCTGACCGACGACCCCGGCGCCGTGGCCGCCCGCGGCTACGACCTGGTGCTCAACGGCACCGAGCTGGGTGGCGGGTCGATCCGTATCCACCACCCCGGGGTGCAGCAGCAGGTCTTCGACGTGCTGGGCATCACCCCCGAGGAGGCCCAGGAGAAGTTCGGGTTCCTGCTGCGTGGGCTGGCGCACGGCGCGCCGCCGCACGGGGGCATCGCCTTCGGCCTGGACCGGATGGTCATGCTCATGGCCGGGGTGGCGTCGATCCGCGACGTCATCGCCTTCCCCAAGCTGGCACGCGGCTACGACCCGATGACCGACGCGCCCGCCCGGGTCGACGATGCCCAGCTGCGCGAGGTCGGGTTGCGGCGCCTGCCGCCGCAGTGACCAGGCCGTGGCCCCGGGGGCTGCCGGTGCCGCGTCACGCCCGCATGCGCGCATCAGGCCGCGCGCAGGGCGCCCGCCTGTCCTACCATGCTCGTATCCCGCCCCTGCCAGGGGCCCGCTCTGGAGGTCGCCATGTACCGACGCATCCTGGCCACGCTCGCCGCGCTGGCCGCACTCACGCTGCTGCTCGCCGCCTGCGAGGAGGAGCCCGACGAGGCCGACGACGTCGATGAGGCCGACGACGTCGA